>JBBIQY010000003.1:0-99049 GCA_037442085.1 Anaerolineae bacterium
GCCCCGCGCCTGCAACACTCTGTTGTGCCGTCCAGCCCGCCCGTCCGACTTCGCTTCACGTTCGTGACAGCACTGCGGAGTGCAACGTGTGGCTTGCCGACACATTCACTTTAGCAGAAGTTCTGAATCGGCGCAGCCTCTCATTTTCATCGCCCGTTGTGCGCCGGCGCGCATGGAGACTTCGCTCCGCTCAGGCCGCGCCCTGAGCTACCTCCTAAGCGAAGCTGAAGGATTGCCGAAGGGGTGCGCGGCGGCGGGCATCATCCCGCCAAAGTCGGGAGAGCCGCCAAGGGTTGCTCACGCGACAATTCAAGGCGCTTCCCACACCTGCACCGCGCCGTCGTTCAGCGCGGCGGCCAGTTGCCGGCCATCCGGGGAAAAGGCCACGGCCCACACCGGGCCGCCCTCAGGTTTTAGGGCCATCACCTCGCGACCCGTGGCCGCCTCCCACAGTCTTACCGTCCCGTCGTGCGAAGCGGAGGCGATGAGGCCCCCGCCGGGAGAAAA
The DNA here is from genome assembly GCA_037442085.1 of Anaerolineae bacterium. Taxonomy (GTDB): domain Bacteria; phylum Chloroflexota; class Anaerolineae; order Anaerolineales; family UBA6663; genus JANWXR01. The sequence goes on from JBBIQY010000003.1 coordinate 508, forward strand.
CGTCACCGCGTTGACTTGAGCCGTATGGCCCGACAGTGTGCGCAGCAGCGCCCCGGAGCGCGCCTCCCACTGCTTCAATGCGCCGTCCCACCCTCCCGAGACGAGCGTCGCGCCGTCGGGTGAGTAGGCCACGCTGCGAACCGTGGCCGTGTGGCCGCGCAGCGTGAACAGCGTCTGACCGTTGACGGCATCCCAAATTCGCACGGTCTGATCCGCCGAGGCCGAAGCGAGCTGCCGGCCGTCCGGCGAGAAGGCGACGCCCCACACCCAGTTGGTGTGACCTGTCAGGATTTGTGTTGGCGTGATGAGCGGCGCCTCGGTTGCCCAGAGCCGGATGTGGTGATCACTGCCGCCCGCGGCCACGCGCGTGCCATCGGGCGAGAAGGCGACGCTGGTAAGCTCACCGGCAACGGGGCCGGCGGCAGCAGGATTCATTATGCTCAGGTACGCATAGAGGTTGTCTGAGTTGAAGAGCGCCAGCCGGCCATCTTTGGAAGCCGAGCCGATGATCTTACCGTCCGGCGCAAGGGCGACCTGATAAATCCACGCGCCCTGCTCGGCCGTCGGCGGCAGATTGTAAGGGTCCGGGTCAACCAGCGCGTCGAGGCGCAGGCTGGCGTTGCCCGAGACAATGGCCAGGCGACCATCGGGCAGAAAGACGACGCCGGTCGCCGGGCTGGGCCGGCGCCGGCTGGCAAGGGCCATGAGCGGTTGCCCGTCCTGCGCCGCCAGGATGCGAATGGAGCCATCATCGCGCACATCCAGCAGACGGCCGTCGCTCAATACCCGCACGCGTTGCGCCGCGAAGGTGGAACCGGGGAGGCCGGCGTCGGCCTCCACGAAGGCATAGGTGTCGGTGATCACCCGAATCAGTAGCCGGCCATCGGGCGTGAAGTGCGCGTCTGTTCCGGCGAGCGTGAAGCGGGCCTGCTGGCCGGGGATGCTCCAAACGCTGATCCGTTCGTCATCGGACTGCACGACCAGGCTGGTGCTGTCGGGTGAGAATTGCGGCGCGTAGCCGCCCACAGCCAACAGGCGCTCTCCGCTTTGCGTTGACCACACCGAGACCCGGCTGTGGGTGGAGACGACCACCTTCTGGCTGTCCGGGGAGAAAGTCAGGACGCTGGCAGCATAATCATTGAGAGCAGCCTGGAACCGTTCGCGCGGCGTCGCCACCTCCCACACGCGGAGGGTCTGCCCGTCTGCCGTCGCCAGGAGCTGACCATCGAGAGAAAAAGCTGCCAGCGGCTGCAGCGTCGTGGAGGTGTTGGGCGGGGTCGGCCTGAACAACAATCGGCCGCTTTCGACCTCCCACACGGCCACACCGCTGAAGGAGATGGCGGCCAGCCGGCTATCCGGAGAGAACACAATGGCCGTCGCCGGGAACCAGCGTTCGGGCCAGGTGTTCAGCAGCCGGCGCGTTGCCATGTCGTAGAAGCGGGCGGCGTTGCCTTGTTTGATGACCAGGATTTGCCCGTCGGGCGAGGGATAGGCCCATGTTCCCAGGTGAGGCATGGCCGGCCACGGCACGCGAAGCGTTCCGCTCCGTTGCCCGGTCGCAACCTCAAAGAAAGTCGCCCCGAACGGTGCAAAATCCCAGCCCGAAGAAGTGAACAGGGTGCGGTTATCCGGCGAGAAGTAGACGCGGACGGGGAGCGCGGCGCCGGTGTCAACGTACCTCAGCGGCTGGCCGGCTGCGAGATCATAGACGTGGACGCCGTCGGGGACGGCCACTGCAACGCGGGTTTCATCGTTGGAGAGCGCCACATCCCAGATCGGGCCGGACGGGAAAATGCCGCCTTCGAACGCGGCGCGGCTGGGCGGCGTCAGGCGTGCCACCGGCCGGAGCTGCGCCGCATTCCCCGGGGCAATAGCGTTGGGCGCAATCGGCACGGTGGGCGCGACGCGTGGCGTGGGGGGCAGAGGCACATCCGTTGGCCTCGGAGCCGGGTAACCGCCTGGTGGGGAGGTGGTCTGAACGAGACCGGGCGGGTACCCGCCTGGCGGGAACGTAGGCTGAACGGGATCGGGCGGGTAGCCTTCCGGCAATGGGGTCGCCGTGGGCGTCGCCGGCGCAAGCACCATGGAGGCGGTCGGCGCGATCATTACCGAGGCCGTCGTCGGTGTGGGCGAGGCAACCCCGGTCGCCGCGGCCAGGGCCGTCGGTGCGGAAGCCGGCAGGGTGGGCGCTGTCGTTGGCGCCGGCGAGTCGCACGCGGTGACAACCTCCAGCAGCAGCACAGCCGTTACCAGCCCGAGAGCAAAACGACGCATCCGCATTCACCTTCCTGTCGCCGGCATGGATTGTAATCCCATTTGCCTCGGGTGTGCAGGCGGTTTGCCGATTTGTGTGTAATTTCGTAGGCGCGGCTCTCAGACCCGCGCCTACAGGCCGAATTACACAATTTTCGGCATACGGCCTGTGCCACGCAAAGGTTGTCAGCCGCTCCTTCGACTGCGCGGGCAAAAGCAGCCCGCTCCGCTCAGGATGCGGCTGTCACTGACATCTTTTGCGTGCACACTGCCTCGGCGGGCCTTTGCGCGCTTTGCGCCTTTGCGGTTACACTTCCCCTCATCGTAAAGGAGTCTCGAAATGAAGATCGGCATCGTGGGCAGCGGCTTCGTGGGGGCGACGGCGGCGTATGCGCTGGTCATGCGCGGCATCGGACGTGAGATCGTGCTGGTGGATCTAAACGCGGCCCGCGCGCAGGCCGAGGCCGATGACCTGTACCACGCCGTGCCTTTTGCGCACCCGCTGGATGTGCGCGCCGGCGAATATGCCGATCTGGCCGGCTGCCGGGTCGTTATCCTCACCGCCGGCGTCAACCAGCAGCCGGGCGAGACGCGCCTGCAACTGCTCGAACGCAACGCGGCGGTCTTTCGATCCGTCGTGCCCAGCGTGCTGCAACACGCGCCCGAGGCCGTGCTGCTTGTGGCCACCAACCCGGTGGATGTAATGACGCACCTCACCGCCCACTACGCCGCGCCGTTCGGCGTGCCGGGCTATCGCGTCATCGGCTCCGGCACCACGCTCGACACCGCCCGCTTCCGCGCGCTGCTCGGTCGTCATCTCGGAGTGGACGCGCAGCACATCCACGCCTATGTGCTGGGCGAGCACGGCGACTCGGAGGTGCTGGCCTGGTCGGCGGCCGCGGTGGGCGGCATCCCGCTGGCGGAGTATTGTCGTGAGACCGGCGTTGTCGTGGACGAGGCGGACCGACAGCGCATTGACGAGGGCGTGCGCCGCGCGGCCTATCACATCATCGCCGGCAAGCGGGCGACGTACTACGGCATCGGCAGCGCGCTGGCCCGCATCGTGCAGGCCATCCTTGGCGATCAGCGGGCGATTCTGAGCGTGTGCACGCCGCTGGCAGAGATCGCGGGCGTGCGCGACGTGACCGTCTCCGTGCCGCACCTCGTCGGCGGGCGCGGCATCCTCGGCACGCTTTCCCTGCCCCTCGACGCCGATGAGCAGGCCGCGCTGGCCCGCAGCGCCGGCATCATCCGCGAAGCCATTACCGCGCTCATCCGATGAGTTCCGACCGGATTTACAACTACCTCAAGGTCAGCGACGAGATCATCACCGGCGGCCAGCCGACAGCGGATCAGTTGCGGGCAGCGGCGGCCGAGGGCTTCGCCACCGTCATCAACCTCGCCCCGCTCGACCCATCCCACTCGCTGGAGGATGAGGCCGGGCTGGTGCGCGCGCTCGGCCTCAATTACTTCCACATCCCGGTCGAGTGGGACAATCCCCGGGAGAGCGACTTCGCGGCGTTCGAGGCGACGCTGGCGCACCTCCCGCCCGGCAAAGCTCTGATCCACTGCGTCGCGAATTTCCGCGTGACCGCGTTTTATGCGCTTTATGCTCAGAAGCACCTGGGCTGGTCGGAATCTCAAGCGGAGAAATTTCGCGCGGCGATTTGGGCCGGCAGCAACTATCCCATCTGGGAGGCGTTCATCGCCCGGATGCGGCGCACATTTGCGAGTTGGCCGGCGGGCGAGGCTGGGCGCACGCGGCCCAGCCCGAAGGCGCGCAAGCCGAAGGTGACGGCGAAACGGAAGGCGCGGAAGTAGGCTGGCATGCGGAGGGAAGTCTGGCCGAGGGAAGCGAAGCCGTTAGACGGCGCGAGGGGTTGAAGCCGGCAACGTCGGGCCAATCCCTTCCAGCACGACCTGGCGCAGCGTATCCTCCCCACCAAAACGTCGTATCGCATCCAGGATTTCAAGGCCGGCCAGACGTCCGTCTGTGTCGTACTCAGCAGCAATGCCTTCGGTGAGGGTGCGCGTCGTTACGGTAGTTTCGCGAAAGATGATACTCAAGGCATCCACTTCGGGGTCATAGATGATTTTCATAGCCGAGGCTTCTCTCAGAAGAAATACGTGTAGACGGTGACGACGACGATTTCTGTTTCTTCTTCCACAAAGACCGGTCGAACCTGTTTGGTCGCGTACACCCGACCGTTCCACTCCTGACCAAAGGGAAAGTCCTGGTGGCACTGCCACCGGCGCAATTCGGCAGGCTCCCACTGGCTGCGGCGGATCGTATCCTCTTCTTCCACGGTAAAGCCACGTCGCGAAGTACAACTCAACGCGTGGGCCGAAAGCCGAATGGGCTTCATGCCCGGTCGTTCCCCTCCACAACCCTCATCTCCGCCTCCGTCAGGTCGTACAGCCGGTACACGGCCCGGTCAATCATACCGATGAGCTGACCTACAGCGTCATCGCGCCGATGGATGAGCCGCGCGTGTTCGGCGGCGTGTGGGCGCCGGCCCTAGAACAACTTCGTCAGGTCAACCTTTTCAAAAACGACCAGCGCGAAGCAACTGAGCAGCGCGACGTTGACGAAGAGCACGACCGAGACGATGAACAACTGCGCCGGCGTCAGGCCGAGGACGCGCCCGCCGGTGCTGGCCGTGCCGGCGTGCGACGGGTTGAAGGCGCCGCGCAGGTCGTTGTCGTCGCGGTTGCTTTCCGGTTGGCGCAGATTATCGAACATCGTCACAGCCTCCAGTTGCGATTCGGGCAGAAGTCTAGCCCGATTTGAGCGGACGTCAAACCGCCGACGCTACACGGGTGCATTTCGATTATTGGGCAGGCTGCGCCCTGATCCTTCGGCTTCGCTCAGGAGAGCACCGCCCGTTGAGCGGCGCGCAGTCGAAGGGCGGCCAAAAATCTGGAATGCACCCGCGCTACACCGCGCCTGCCGGGCGCAGATGCAAGTTGCCGGCCAGCACGCGGCGCGTCTCGCCCGAAGACAACCGGAAGAGCAGCGCGCCGTCCGGCGCCACGTCCTCCGCCACGCCCACCAGCGTCTCCGTCTCCAGCCGCAGCTCCGCCGGCTGGCCGAGCAGCGTCAGCCGCACCCGCCAGTCGGCAAACAAAGCGGTGAATGTGGCCTCGTCGTTCAACTGCGCATAGCGAGCCTCCAGTCGAGCCAGGATGGCGCGCAGCAATTTCGCGCGGTCCACCTCGTGCCCCGTTTCGGCCTGCAGTGAGGTCGCCGGGAAATCCACCTGCTCGGGCGCGGGCGCCCAGCTCACATTCAAGCCGACGCCCAGCACGGCGTACTCGAGCGCCTCGCCGCGCAGGGCCGACTCGGCCAGCAGGCCGGCGAGCTTCTTCCCGTTGAGCAGCACGTCGTTGGGCCACTTGAGCTGCGGGCGCGCTGCGGTGGTTTGCTCGATGGCCTCGCACACGGCCACACCGGCGAGCATGACCAGACGGGCAGCCTGTTCCGCGCTGAGCGCGGGGCGCAGCACCAGGCTGAACGCCAGCGCGCCCCCTGGCGGCGTGAGCCAGGCGCGTCCGCCCCGGCCCCGGCCCGCCGTCTGCTCCTCGGCCACGATCAGCAGGCCCTCCGGCGCGCCGTTCTCGGCCAGCAGCTTGGCCTCGTCGTTGGTCGAACCAATCTGTTGGTAGACGTAGAGCGGGTGGCCAAACCTGGAACTGTTGAGTTGATGAAGCAAATCTTGCGCGTGGAGCATAAGCGCATTTTACTCCACCAGTAGGCGAGACCTGGCGGGCCTGACCGATCACGGCTTCGCCATCGCTGCGGCCGGACCCGGCAGGCCTGAGTCCATGCGATTCGGCCTCGACCTCTCACCGTATCTGTTACAATCCGGCCGTGGAACACCTCTGGTCCCCGTGGCGCATGGCATACCTGCAAAGCAACTCCCAACCGCCGGCGACCGGCCTGCTCAAGAGCACCGGCTGCATCTTTTGCGACAAGCCGCGCGAGTCGCGCGACGCCGAAAACCTGATTATCCGGCGCGGCCAGCATGCCTACGTCATCCTCAACCTGTATCCGTACAACAACGGCCACTTCATGGTAGTGCCCTACGCACACACCGCCAGCTCCGAACAATTGGACGCGCCCACGCTGGCCGAGCTGATGACACTGCTCAACGAGGGTCTGGCGGCACTGCGCGCTACCTACAACCCGCAGGCCTTCAACGTCGGCATGAACATCGGCGTGGCAGCGGGCGCGGGCATTGCCGAGCACGTGCATCTGCATGTGGTGCCGCGCTGGGCAGGCGACACCAATTTCATGACGGTGGCCGCCGGCACGCGCGTCATCCCGGAAGATCTGCGGGTGACATGGCAGCGGCTGCGTGAGGCCTGGCCAGAACGGAACGGGTGACAGGTTGCAGGTTATGGTTATGGGATGAAGCTCTTTGCTTCAGGCAGACAGCGGGAGCTGTGCGCTTTCTGGCTGGCTGGGCTGCTGGCGGCCTGCGTCACCCAACCGACCGCCCTTCCCGCGCGCACCCCTAGCGCGACGCTGCCGCCCCCCACCCTCACACTCACCGCCACGCCGCGCCCCAGCCCGACCTCCACACCGACGCGAACGCCCTCGCCTCGGCCCTCTGCCACGCCGGCTCCCTGCCTGGAAACGGTCACGCCTGCGCCGGCGCAGTTGCGAACCGAGCCGCTCGAGGTCACCTACATCAGCGACGGCGATTTGTACCAGTGGCGCGAAGCGGATGGCGCAACGCAACGGCTCACCACTCACGGCGAAGCACAGCAATTCTGGGTCTCGCCGGATCGGCAGGTTATCGCCTTTGTGCGCGGAGTTTCGTCCCTCGCCTTCGCTAATACCGAAATCTGGGCCGTCAACAGCGACGGCAGCAATGAACGCCAATTGGCGAGCGCCGAATTCTTCGCCGGCGTCGGCACGGACCCGCACCCGGCTTACGTCGGCAACGGGCCGGCGCGCATTCGGTGGCAGCCCGGCAGCCATACGCTGCAGTTTCGCGTGGCCCCCAGGATCAACGCAATCGGCGGCAGCATCACTTACTTTCCTGGTGTGTGGACGGTGAACGCGGACACTTTAGAGCGGCGCAAGCTGCCGGACTCCGCCGATCCCTGGGTGGACGATTACAGTTTGGGCCATGTGTTCGCCCCGAATGGCTGGCAGGTAGCGATCGTGACGGCCAGCGACATCAGCGTCACAACCGTTGACGGACGGGGTCGTCGTGACACTCTGCTGATTTATCCGCAGCTTGGCGTTGGCGAAATTTTAGGGACACCCCAAGTCGCCTGGACGCCGGACTCGCGGGCATTGCGTGTCATCCTCTGGGCGACCGACCCGACCAACCAACTCGCGACGGCTGAGGCCTTTACCACCTGGCTCGTCCCAGTGGATGGCCCACCTCCGCAGCAGTTGGCGCGTTTTGAAGGCTATGCTTTCAATGTGAACGTCTCGCCGGATCAGCAACGTTTGGCTTATCTGCGAAGCGGAAACCGGGTTCTGGTCCTCGCCCGCTTTGATGGCGCGGCGGAGCGTGTTTACGATGCCGGCCCGTCCTTATCTTTCTTCGGCTGGGCGCCGGACTCGGTTCGCTTTGCCTACGGCGGGTATGAATTCAATGGGCCTCCGCTGCCTGTCCGCCTCGGCCACATCTGCGGTCCCTCGGCGGCACTGACCGACATTCCCGTGCAGCGTTTCCTCTGGCTGGATGACGAGCGCTTCCTGTTCACCAGCACCGACTCGAAGGGTCAGGAGCGCTCGCTCTGGCTGGGGCGGGTAGATGCTCCTGCGCAACGGCTGGCAGAGGCTCTGCGCTGGATTGGGCAATTCGATTACAATCGTGAGCGGTGAGGGTTTGTTGATGCTCGCAACTTACTTGTAACGGCCACGCGTTACAAACTGGAGAAACCCAACCCCTCCGACCAGGAGTATGAGATGACGCACGAGAAGAAGGCCAACGACGCCGTGATTCTTTCCGGCGCGCGCACGCCCATCGGCAAGTTTCTGGGCGCTTTGAGCACCGCGCCAGCGCCCCGGCTGGCGGCCACGGCGATCAAGGCTGCCGTCGAGCGCGCGGGCGTGCCGCCGGAGGCCATCGAAGAAGTGATCCTCGGCCAGGTGGTCGCCGCCGGCTCCGGGCAGGCCCCGGCGCGCCAGGCGGGCATCTTCGCCGGCCTGCCGGAGACGGTAGGCGCGTATAGTGCGAACAAGGCTTGTGGCTCCGGCTTGCGCGCAGTGATGAGCGCAGCCCAGGCCATCCGCGCCGGCGACGCGCACCTGCTGGTGGCAGGCGGCATGGAGAATATGAGCGCGCTGCCGCACCTGGTCTTCCTGCGTCAGGCCACGCGCTACGGCGATCAGCCGATGTTCGACTCCGCTCAGCACGACGGCCTGATTGATCCGTTCGAGCACTGGCTGATGGGCAACGCCGCCGAGTTCATCGCCAACGAGTACGAGGTGACGCGCGAGGCCATGGACCGCTGGTCGCTCGAGAGCCACCGCAAGGCTATCGCCGCCATGGATAGGGGCAAGTTCAAGGACGAGATCGCGCCGGTCGAGATCGAGAACAAGGGCAAGGTGACGGTGGTGGATGTGGACGAAGCGCCGCGCCGCGACACCTCGCTCGAAGCGCTGGCGAAGCTGAAGCCCGCCTTTCAGAAAGACGGCAAGGTGACCGCCGGCAATGCGCCCGGCCTCAACGACGGCGCGGCGGCGCTCGTGGTCGCCTCGCGCGCCAAGGCCGAGGCGCTGGGCAAACAGCCGCTGGCCCGCATCGTCGGCTACACCTCCGCCGCCGTTGCTCCCAAGTACATCTTCATCGCGCCGGCCCGCGCCATCCCCAAGCTGCTCGACCGGATCGGCTGGACGCTGTCGGACGTGGACCTAATCGAGCTGAACGAAGCCTTCGCCGCGCAGGTGCTGGCTGACGGCTACGCCCTGGCCGACCAGGGCTGGGACTGGAGCAAAGTCAACGTCAACGGCGGCGCGATCGCGCTCGGCCATCCGGTGGGCGCAAGTGGCGCGCGCGTGCTCGTCACCCTCATTCACGCGCTGCGCGACCGGGGCCTGAAGCGCGGCCTAGCCTCGCTGTGCCTGGGCGGCGGCGAGGCCGTCGCCATGGCCGTGGAAATCGAGTAACCGTGATTTGCAGCGCGGAGAGGGTTGGTCCGTAGCCGTCAAGCGACGCCTGACGCTCTTCGCCCTGCGTCCAAGAGCAACCATGCACCCCACCATCCGACACATCGCCGTCATCGGCGCCGGCACGATGGGCAACGGCATCGCGCAAACGGCGGCCATGGCCGGCTACACCGTCTCCATGCTGGATATCTCGCCGGTGCAGTTGGATCGCGGTCTGGCGACCATCAGGAAATCGGTCGCCAAGCTGCGCGACAAGGGCCGCCTGGCCGAGAGCGAAGAGGCCGTGCTCAACCGCATCAAGCCCGACCACGATCTGAAGCCGGTGGAAAAAGCCGACCTGGTGATCGAGGCCGCCAGCGAAAACCTCGACCTCAAGCTCAAGCTCTTTCGCGACTTGGACGAACGCGCCCGACCCGAGGTGATCATCGCCAGCAACACCTCGTCCATCTCGCTCACCAAACTAGGCGCCGCCACGCGGCGGCCCGAGAAGGTCGTCGGCATGCACTTCTTCAACCCGGTGCCCTTGATGACGCTGGTCGAAGTGGTCAAGGGCCTAGGGACGGGCAACGGCACGATCAACACGGTGGTAGGCTTGGCGGAGCGGATGGGCAAGACGCCGGTAGTGGTGAACGACGCCCCCGGCTTCATCTCTAACCGCATCCTGTGTCCGATGATCAACGAAGCCGTCTTCGCGCTCGAGGAGGGCATCGCCCCGCGCGAATCTATTGACACCATCATGCGCCTGGGCATGAACCACCCCATGGGGCCGCTGACGCTGGCGGACATGGTGGGGCTGGATGTGGTGCTGGCGGTGATGGAGGTGTTGCACCGCGACCTGGGCGACGACAAGTACCGCCCCGCCCCGCTATTGCGCCGCATGGTGGACGCCGGTTACCTGGGGCGCAAAACCGGGCGCGGCTTTTACGAGTACGATCAGAAATCGTAGCGCGCACCCGGCGGGGCGGCAGTGAACGCTAACTTCCAGCGCCGCGCCCTGCAACGCATCGCCGTCGCCGGGGGTGTGTTGCGGGCGCTGATCATCGTCGGCGCCGCCGCTTATCAACGGCGGGAGGGAGTTTCGCCGCCGGGCGTGGGAAACTCAGCGGCATAATCGAAGGCTGGCGAAACTTTCCAGGGTAGCTCACAGCCCGCCCGAGAAGGAATCACGATGACCGACTTACGCATCGCCAAACTCGCGCAGGTGCTTGTGCATTACTCCGTCGAACTGAAGCCCGGCCAGCAAGTCCATCTGCGCACCCATCCGCTGGCCGAGCCGCTCGCGCTGGCCGTGTACGCCGAGGCCGTCAAGGCCGGCGCGCACGTTTTCATCAGCAATGCGCTGCCGGGGGCGGACGCGTTGTTCTTCAAGTACGCCTCCGATGCGCAACTGGATTACGTCTCGCCCATCCGCAAGCTCATCACCGAAACCTTCGACGCCACGCTTGCCATCCATGCCGAGCACAACACGCGCGAACTCAGCGGCCTGGACCCGACCCGGCAGGCGCGCGTACGCAAGGCGGCCGCGCCCCTCTCCAAAATCTTCTTTGAACGCGCCGCCCGCAACGAAATGCGCTGGGTGCTGACCGAGTTCCCGACGCAAGCCTCGGCGCAGGAGGCCGAGATGAGCCTGGCCGATTACGAAGACTTCGTCTACGGCGCGGGCCTGCTCGACCAGCCCGACCCGGTGGCGCTGTGGCGCGAAGAGGGCGCACGCCAGCAGAAGCTCATTGGCTGGCTCAAGGGGCGGGACCAGGTAATCCTGCGGGGCGCGAACGTGGATCTGAAACTCTCGATCAGGGGCCGCACGTTCAAGGAGGCCGACGGCAAATACAACTTCCCGGATGGCGAGATCTTCACCGGCCCGGTGGAGGACTCGGTGAACGGCTGGATCCGCTTCCGCTACCCGGCCATCTACGACGGTCGGGAAGTGACCGACATCGAGCTCTGGTTCGAGAACGGGAAAGTGGTGAAGGAGAAGGCCAGCAAGAATCAGGAGCTGCTGACGGCCCTGCTCAACACCGACGACGGCGCGCGCTATCTGGGCGAGTGGGGCATCGGCATGAATTACGGCATCCAGCGCTTCACCAAGAACATGCTCTTCGACGAGAAGATGGGCGGCACCATCCACCTGGCCGTCGGCGCGAGCTATCCCGAGACCGGCGGCCGGAATGAGTCCGGCCTGCACTGGGACATGCTCTGCGATATGGCCGAGAGCGAGATCGTGGTGGATGGCGAGGTCTTTTATCGAAACGGCAAGCCGCTGATCTAAGCGGGGACGGCAAACCACAGACCACGATCTATCGTCCGCCATCCCACCCTCCAAGATGCGACGAATTTGTGTCTTCTGCGGCTCGGCGGTCGGCGCGCGGCCCGTGTATGCGGAGGCGGCGCGGCGCCTGGGCGCGCTGCTGGCGCAGCAGGGCCTGGGGTTAGTCTACGGCGGCGGCAGCGTCGGGCTGATGGGCGTGTTAGCGAATGCGACGCTGGCCGCCGGCGGCGAGGTTATCGGCGTCATCCCCGAGTTCTTGTTCAAGCGCGAGATCGAACATCGCGGCGCGACCGAGCTGCGCGTCGTCGGCACGATGCACGAGCGCAAGGCCATGATGGCCGACCTGGCCGACGGCTTCATCGCCCTGCCCGGCGGCTACGGCACGCTCGACGAATTCTGCGAGATCATCACCTGGGCGCAGCTCGGCCTGCACCGCAAGCCGGTCGGCCTGCTCAACGTCGCCGGCTACTTCGACTCGTTCCTGGCCTTCCTCGACCATACCACCGCCGAAGGCTTCGTTCAGCCGAACTACCGCGCCCTGGCGCTGGACGACACGGACGCTGCGCGGCTGCTGGACCGTCTGCGCACTTACCAGCCACAGCCCGTCGTCAAATGGCTGGATAAAGAACAGCGGTAAACGACTACGGGCAGCCTTGCCCGTTCGGCTCGTATGTCCCCGTCGCGTTGCGCGAATAACACACGCAATAACTCACATCCGGCTCGCCGCCCTCCTCGTTGCGCCATAACCAGTAGGTGACTGCGGTCTGCACGCAGACCGCGCCGTTCGCCGCGGCAGCGGCCAGGCGCGACGTCGAATAGCCCACGCCGCTGGCCGCCGGCTCGTTGATGACGAACAGGCGATCCTCTTCCAGGTTGCCCGGCCCGCGCCGCCAGGCCACCTCGCCCTGCACGGCCAGGTAAAAGATCAAAGCGGGCACGGCCATCACCGCCAGCCAGAGCAGGCAGCCCAGCACGCAACTGCGCCGCGTCATTGGTCGGTCGAGGGCCGTCCGGGCAGAAGTCATGGGGGATCTTCAATGCAACGGCGCAGAGCTGAAGAACGGCTTGACGCGACGCGCCTCGGGCGCGCCCTTTTCGCCGAGCACGCGGTACATGCCCACCGGCACCGTCTTGCCCTTCACCAGGCGCGCCTCGGCAAATTCGCAATCGAACTTCGCCTGCACCTGGGCATAGGTGAACTCGGTGATCAGCAGCGGCCACTTCAGGTCCTTGGTCAAATCCTGGACGCGCGAAGCCAGGTTGACGCCGTCGCCCATCACGGTGTAGTTGACGCGCCGCCCCGAGCCGACCAGGCCGACGAAGACCTCGGCGGTGTTGAGGCCGATGCCCATCTCCAGCCGCGACGGTTTGCCCTCCGCCGCCCACTTCGTGCGCAGCCGCTCCAGCTCCAGCCGCATATCAATCGAGCAGCGCACCGCCCGCTCGGCATGGTCGGGCAAGGCCAGCGGCGCGCCGAAGAAGGCCATGACCAGATCGCCCTCGTACTTATCCACCGTGCCGCCGTGTTTGTGGATCACGTCCGTCATCGCGCCCAGGTATTCGTTGAGCACCTCCACCAGCTCTTCCGGCGTCATCTTCTCGGACATGGTGGTGAAGCCGCGGATATCGGAGAAGAGGATGGTCAGCTCGGCACGTTTGCCGCGCATCGCCTCCACGCCCTGCTCGATGAGCTGGCCCACCATCTCCGGCGAGATGAACAGCTCGAAGATGGCGCGCACCCGGCGCTTCTCCAGCTCCTCGGCGAAGGCGCGCTCGGCGGCCGGGATGGCATAGGCGAGCAGCAGCGTGGCCAGCGGCGCCACCAGAGGAATCTCGGCGCGCAGGAATAGAAAGGCGCTCAGCCACAGCGCGCCGCCCAGCACGATCAGCGCCAGCAGCAGCGCCACCGCACGCGACGGCTGGCGGATGACGAGCAGGGCCAGGCCCATCAGCCCGGAGAGCACGATGCTGATTAGCATCGGTCCGCGCTCGACGAAGGGGCACAGCCGCAGGAAAGCCAGGTCGGTATTGGCGCGGGCGCATACGCCGGAGAGCAGGGCGATGTGCTCGCCGCTCAACACGGTCTCCAGCGCGCTCCCCATCAGCTCGACGCCGGATGTGCGCGGCTCGGCGCCGAAGGGCGTGGCGTACACGTCTTGCAGGGAGACCGTGGTCGCGCCGATGAGGACGATCTTGTCGCGGAAGGCGTCCGGCTCGCTGCGGGCATAGTCGCCATTGACGACTTGCAGCACGGAGTAGGTGGGGAAGGTGGCCGCCGGTCCGCGATAGTTGATGCGCAGGTAGCCGCGCTCGAGCGGCAGCCTGTCCGCGCCCAGGCGCAACGAGTCGAGGGCGGCGTCGGTCAGCGGCTGGCCCCGGTATTGCGCCGCGGTGACCAGAGGCCAGGAGTAGTAGACCTCGTCGGTGTGCCGGTCCCAGGCCAGGATGCTGTGCACCACACCGTCGGCGTCAATGCCGATGTTGCTGATACCGAAAGCAAGCGCGGCCTCGAGCAGCAGAGGCGTCGGCTGATAGAGGGTGCGGCTGCGGCCGCCGGCCTCGGCTACCTGGCGAATCTCGCCGTTGAGGATGACGTTGCCGGCGGCGCGCAGCGCCGCGGCCAGGGCGGCGTCGCCCAATTGCACCGAGACCGGCTGGCCGGGCGTCAGCGGATCGCGCGCCGGTCGGCCGCTCTCGTCCAGCACGGCCAGCGCGTTCACCTGAAACAGCCCGGCGATCTGGGCCACGGTTTCGTCCGGGCGAACGAAGTGCGTCACCGAACCAAAGGCCGGGATCTGCAACAGATCGGCGGGCAGAATCTGGCAGGGGTCTGCCAGGCCGTTGACGCGCAGCAGCGCCTCGGTTTCGACGCCGTAGCGCGCGGCCAGCAGCGGGAGCGTGTCGCGCACGACCAGGTGCGATTGCGGCGGGTTGGTGGGGATGGTAAGGGCCTGCCCGCCGCAGACCGTGCCTGTGTTGTCCAATCCGTTGGCTTCGATCAGGGCCTGCGGCGTCACGCCGTACCGTTGCGCGATCTGGAGAAAGGTCTCGCCCTGCACGGTGTAGGTCGCCGGCTTGAATTGCTCCGGCTCGAACAGGAACACGTCAAAGGCGATCAGGCGCGCGCCGCCCTCGCGCAGCCGGTCTACCAGTTGGGCGAAGTACGTGCGCGGCCAGGGCCATTGCAGGCCGGTGTTGGCGAAGGTGTTGTCATCAATGGCGACGATGACAATAGGAGCGCGCGGCGGCTGCGGCCCGCGCAACCGAAAAGCCAGATTGACGGCGTTCAACTCCGGGACGTCGAGCAGGCCGAACACGCCGGCCAACAACATGAGGCCGACGACCAGGGCAATCAGTCCAAAGCTCTCGCGGCGCAGGCTCAGAGAACGCATGAGGGGTGGGAAACAACCAACGCGGATCTACACAAACAGGCGCGAGTGATCACGAGGGCCGTCATCCGTTCTCTGCGTGTCCCTTCGTGTTCCTTCGTGCCCATTCGTGTTTATTCGTGTTGCCGATGCCGGCGTCATGGCGTGGGCGTATCGGTGGCCACGGGGATGGGGGTCTCGCTCGGCGGAACGTTCGTGGCGATGGGCCGACACTGGTTCATGAGCGGATCGAAGAACTCATTGTCCGGGCAGGTCGGCGTCGCCGTAGCCTCGGGCGTGGGCGGCTCAGTCGGCGGCGTGGCGGAGGGGGCATAGGGCAGACCGGGGAACGGCGAGTTGAACTGTGGCGCGCAGACCGGGCCGTTGGAGATGTTGCGCCACGGCACGCGCGGGATGCGCAACGACTGGCCGGCGGTGATGAGCAGGTCGTTGCCAAGGTCGTTCGCCTGGCCGATGGCCCTGGGCTCGACACCGTAGGCGCGCGCGATGCAGTACAGGTTCTCGCCCACCAGCGTCCGATGGACGCCGATGATGTCAAGGGTTGGGCGAGGCCGAGGCGTCGGGGCGGCCACCGTCGGCAGAGGCACAGGCGTCGGCGTCAGCACGGTATCCGGCGAGGGGGTGGCGGCCAGATTTTCCGGCGTGGGCGTCGGAGTCACGGTCGGCATGAGGGTGGGCGTCTCGGTGGCGATGACGGGGATGGTGGCGCTGCCCTGCACCAGCGCCTCAGTGGCGTAGAACGCCCATTGCGTGGCCTCGGGCACGCGCACCCCCCAGAAGCCGAAATCCGCCAATTGCATACGTTGCGGCTCGGAGCGCACCGGGCCGGTCTGTTCATACTTCCAGCCGCCGGGCACAAAGAAGTCGGTGAAGGTGCACGTGCCTTGCAGACAGGAGAGGCTGAGCGTCTGCGTCAACTCATCGTAGGTCACGCTCATATACGAGGCCCGTGCCGAGCCGATGCCCAACGATGTTTCCACATCCAGTGCGCCGCTGGTGAGCAGGATGAAGACCTCGCCGCGATCCAGCGCGACCGAGGTGAGCAGGCTGTCATTGAAGGGGTTGAGGAAGTTGAACGTGATGGTCGTGTTCGGCCCGAGGCGCAGGCGGCTGCCCTCGGTGAACTCGATGAAGGCGCGCCCATCCTCTCCGGTGCGGACTTGGTAGCCTACGGCCAGCGTGGTGCCCGCCACGGCCGGTTGCCAGGGCGCGGCGGCATCTGCGCGCTGCTCGACCATCCCGTTGAACTCACGCAGCCGGGCGCTGCGTTGCGGTGTGTTGGTGACGAGTGGGTTGACGCCGCTGTCCTGGGGGGTGCGCGGCAGCAGATCGTCGGGCCGCACGATCTGGCGCTCGCAGGCAACCAGCGCGCCGAGGGCGAGCGTGAGCAGAGTCAACCCCAGAAGCCGGCGTATGGATGGAGCAGTGAAACACATGGAGGGATCGGCGCCTTACTTGGGGCCGAGTGTAACGGGCGGTTGAAACCGCGTCAACGGCAACAAAATCCGCCGGCGCGGACTGGAGCCGCCGCCGGGTGGCTTCGGTGTGGTTGCCGCCGCCTATCGAGGATGAACAGCCCGGCGCTTCTACTGTGATTGGCGGTGCGTTGGCGATGGCGGTGTTGCTCAGCCCATCGGTAGCGAAGACGCTCCAGTTGATCGTTCCGTAATACGGCGCCACCTGGAAGCTGACTTCCCAGACCGCCTGCCAGAGGACGCCCTGCGCCGGGGCCATGTCGAGCGATCCACTCTCGGTCAGTTGTTCGACGTTGGTGAAAGTCCAGTTAACCTGTGCGCCGGTGACGCCCGCCGGGTCGCTGATCTCGGCAGTCAGCACGACGCGGCAACTCACCGTCGGGCTGATGGGGTTGGGCGCAGCCTGCAGGTTCGTGATGGCCGGGCCCTGCAGGTCGGGCGTGGAGGTGGGTGTCAGCGTATCCGTCGGTGTGAGCGTGTGGGTGGGTGGCAACGCCGTGGGCGTCTGGGTGGCTATGGCGGTTGCCGTGAGCGACGGCGTAGCGGTGTTCGTCGGCGCCGCGATTAGTGTGGGTGTGGCGGTGCGGAGAGGGGTGGCCGTGAGCGTGGGCGTCACGCTGGGGACGGGCAACCCCGGATAAGGCGAGTTGAACTGCGGCGGACAAACCGGGCCGGCAGAGATGTTGCGCCACTGCACCGCCGGGATGCGCAACACCTGCCCGGCGGTGATGAGCAGATCGCGGCCCAGATTGTTGGCAGCGCCGATGGCTGCCGGTTCGACGCCGTAGCCGCGGGCGATGCAATAGAGCGTCTCGCCGAGTTGGACCGTATGCCTGCCGATGATTGGTGCTGTCGGCGTGGCGGCGAAGGTGGGAGTGAGCGTGTCCGTGAGCAGCGCTGCCGTAAGGGTCACGGTCGGCGGGGCGTCGGTCGGGGTCGGGGGCAGGGTCGTGCCGGTGATC
The DNA here is from genome assembly GCA_037442085.1 of Anaerolineae bacterium. Lineage (GTDB taxonomy): Bacteria > Chloroflexota > Anaerolineae > Anaerolineales > UBA6663 > JANWXR01. Next base: position 17,991 of record JBBIQY010000003.1, read on the forward strand.
GTCGGCGGCGGCGTGACTGCGACCGGCGTAGCGGTCGCCGGCGGCGCGGCGGTCAACGTGGCGATGAGGCGCGCGCTCTCGGGATTATCCTGCACAAAGCGGCGCACGTCATCGGCGGTGAGCGTTTGCCGCAGGCTGGCCTGCGCGCTCAGCGCCACGCGCTCCAGGTTGCCCAGTTGCTCATTGACCACGGCGTTCTGCGCCGTGCACGAGCCTTCCAGACAATCCAGCACCAGCACATCGTCGTCCGGATTCTGCGGGTCGCCGGGCGCGTACTGGATGATGGCGAAGGAACCGCGCACGGAGGCCACGCCGACCGGCGTCTCCGCCTGCAGCTCGCCGCCGGTCAGGCTGACCCAGATTTTGCCCAGCGATAGCCTCAACCGGGTGGTCAGCGATTGATCATCAGCCGCCGCGACGCTTTGCAGCACAAAGACGGTGTTTGCGCCCAGGCGCAGCACGGCGCCATCACTCAGGTCGAGGCGCGCGCGCGCCGCTTCGCCGGTTTTCACCTCGCCGCCCACCCGGAGCGTGAAGCCAACGGTGAGCGGCACAGGCGTCTCGCGCCGTGTGGCGCGCCCGGTCACCGGCCCGCGCAGCTCGCGCACCGTCGCGGAATACACGTCCGGCGTAACGCTCGGCGTGACACCCGGCGTGGCGGCGTCGCAGGCGTTCAGGCACAGCGCGCCGATCAACAAATAAACCCGGATACAACGGATCAGCATCATCTTCTGCCACAGGTTGGCCTGCGCGCTGAGCATCATGGCACAATGATCGCGCCGATAGGCGTCCCACCCGTGTAACGTTCTAGCGCGTCGCCACAGCGGCGTTGCAGATCGAAGTTGGCGGTTATCGTATACGTGCCGGAGGCCCGCGGCGCGATCAGGCTGTTCTGGCTCATAGCGCTCAAGCCGGGATACACACCGGGGATGCCGTCGTAGGCGCAGTATTGGCCCTGGGTGTTCAGACCGATGACGATCTGCGCAATGCAGCCGGGGCAATTGGCGGCATTCCAGATTCGATAGTCGAGGATGACGGTGACCGGGCTGCCGGGTTCGGTCGTCAGCGTGTTGCCGCCGCCGTTGAGGCTGACGTTCGACACGGACCAAAAGAAATCCTGCTTGGGATCGGGCGTGGGCGTGTCCGTGACAGTGGCCGTTGCCGCAATGGTCGGTGTGGGGGTCGGCGTGGCGGTCGCCGTGCCGGTGGGTGTGAGCGTCGGTGTCGCTGTCCCGGTGCTGGTGGCCGTAGGGGTTGGCAAGCCGGGGAAGGGCGAGCGGAACTGCGCCGCGCAGACCGGGCCGGCGCTGATGGTGGGCCAGCGCACTGCCGGGATGTTCAAGGCCTGATTGACGGACAGGCTGATCGGGGCGCGCAGATCATTGACCTGGATGATGGCGTCCGGCAAAACGCCATAGGCGCGCGCGATGCAGAAAATAGTCTCGCCCGGCTGAACGCGATGCACGCCGATGATCGGGACACTTGGAGTCGGAGTGGTTGTGGCGGTTGGCGGCGATGTGGGTGTGGCGGGGGTCGGCGTCTCGGTCGCCGTCATGGCCGGGGTGACGGAGGGCGACAGAGTCGGGGTGGGCGTGTCGGTGGCGGGCGGCGCCGCGGTCAGGGTCGCTGCCAGGCGCACGCTCTCCGGGTTCTCCCGGATGAAATCTTGCACATCCACCTGAGTCAACGGTTGGCGCAACGTGGTCTGCGAACTGATCACGATCCGCTCCAGGTTGCCGAGCTGCGCATTGATGATGGGGCTGACGGCGCGGCACGAGCCTTCCAGGCAGTCAAGCACCAGCACATCGTCGTCAATGAGGTTCGGGTCGTTGGGCAGGTACTGGATGACGGCGAACGAGCCGCGCACAGCGGCCACGCCGACCGGCGTCTCCACCTGCAGCTCGCCGCCGGTCAGGCTAACCCAGATTTTACCGAAGGCCATCTGCAGCTTGAGTAAGACGTTCTCGGAGCCGAGGAGCGTCAGGTCTTCGAGCACGAAGGCGGTCAGCGCGCCGAGGCGCACCAGCGCACCATCGCTCAGGTCGAGGCGCGCACGCGAGGCTTCACCGGTCTGCACCTCGCCGCTCGGTTTGAGCGTGAAGCCGACGGATACGGGCACGAGCGTCTCGGCTGCGATGGTGCGCCCGTTGACGACGCCGCTGAATTCGCTCACGACTGCCGAGCGCGGATCGGCGATCGCGGTCGGCGCAACCGGAGTGGCCGGGAGGCAGGCGCTCAGGCTCAGCACCCACACGCTCATCCCAGCCGCCCACGCGCGAACAGTTTTCATGACCGACCTCCACAGACTTTCAACGCATTTCGATCTCGGACGCGATGACCTGAATATCGGGATAGTGCGGCTCGATCCAGGCAACGGCGCGTTCGAGCAGGCCGTGCGCCAGCCCGGCATCGCCGTTCACTACGGTGACCAGCGCAATTTCGGCGGACTGCCATACATCGTTCAGCCCGACCTCGGCGACGGCCAGGTTGAACTCCCTGGGCAGCCGGGCGAGCAGCGGCTTGAGGCGACCGCGCTTCTCCTTGAGCGACGCGCAGCCGGGCAAATACAGACGGACACGGGAAGCGCCGATGATCATAGGAACGACCGTTGCCTGGCAGGCTCAGAAGCAGGGGCGATGGTAGCCCGGCCTGGGGGATGGCGCAAGGGTAGGGAAATCTGCTCTATAATCGGCCCATGTCGCGCGCCTACGGCAACCTGCTGGTCATCGGCCTGCTGATCATCGCCGCCGTCACCGGCTGGGGCATCGTCAACGCTATCCGCGAGGCCTCCCGGCAGGTGACGGCGCCGGCCGCCGGTGCAGCCACACAGGTACAGCAGTTCTTCAACCCGACGCCCACCATCTACCCGGACTCCGTGACGGTGGTGCGACAGATCCGCTTGCTGGCACGGCTGGAGACGGCGCAGTACACACTGGAGAAGGTGATCGCAGCGGAGCAGGGGCAGGGCCTGCTCAGCCCGCTCTTCGGCGACCGGCTGTTGTTCGTCGCGCACGGTGAGGTGATTGCGGGCGTAGACCTGAGCAAATTGCAGCCCAGCGATGTGACCATCTCGCCGGAGGGCCGGGTGACCGTCATCGTGCCCGCCGCCGAGATCTTCGTCTCGCGCCTGGACAACGAGAAATCGTACGTCTACGACCGGGAGACGGGCCTGCTGACGAAGGGCGATATGAATCTGGAATCGCTGGCGCGGCAATCGGCGGAGCAGGAACTGCGGCGCAGCGCGCTGGAGGACGGCATCCTCAACATCGCCCAGACCAACGCCTCCAACGTGCTGGAGCGCCTGCTGCGCACGCTGCGCTTCACGGACGTGATCATCGTGGTCGCGACCCCGCCGCCGCCTAAACCGTGAAGGGATCGGGGAAGCCCTATCGGGTCGGCGCAGGCAGTGCCTTTGCCGACCCGCCTGAGCGCGAATTTTTCGCTTTCGGCTTGTCTGCTTCTTCTGATCCCATCCCCCACGTTTTACACTCGCTCGTTCCACTCCCGGGCCGCATACTTCTCCGCGCACAGTTTTTCGGCGGCGGCCTGCTCCTCGGGTGCGAGCGCGGCCTCGACGAATTCCAAGTAGAGCGCTTCGGCAAAGCCCTGCCGCAAGGCGTGCGCGGCCTCGTCCCAACTCACCACCCGGCCCAGCACGGCCTGCACCGTGGTCGCCCGCTCGCGGATGCGCGCCTGCACCCGCTCGCGCTCTGCTTCTGACTCAAAGCGCAGTGCCTCGCTGATGCGCGCCAGGTCGCCGGTCAGCGGCAGGGTCCCGTGCTGGAGCGCCACGCCGCGCTTGCGGACCTGCGCGCTGCCCAGCAGTTTCCGGCCGTTGGCCGTGATCTCGTAATCGGATGGGACTTCAAAACAAACCGGCAAGGCGGTGGCAGGTGATCCGCCGGCGGACGCCGATCTCCCCTCAACGCGGACCTGCAACCCAAGAATCTGCAACCCACGGAGCAGGCCGGCGCTCAATCGCCGGTAGCTCTCGAGGACGCCGCCCCGGACGCGCGGCTCGTCCATCGGCGCGATAACGCTGTAGGTCAGTTCGTCGGTATGCAGGATGGCGCGGCCCCCGGTCGGGCGGCGCACCAGTTCCCAGCCGCGCGCGTGGAGCCGTTCGAGATCAACATCGCTCAGCGGCTGGGCGTATCCCAGCGAGAGGCAGGGCGGCGTCCAGGCGAAGAAGCGCAACGTGGGCGGCGACCGGCCCTCCGCCACCGCGTCGAGCAGGGCCTCGTCCACCGCCATGTTGAGCGCGCCGGAGAGGGGCGGGGTGAGGAGAAGACGCCAGGCGGCTGGATATAACCGAGATGGCTGAAAGCTCATGGCACGGGTTCAAGTTTAGCACGTGCGGCTTAATCGAACTGAGGCTGAGGCCCACCTTCCGTACTTCCTACCGCTGCTCGGCCGTATGCCGAAAATTGTGTAATTCGGCCTGTAGGCGCGGGTCTGAGAGCCGCGCCTACGAAATTACACACAAATCGGCAAACCGCCCGCTGCTCCCTGCGCCCGTCGTTGTAAAAGACGTACACCTGTGCGGCCAACGGCAGCGGCTGGCCCGTGAGCGGGCGCGAGTGATGCAAAAACGCCGCCCGCATCGTGAACGGGCGGCGTCAGAGGCCATTATTCAGGGCCTGACGAAGGTGCAGCCCCGGTGCCCTCACCCTCTCAGTGCTTCAGTGATCCAGCCAGCTACGGCACGCGAACCGAACGTGCTTCCAGGTTCTGCCAGCTCACGGCCATATTGCCGTTCGTCCGGTCTTGCAGATAGAAGCCGTAGAAGCCCTCGGCCAGCGCCGTATCCTGCGCCGAGAACAGGTACTGGTCGTTGACGTAGAAGCGCATTTCGCCCTTGTTGGCCCAGACCAGGAGTGTGTTCTCCTGGCCGGCCCCGGCCCGGATGGCGGGTGAGGCCGTCCAGTTGACGATGACGGTAGTGTTCGGTCCGTCCAGCCGCTCCAGCCGTGCTGCGCCGCCGCAGCGCAGTTTGAAAGCGTAATAGCTATAGGCTGTCGTGGCCGCGTCCACGCGCCCGCGGAACAACAGGGCATGTTCGTCGTTCTCGGCGCAGACCTCGGCGCGCACGGTCACACGCACCTGCTGGTCGCCGACCCGGACGGCATCGTCGCTGATGGTGAAGCGCCAGGTGCCGCTGCGCTTGGCCACGCCGTTCAGCCGGCCCTGCTCGCGCGAGATGCCGAACTTCACCGCGTCATCCTCGAACGTCCACGACCAGCCGCTCGTGCCATTGAGCTTGTCGCTGTACACGACATCGCCCACGCCCTGATTGGGGTCGGGCGTCGGCGGGACGGTGGGCGTAGCGGTCGCCGCTTCGGTCGGCGTGGCGGTGGGCGGCTCGGGCGTCGGGCTGGCCGGCGGCGGCGTAACCGTGGGCGCGACGATCGGCGGCGTCGGGCTGGCGGCCTCGGTCGGCGCGATCGTCGGCGGGGGCAGCGTGGCGATGGTCGTTTGGCTCACCGAGCCACACGCCGCCAGCATCAGCGCGCCGGTCGTCAAAGTGAGTAAGAGTCGAGAGCGTGACATGAAACAACCTCCAATCGGGTAGAACACTACCACGATGATAAAGCGGAGAGTTTACGCTCTTTCGCGCGGCGCATGACAGCCTCGTAAAGGCCGATTACCTTTTGGTAAAGCGGATGATTGTCAACGGATGGGGGTGGGGATCAGCGGAGGGCGGCCATGAGCCGTGGCGCATTCGGGCTGATCGAAGTGGCAGAGACGTTCCCCCATCACTTTTTCCCCGGATGCGCGTCATGGGTCTGGCGAAGGCGTTGCCTTCGCCAGACCCGCAGGTCGGGGTAGTTCAGACCTATGAGCCACCCTTGATCTCGGTCCAGATGCGGTCGTATAGGCGGGTGGCCTCGCCGACATCGCGCAGGCGATGCGCCTTCTGCAAGACGGCCGTGGGCGTATTGGTGATGGGGGACTCGATGTACTGCCGATACAGATCGGAGTGGTTGGTCTTGGCAAACTCCAGCGCCGCCGTGCTGGGCATGGTATAGGGGAATTCCTGCAGCATCTGCCAGAACAGATCCGGCTGCATGGAGTAGTTGAGCCAGGCATAAGCGGCGTCCGGGTGCGGTGCGTTGGCCAGCAGCACGTAGGTATCCATCCAGGCGATGGTGCCTTCGGTGGGATAGATGTACTCAATGGAGGCCAGTTCGCGCTTGGCCAACTCAGCCTCGCCCGTCCAGGTCATGCCCAGGTCTGCGTCGCCGGCGATCAGCGCCGATTTCGGGCTATCGCTGTCGAAGAGCTTGATGCCTTTCGCCAGCTCCGCCAGCTTGACCTTGGCTTCCTCGAGTTGTTTGGCATCGGTCGTGTTGAGGTCATAGCCCAGCGTCAGCAGCGTCATGCCGATGGTGGCGCGGCTGTCGTCGAGGAAGACCATGCGTCCGGCATATTCCGGCTTCCACAGGTCAGCCCAGGCCTGGGGCACGTTCTGGATCTTCTCCGTATTGACGACGATGCCGTAGGTGCCGGCCTGGTACGGTATGCTGTACTCATTGCCCGGATCGAACGACAGGTTGAGGTAGTTCGGATCGAAGCCGTTGAGCACGGGCAGCCGGCTCTTGTCCAGCTTCTGCAGCAGGCCCTGGCGGATCATCAACGGAACCCAGTAGTCCGTCGGCTGGGCCAGATCGTAGTTGCCGCCGCCCGCCGTGAGCTTGGCGTACATCTCCTCGTTGGCCGAATACTCCTCGCGGTTGACGGTGATGCCATAGACCAGCTCGAAGCAGTCCAGCGTATCCTGCGGGATATACTCCGTCCAGACGAACAGATTGACTTCGCTGGAGGTGACGGGCAGGCGTGGGTTGGGCTCGGGGCAGACGAAGCCGGACGGCGCGACTTTGGCCTGCGGGGTGGAGGTCACGTCCGGAGCCGGGGTGGAGGCCGGGGCGCAGGCCGCCAGCGCGATGAGGGCGACCAGCCCCAGGCTGATTATGGGGGAAAGGCGTTTTTTCATCTCGTTTCTTCTCCTTTTCGCTAATCTGATCCTGGGCACGCTTGGCGAGCGATTAACCCGCGCGGCGCTCCAGGCGCTGAGTGATGAGCAGGGCCACCAGCACAATTATAATCCAGAGCGTCGAGAGCGCGTTCAGTTCGGGTGTGGTGATGCGGCGCAACAGGCCGTAGACATAGAGAGGCAGGGTCGTCGCGCCAGGGCCGGTCGTGAAGAAAGTAATGACAAAATCATCCAGCGAGAGCGTGAAGGCCAGCATGGCGCCGGCCAGCACGCCGGGCGCGATCAGCGGCAGGGTGACGCGCCAGAAGGTGCGCCATTCGTTGGCGTACAGGTCCATGGCGGCCTCCTCCACCGCCTTGTCGAAGCCGTGCAGGCGCGCCCGCACCACCAGCGTCACGAACGGCACACTGAAGGCGATGTGCGAGACGATGACCGTGCCCAGGCCCATCGAGGGCCGGCTATCGGGCGGCAGGCCGAAGGTGGTGTTGATGTACCTGAAGAGCGTGCTGAAGAGCACCAGGATGCCGATGCCCATGACGATCTCGGGGATGACGATGGGGAGGTAGAGCGACGCCTCCCAGAGGCTCTTGGCCGGAAACCGGTAGCGTTGGAGCGCCAGCGCCGCCATCGTGCCGATGAGGGTGGAGACGACGGTCGAGGTGACGGCGATGGTGAGCGTGTTGCGCGCGGCAGAGACCAGCTCGCGGTTGCCGGCCAGCTCGCAGAACCAGTAGAACGGCCCGCACGGCCCGCGGTTGATCACGCCCTCGAAGACGACGTTGGTGCGCGACGAGTTGAAGGCGAAGACCACCAGCACCACGATGGGCGCGTACAGAAAGACGTATACCGCCAGCGCCGTCGCGATCAGCCAGGGGGAGCGTTTTTTGGTCATCGTTTACGCCGACGCAATCTCCTCGCCGAAGCCGAAGCGGCGTGTGTAGAAGATGGTCACCACCAGCGTCAGCACCATCAGGATGATGGCCGCCGCCGAGCCGAAAGCCGCGTCGCGGGCGTCCAGGAATTGTCGTTGCACCAGGTTGCCGACCAGGATCACCTGCCGCCCGCCGAGGATATCCGGGACGATGAAAGTGCCCATCACGGGGATGAACACCAGGATGGTGCCGGCCACCATGCCGGGCACGGCCAGCGGCAGCGTCACGCGCAGGAAGGTGCGGATGGCGTCCGCTCCCAGATCCGCCGCCGCCTCGAACAGCGAGTCGTCAATCTTCTCCAGCGAGGTGTAGATCGGCAGGATCATGAACGGCAGGAACTCGTAGATCATGCCGATCAGCACCGCGCCGTCCGACGGGTACAGATCGAGCGGCTGGAAGGGCAGGCCGAGCAGGCTGGCCCCCCATCCCAGCAGGCTGTTGAGCACGCCCTGGTTGCGCAGGATCATGAGCCAGGCATAGATGCGGATGACGAAGTTCGTCCAGAGGGGGACGAGCACCAGGAACAGGAACAGGTTACGGTAACGCGGCGCGGCGCGGGCGATGAAGTAGGCCAGCGGGAAGGCGATGACGATGACCGCCAGTGTGGTCTGCAGGGCCAGCCAGAGTGAGCGCCCGAGGATCTCGAGGTAAATCGTATCGAAACCGCCGTTGGGCGTGATCCCGATCAGCCGGAGGTAGTTATCGAGCGAGAAGCCATAGATGACGTTGCCGTCCGGTGAGCGTGAGCCGAAGGAGGTGACAACGACCAGGATGAGCGGGATGACGAGCAGGCCGGTCATCAGGATCATCACCGGCGCCATGAGCAACAGGCCGCGGAGTTGATGACGTGAGAGTCGCAAAAACATGGGCGCGCCGCCTTACTCGGTGAGCACACGGGCCGGGGTCTGGTCGAAGTACACCTTGACCTCGTCGCCGACGTTGGCCAGCGGCCGCGAGAAGGGGTCGTTGTTTTGCTCGCGCACCCGCACACGCTGGTCGCCCGGCAGGCGCACGGTGTAGTGCGTATCCGTGCCGATGTAGACCACCTCCTCGACGCGGCCCGGGAAGACATTATGCGCGCCCTCATAGGGGCGCAGCGCGATCTTCTCCGGGCGGACAGCCACAAAGACCGATTGGCCGCTGAACAGCGACCCGTCGGACTCGGCATACGCCGTCAACCCGCCGTTGAGCAGCACCTCCACCTGTCGCCCGTGCTGATGAATCACCTTGCCCTCCAGCAGGTTGGTCTCGCCGATGAAGTCGGCCACGAACTTGCAGTTGGGCCTCTCGTAAATCTCGTGCGCCGGACCGACCTGCAGCACGCGCCCGCCGCTCATCACGGCGATACGGTCGCTCATCGTCAGCGCCTCTTCCTGATCGTGCGTCACGTAAATGAAGGTGATGCCGACCTCGCGCTGGAGGCGCTTCAGCTCCAGTTGCATCTCCTTACGCAGCTTGAGGTCGAGCGCGCCCAGCGGCTCATCGAGCAACAGCACCTCGGGGTGATTGACGAGGGCGCGGGCCAGGGCCACGCGCTGCTGCTGGCCGCCGGACATTTGCCGGGGCCGCCGCTTCTCGTAGCCGGGCAGGCGTACCATCTCCAGCGCCTGCTTCACCCTCTGCTCGCGCACCGACTTTTCGACGCCCTTCATCTCCAGGCCAAAGGCTACGTTCTCGCCGATGGTCATGTGTGGAAAGAGCGCATAGTTTTGAAAGACGGTGTTGACCGGGCGCTGGTAGGGCGGCGTCTGACCCATGGGGCGGTCGTGGATGTAAACCTCGCCCTCGGTGGGCAACTCAAAGCCGGCGATCATGCGCAGGCTGGTGGTCTTGCCGCAGCCGGACGGGCCGAGCATGGAGAAGAACTCGCCATCGCGAATCTGAAGGCTAACGTTCTTGACGGCGCTGACGATCTCGCCGGACGGGCCTGGGAAGCGCTTACTGACGTCGCGCAACTCAACGGCGTATTGGGGCATCAGTTCTCCCGGCAGGTGGACTGCGCGGTATTCTAAAACATTCTGCGGTCGAGTCAATGACGGGCCCGCTACAGACGCATGCGGGGCCGCCAAGCGCGGTATTCTAAAACATTCTGCGGTCGAGTCAATCGGCGGAAAGTATTGTGGGCAGGCCGCCCGGGCGAATGGTTATCCGGATCACGGGAGTATAATTGTGGATATGGCAACTCCAGCCCGAAACAGCGGTGCCAAACAACGCCGGCAACGCCTCAACACAGCTCTGGAGGAAATACTTCATTGTCTCCTCGCGCACTATGCGCCGAAGCGCGTGATCCTTTCCGGCTCGCTTGCGCATGAGACCGTGAGCGAGTGGAGCGACCTGGACCCGGTCATCATTAAGAAAACCGACCAGCCTTTTATCCGGCGCTTGCGCGAGGTGGCATTGCTTTGCCGCCCGACCGTTGGGGTGGATTTTCTTGTGACGCAACAACTGCTCTAGCCGGTGAGCAGAACGGTTTTCATGTTCCCCGTCCTTGCCCAACTCGGCCCGGTCACGGTCTACACCTACTCTATCCTCCTCAACCTCGGACTGGCGCTCGGGCTGGCCTGGCTGTACGTCGCCGCGCCGGCGGAGAAGAAAAGCCGCTGGCTCGACCTCGGCCTGGCGGCCATCGTCGGTGGGCTGATCGGCGCGCGGCTGGTTTACGTTATCATCCACAGCGCGTACTACGCCACGAACCTGGCCGAAGCGCTGATGATCTGGCGCGGCGGGCTGTCATGGGTCGGCGCGGTCGCCGGGGCGCTGCTTGGTGCGCGCGGGTGGGCGAGCCGCCTGGGCGAACCGCTGTTGCCGGTGCTGGATGCAGCGGCCTTGCCCCTCACGCTGTTGAGCGCACTGACCTGGGGCGGCTGCCTGGCCGCCGGCTGCGCTTACGGCGCAGAGGTCGCGCCCGGCCAACTACCGGCCTGGTTCGCCCCCGCCGCGCCCGACCTGTACGGCCTGCAAGTCCCACGCTGGCCGACGCAGGCGCTGGGCGTGGTCTGGGGAGCGTTCTCCGTGTTCGTCATGTTTGGGCTGCGGCGGCAACGCTGGCCGGCGGGCGCGCGTGGACTGTACGCGCTCGGCCTGGTGGCCCTCGGCGCATTTTTTCTCGGATTGGTGCGTGGCGACCCGATGCCGCTCGTCGCCGGCTTCCGGCTGGATGTGATCGGGAGCGCGGTCGTGCTGATCGTGGCGGCGACGGCCTGGGCGCTGCGCGTGCAACGTGGTACACCTATCGTGGCGGAGGGCCGCGACTAGACGTGCGCCGCCCGCTCGCGACTGCCACTCGTTGCTGATTTCTCGTTATGCTGACCGTCGGCCTCGCTCAGATCAAGACCAAGCTCGGCGATGTGCGCGCCAACCTGGAAAAGCACCTGGCCTTCATCGAGGAGGCCGCCAGGCAAAAGGTCAACATCCTCATTTTTCCGGAGTTGTCGCTCACGGGCTACGTCTTGCAGGATTTGGCGCCGACCGTCGCGCATCGCCCTCTGGCCGACGATGTGATCTTCAGCCAGTTGCTGGCCGCCTCGCGTGCGCGTGATATTGACCTGATGGTCGGTTTCGTGGATGAGGACCAGCGCAACCGCTTCTTCATCGGCGCGGCCTATCTCTCCCGGGGCAGCGTCGTTCACGTCCATCACAAGGTCTACCTGCCCACCTATGGCCTGTTCGACGAGGGCCGCTTCTTCGCCTGGGGCGATACGGTGCGTGCCTTCGACACGCGCTTTGGGCGGTTGGGGATGCTGATTTGCGAGGATTTCTGGCATGCCTCGGCGCCCTACCTGCTCTGGCTGGACGGTGCGGACGTGATGTTGTTCGCTTCGGCCTCGCCTGGGCGCGGGCTGAACGCCGGCGAGACCCTCGAAAGCACGCGCTGGGTGGAGCACGTCTTACGCGCCTACGCCAGCCTGTTCACCAATTTCGTTTGCCACACCAATAAGGTCGGCTTTGAAGACGGGCTGAATTTCTGGGGCGGCTCCATCGTCTTCGACCCGAACGGCGATCAGGTGGCTCAAGCCCCGTACTTCGAGGAGGGGTTGACCGTGGCGCAGCTCGACCTGAACCAGTTGCACCGCACGCGCGCCCGCCTGCCGCTGCTGCGCGACGAGCGCCACGCGTTGGTGGCCCGTGAGATCAGTCGCATCATCTCCGGCAACGCCGGAGCCAGAGACAAAGGATAAAGGATCAGGAGAGACTATGGACAAGCAAACGTTGATCAACAAGCTGAATGAGGACCTGGCCGGCGAGTTGAGCGCCATCATCCAGTACCTCACCTACGCGGCCAAGGCCAACGGCCCGTTCCGCCCACAATTGGTGCAGTTCTTCATGTCGGAAGTGCCTGGCGAACAGGGCCATGCGCAATTCCTGGCCAACAAGATCGTGGCGCTGGGCGGCGAGCCGGTAACCACGCCGCGCCCGGTGCCGCCGGCGCACACCAACCGCGAAATGCTGGAAGCCGTGCTGGCCGCCGAGACCCGCGCGCTGGCCGACTACACGCAACGCGCGGAGGACGCCGCCGCCTTCGGCGACAAAGGCCTGCAGGTGCAGCTGGAAACCATCGTCCTGGACGAGACCGGCCACAAGGAGGAGACCGCGCGCATCCTGCAAGAGTGGCCCCTGTAAGAATGTTGGATTGGGGATTGCGGATTGCGGGTTTGGCGAAGGCAATGCCTTCGCCAAACCCGGATCAAACCGCCGGGGCGAAGTTTAGCGATAAGCTCTAAATAAGCCCTTCCGCAATCGGAAACCGAAGGTCAGCAATCAAAAAAATGGGCGCGCTGGACATCAACACCGACTTGGCCCGCCGCATCCTGACGAGCTTCCTCCGTGAGGAGATCACGCGCGTCGGGCGGCAGCGGGCCGTGGTCGGCCTTTCCGGCGGGGTCGACTCGGCGCTCGCCTGCTATCTGGCTGCCGAGGCGCTCGGGCCGCAGAACGTGCTGGCGGCGCGACTGCCATATCGCACCTCGTCGCCCGAGTCGCTCGAACATGCGCAATGGTGCATCGAGGCGCTGGGCGTCCAGTCTGTGACGATCCCCATCACCGAGATGGCCGACGGCCTGATTCGCCATGAGCCGGATATGAGCAACACGCGGCGCGGCAACATCCTGGCGCGCTGCCGCATGATCGTGCTCTACGACCAGTCCGAAGCCTTCGACGGGCTGGTGGTGGGCACCGGCAACAAGACCGAGATCCTGCTCGGCTACAGCACGTTGTATGGCGACGCCGCACACGCTCTCAACCCACTCGGCGATCTGTACAAGACGCAGGTGCGCCAGCTTGCGCGCGCCGTCGGCGTGCCTGCCGCCATCATTGACAAAGCGCCAACCGCCGACCTGTGGCCCGGCCAGACCGACGAGGGCGAGATGGGCCTGACCTACGCGCGCGCCGACCAGTTGCTCTACCTGCTGGTGGATCAGCGCTACAAACCGGAGGAGGCCGTGGCCGCCGGCTTCGAGGAGGCGTTCGTGCGTCAGGTGGTCGAGCGCCTGCGCCGCAACCACTTCAAGCGCGTCATGCCGCTCGTCGCCAAGCTCAGCAACCGCACCGTCGGCTACGACTTTTTGTATCTGAGAGACTGGGGAACCTGAACGAAAAAGAAAATGACGAACGAAGAATGAAAAGAGGGGACGACTGTGCAAAGCAAGAAACGTGATATTCGGGAACGGGCGTTTGTATCTGGCGACCGGGTGGTGAACCCGGTTAACACAGTAACCTCCACGTTCCCTCCGTTCTCATTCCACATTCTTCATTTCATGTTCTTCATTCTGCATGGCCTTCATCGCTCTCTCTCATCGCAACTTCCGACTGCTGTGGTTTGGGCTGCTCATCTCGATGTCCGGCTCGATGATGCGCAACGCCGCGATTCTGTGGCACGTCTCACTGCTCGTACCGGAGGAGCAGAAGGCGCTGGCGCTGGGCGGGGTCGGGCTGGTGCGCGTCATCCCGATCATCGTCTTCTCCTTTATCAGCGGCGTGGTCGCCGACGCGCTCGATCGGCGTCGCGTGATGCTCGTCACCAACGCGGCTATGCTGGTCGTCTCGGCGACGCTGGCCGCGATCACGCTGACCGGCCTCCAATCGGTCTGGGCCGTCTACGCGCTGGCTGCCCTGGGAGCCGCCATCGGTTCCTTCGACGGGCCGGCCCGCCAGGCGCTGTATCCCACGCTCCTCCCCCGCGAGCATCTGCCCAACGCCATCAGCCTCAACTCCCTCATGTTTCAGACAGCCTCCGTCATCGGGCCGTTGATTGGCGGCGCGATCATCGCCGCCGCGGGTGTGGCCTGGGTCTACGTCTTCGATGTGGCCTCGTTCGTCTGTCTGCTCGCCTCGCTCCTGCTCATGCGCCATCTGCCGCAGCGAGTGGCCAGCGAGCGCAGCCCGCTCAGCCTGCGTGCGGGCCTGGAGGGGCTGAAGTGGGTGTTTGGCCAGCCGCTCATCCGCTCGTCCATGCTGCTGGATTTTTTCGCCACCTTCTTCGCCTCGGCCACGGCGCTGCTGCCGATCTTCGCTCAGGACATTCTGGACGTCGGGGCGCAGGGGTACGGCGTACTGGTGGCCGCTCCTGCCCTCGGCGCGATGCTGACCAGCGCGGCGATGGTGCCGCTGGTCGAGCGCCTCGAACAGCGTGGGCGCGTGCTCTTCGCCGCTATCGGCGTGTACGGCCTGGCCACCATCGTCTTCGGCCTCTCCACCGCGTTCTGGCTGACCTTTGCCTGTCTGTTCGTCACCGGCGCGGCGGACATGGTCAGCACGGTGCTTCGTAACATCATCCGCCAGTTGAACACGCCGGACGGGCTGCGCGGGCGCATGACGAGTGTAAACATGATATTCTTCCTGGGCGGGCCGCAATTGGGCGAGTTGGAAGCCGGGCTGGTGGCGCAGGCCTTCGGCCCGGTGGTCTCGGTGGTGTCCGGCGGCGTCGCTTGCCTGTTGGCAACGGCCTGGATTGCGTGGCAGACGCCGCAACTGGTGGCGTATCGGCGCGAGGCACCCGCACCGGCAGCGGCAGACTGAGTTCGCCTCGCGCTGCCCCACTTTCCGCCCAGCCAATTTGAAACGTCCGCGCAATTTGTGGCTGCCGCCCATGAAACGTGTCGTCTCGGTTAGTCTCGGTTCCTCGCAGCGGAACAAGATCGTCGAGCTGGACCTGCTCGGCGAGCGCGTGCGGTTAGAGCGGGTCGGCGTGGACGGCGATATGCGCCGGGCCGCGGCGCTCTTCCGCGACCTGGATGGGCAGGTGGATGCGCTGGGCCTGGGCGGCGCGGACCTGGGCCTGCGCGTGGCGGGGCGCTGGTTCCCGCTCTACTCCGTGCAGCCGCTGGTGCGCGGCGTGACGCGCACTCCCGTCACCGACGGCACAGGATTGAAGAACACGCTCGAACGCCGCATCGCGCCGGCCATCGAGGCGCAGTGCGGGCCGGTGACGCCGCGGCGCGTCTTCTTCACCGGCGGGGCGGACCGCTGGGGGATGACGCTCTCCTTTCACGAGGCGGGCTACGAGCACATCTTCGGCGACTTGATGTTCGCGCTCGGCCTGCCGCTCCCCATCCGCAGCTTACGAACGGCGAAAGCCCTGGCCGCGCTGACGCTGCCCATCATCGGCCGCCTGCCGTTCACCTGGGTGTATCCCATCGGCAACAAGCAGGAGCAGTGGACGCCGAAGTTCGGGCAGTGGTATCACTGGGCGACGGTGATCGCCGGCGACTGCCATTACATCAAACGCCATCTGCCCGCGCGGCTCGACGGCCAGATCATCTGCACCAATACCACCACACCGGACGATGTCGCGCGCTTTCGCGCCGTGGGGGCGCGCTGGCTGGCAACCACCACACCCGTCCTCGAGGGCCGCTCCTTCGGCACGAACCTGCTTGAGGCCGCGCTCATCGCCGCCAGCGGCCGGCGCCGGCTCCTGAGCGACGCCGAGCTCGAAGCGCTGATTGATGAGCTGCATTTGCAGCCAAGCTTTCAAAAGTTGAGCAGAGAGTAGAAAATAGCGGCCGAAGGCCGCTTGCCACTCGCCAATGTTGACCCAACCCTACGTTGACACGCTCCTGGTCGCCGGCGGTGTGCCCGACCCTAACGATCCGCTCTACCCGCTGACGCGGGGCCGGCCCAAGGCCCTGCTCGAACTGGCGGGCAGGCCAATGATCCAATGGGTGCTCGACGCGTTGAATGCGGCGCAGACTGTGCGCAACGTGATCGTAGTTGGCCTGGACGAGGCGGACCTGGGCGCCGACCTGGCTCGCCGCTCCAGGCCGCCCATCTGCCTCCCCGCCCAGGACAGCCTCCTTGATAACCTGGTTGCCGGCGCGGAACGTGCGCGCGCGGTTGTGTCGCCCCCCACCCACCTGCTGGCTATGAGCAGCGACATTCCACTCATTACCCCCATGGCGGTTGACTGGGTGGTTCATACCGCGCTGGAAACCGACCATGACGCTTACTACACCGTCATCCCGGCCGAGGCGATGGAACGCCGCTTCCCCGGCGCACGGCGCAGCTACTTTCGACTCAAAGAAGGCCGCTTTGCCGGCGGCGACCTGCATGTGATCGGGACGCCGGTGTTCAGCAGCTATAATCCCGGCTGGCGCAACATCCTGGAGGCACGCAAAAACTCGCTGCGCATCGCCTCCCTGGTCGGCTTCGACGCCTTCCTGCGGCTTGCGTTCGGGCAGGCCGGCATTGCTTGGGCGGAGCGGCGCGTGCGTGAGCGGCTCGGGCTGAACGGCCGCCTGCTCATCTGCCCCTACGCCGAGGCCGGGATGGATGTGGATAAGCCGAACCAGTACGAACTGGTGAAGAAAGAGTTGGAAGAAAAGAGTAGAAGGTAGAGCGCCGAGGCTGATTCGAATGGATTCGCGCAATGCGCTGAAAAAGATTCGGAGCTCAATTTGATTCGCACTTTGTTGGAAACCGACGCGCGGCTGTCGGAAAGGTTGAGCATTGCCGAGAGGCCTGGCCCGTTGCGCAACCTGGCCGCCTTCCTGGCGCACTCGGGCGACTCGTGGTTTTGGGGCCTCGGCCTCCTGCTGGTGTGGGCCCTGGGTGACGCCGGTTGGAAGTACCGGGCCGTCGTACTCTTCGTCGCCATCGCCCTCACGGCCATCATCGTCCAGGCCATTAAGGGGCTGGTGCGCCGCCAACGCCCACCGGGCGAGTGGGGGGCCATCTACCGCAACGCCGATCCGCACTCCTTCCCCTCCGGCCACGCCGCGCGGGCCATCATGCTGGCCATACTCGGGCTGGCGCTCGGCCCGCCCTGGTTGGCGTTGATCCTGTGCATGTGGGGGCCGCTCGTCGCGCTGGCTCGTGTGGCCATGGGCGTGCACTACCTCTCCGACGTTGCGGCGGGCGCGGCCCTCGGCGTGCTGTTCGGGCTGTTCTTCGGCGGGACTCAGACGTTGCTCGCGCCATATTACAACCGGCTAGTGTGGTGAGGAAGGGCTAAAAGATGGGCGTCCTCTACCTCGTCGCCACGCCCATCGGCAACCTGGAGGACATCACCGCCCGCGCCCTGCGGGTGCTGCGTGAAGTCAGCCTGATCGCCGCCGAGGATACGCGCCACACGCGCGGCCTGCTCACCCACTTCGACATCCACACACCGCTCACCAGCTACTTCGAACACAACAAGCTGACCAAGCTGGACGCCATCCTGGCCGCACTCAAGACCGGCGACGTGGCGCTGGTGTCCGACGCCGGCATGCCCGCGCTCTCCGACCCCGGCTACGAGCTGGTGCGCGCGGCGCTGGCGGCCGGCCACACCGTTATCCCGATCCCCGGCCCGTCGGCGATCATCGCGGCCCTGGTCGCCTCGGGGCTGCCGACCGATGCGTTCGTGTATCTCGGCTTCCTGCCGCGCAAAGACGGCGAACGCCGCCGTCTGCTCGAGTCGCTGCGCGCCGAGCCGCGCACGCTCGTCGCCTTCGAGTCGCCCCACCGCCTGCTCGCTTCCCTGGACGCGATCCGTGAGACGCTCGGCGACCGGCGCGTGGCCGTGGCGCGCGAGCTGACCAAGCTGTTCGAAGAGATTTACCGCGGCACGGCCAGCGCGGCGCGCGCCTACTTCAGCGCCAAAGGTGTCGCCGGCGAGATCACGCTCGTCATTGCCGGCGCAGCGGGGTCGCCGGCAGAGCGGTGGGATGAGGCTCGTGTGCGAGTCGAGCTCAACCGGCTTCTGGCCGAGGGCCTGAAGCGCAAAGAGGCTGCGAAGCAAATCGCCGAACGCGCCGGCTGGCCGACGCGCAAGGTGTACCACATCGGGAAGCAAGGGGAGACCGACGAGCCTGGTTGAGCACCGAACCCGTTATCCAGGCTGCTGCCAGGCCCTCGGTTATGCCAAAACCGGGGGCTTTTTTATGACACGAATCCTTTTCATCCCTCACTCGTTTATATCGGCGTGGAGGCTGTGTTTTCTCGGGTCACGGCCCATAATGCACCCGGCATGAATCCTTTTGCGCGCTCGCCCGTTCTCCCTGATGAACGCGCTGTGACTGGAGGCGTTGATGAGTGACGCCCAACTCGTCGCAGCGGCGCAGCGAGGCGAGATGCAGGCGCTGGGCGCGCTGTACGATCAGCACCACGAAGCCCTGTTCCGTTACCTGTGGGCGCGCGTGGGCGAGCGACAATTGGCCGAGGACCTAACCGGCGATGTGTTCATGCGGATGCTCGACGCGCTGCCGCGGCCGTATGCCGAAAATTGTGTAATTCGGCCTGTAGGCGCGGGTCTGAGAGCCGCGCCTACGAAATTACACACAAATCGGCAAACCGCCCCTGCCGCGCTATCAGCCCTCTGCCGCGCCGTTCCGCGCCTGGTTGTATCGCATCGCCCGCAACCTGCTGATTGACTACTACCGCCGGGCCGAGCATCGCGCCCACGCGCCGCTGCACGAGGCCGACGGCCAGGCCGCGCCCGAGCCGGACCCCATCATCCTCGTTGATCAACAACTTTCCGTGCAGCGTCTGCATCAGGCTCTGGCCATGCTCGACGAGACACAGCGTGAAATCGTAACGTTGCGCTTTATCTCCGGCCTTTCACTTGAAGAGACGGCCAACGCGCTCGGCAAAACCGAGGCCGCCGTCAAAGCCCATCAGCATCGCGGCCTGCTTGCGCTGCGCCGCGCCCTCGCGGAAGAACAGGTGCCGCTATGATCGAGAACCGTCTGCAAGACCGTTTAGCCCGGCTCGAAGCCGGCGCGGCGCTGGAAACCGCGCTGGCCGATCTGCCCCGCGAGGAAGCCGACCTCGTCCGGCTGGCGGCGCAATTGCGCGCCCTGCCACAGCCGGCGCGCGATTCGAGCACGGTGAATGCACAGCGCGCGCGCCTGCTGCGCGTCGCTCAACAACGGCGGACGACCATCGCTCCAACGCCAACGAAGAGCATGCCACGCTGGCTCTGGCCGGTGGCCGCCGTTGCCGGCATAACGGTCGTCCTCTTCCTGTGCGCGGCACTTGTGCTGGGCGGCGGTGCATTGTGGTGGAATGCCGGAGCGCGCGGCGTGACGCAGAACCCGACGCCCGGCGCCCTCCCGATTATCCAGGCAACGCCGATCCCGGTCGTGGTGGCCACACCCGATGCCCAGACGGCGCTGCTGGAAGATGTCCAGGGACTGGTGGAAGTGCAGTCGGCGGGAGAGGCCTGGAAAGCGGCAGGCACGGGCGCGCCGGTGCAGGCCGGACAGCGTGTGCGCACCGGCGCGTTCTCCAGCGCAACGCTTGTGTTTTACGATGGCAGCCGCGCCCGCCTCGGCCCGAACACCGATATTGCCGTGGACGCGCTCGACGCGCCGCGCTCCGGCCGGCGCCTCATCCGGCTGACACAGACGACCGGTGAGAGCGATCATGATGTCGCGAAATCTACCGCGCCCGATTCACAGTACGAAGTCGCCACACCCTCCGGCGTCGGCGCGGCGAAGGGGACGGCCTTCCATGTCTCGGTGACGGCGGCCCTCATCCGCTTCGCCGTGAGCGAGGGCGTGGTGGCTGTCACCAACGTCAACGTGACGGTGATCGTCGTCGCCGGCCACGTCAGCGTCATCCCGCTCAACCAGCCGCCGGCGCCGCCCCTGCCGCGCTTCAGCGGCGAAGGCGAGGTGCAGGAGATTTCGCCGGGCGCCTGGCGTATCGCCGGCCAGTCGCTGGTCGTCACCGCTGAGACATCGCTCTTCGGCGAGCCACAGGTCGGCGACTGGGTCGCCTTCGAGGGTCGAGTCCTGCCCGACGGTACACACGTTGCCGACCGGATCATGCTACTGCGCCGGGCCATCGGCAACACCCTCACCTTCATCGGCGTGGTGGAGGCGATGAGCGCAGAAGTCTGGACGATCTCCGGGCGCGCGGTGCACGTGGCCGGCGCAACGATCGAGGCGGGCCTCACCGTCAGCGATACCGTCACGGTCACCGGCCTCATCAGACCGGACGGCATGCTGCAAGCACTCGCCATCCGCCGCCTGCCTGCGGGGAGCAGCGAGACGTTTACGCTGATCGGCGTATTGCAGACGAAGGGCGATCCGGTCTGGACCGTCTCCGGCATCACCTTCACCGTCACACCAAGCACCACCCTCGACGCCGGCCTCGCCGTCGGCGACAGCGTGCGCGTAACCGGCGTGATCTCGGATGGCCAGCGCCTGGCGACCGCCGTTCAGCGCCTGAGCGCCGGCGTCGGCAGGTTCGAGTTCACCGGCATCGTCATCAGCACCGACCCGTGGAACGTCAGCGGCGTCACCTTCACCACCAACGCCGAGACGGAGATTGACGCCGGCATCCGGGTTGGGAACCGCGTCCGCGTGACGGGGCGCATCCTGCCGGATGGGACGCGGCTCGCTACCGAGATCGAGCAGCTCGACGACGGGCGCCGGCACGCCATCACGTTCACCGCCCGCGTCGAACGGATTGATCCCTGGGTCGTCGGCGGTGTCACGCTCACGGTGGATAGCAAGACCAAGATCGAGGGCGTCATCCGCGTGGGCGATTGGGTCACGGTGAAGGGCAACCTGCTGCCCGATGGCACCGTGGTAGCGAAAAAGATCCGGCGCGTCGCGGTGGGCGGCGGTTGCACGTCGGTCACCGTCATCGTCGTCGGCCTCAACGGCAACACGCTCACGCTGAGCGACGGGCGAACGCTCACGCTGGATGGTTCGATCACGGTAACCGGCCAGCTCAACCCGGCCAGCGTCGTTGTCGTGCAGACCTGCGCCCGCGACGACGGCGGCCAGGCCGTCGTCGCCATCATCGTTATCTTCCAACTCGAAGGGATACCCACCGCTACGCCTGCCCCGCCCTCCGGCTGTGCGCCCTTGCTGGTGATCGTCAACGGCCAGGTCAACCTGCCGGGCGGCAGCCTTGTCTCGGTCGGCGGCCACGACTTGCGGCTGGAACTGAAAGACAAGAAGAAGGACGAGTCCGAGATCAAGATCACCGGGCGAACCGACAAATGGGAAGTGAGGGTCAAAGTCAAGGACGACAAGATCGAGATCAAATCCAAAGGCTCCATCGCCGTGAGCGGGGCCGGCAAGTACAACGCCGGCAGCGCGCTGACCGTGCAGGCGTGTGTCGGGCCGAACGGCCTGGTGATTGTGGTCAACGGCATCGCTCCCACAGGGGCGCCGACCACCGGGGCCGGCGGCCAGGTGACGCTCTGCCACATCCCGCCAGGCAACCCGGGCAAGGCCAAGACCATCACGGTGGAAGCGGCAGCGGCGGCGGCCCATCTGGCCCATGGCGATACGCTCGGACCGTGCCCGTAGCCTTCGCCCAATGTTGAAACATCGAGCTGACACTGGGACGCCCGCCGAAGCGGCCCGGGGCCAGATGGCTGAGTCCGTCGCCCTCGAATTTCCGCTCCGGATCCGGCCCGGGCTCAAATTCAGAAATCCTCGCTGTCTGCGGGGTGCAATCCAGATTTTTGGCCGCCCTTCGACTGCGCGCCGCTCAACGAGCGGCGCTCTCCTGAGCGAAGCCGAAGGATCAGGGCGCAGCCTGCCAAACAATAGAAATGCACCCCTGTCCGCCGGGAGGGTAGCGGCGTGGCGGCTTTAGCGCTATCATCCCAACGGTCAATTTCATGCCGCCGCGCCGCGCACTCTATTGTCTATTTGCAATCGTTCTCAGCGCCTGTTCGCCCCTGGCAGGCCCCTCACCCACAGCCAGCCGCTCGCCCGCTGCCCCTTTGTGCACCATGTCCACCGCCCGCCCGCTCCGCTTCCTGGCCCTCGGCGACTCGTACACCATCGGTGAGGCAGTGGACGCGGCGGAACGCTGGCCGGTACAGCTGACCGGCTTGCTGCGTGAGCGCGGCCTTGAGATCGAAGACCCGCTCATCGTCGCCCGCACCGGCTGGACGACGGACGAGTTATCTGCCGGCCTCGACGCGGCAAACCCACACGGTCCCTTCGATCTGGTCTCGCTCCTGATCGGCGTCAACAACCAATATCGCGGGCGCGACCTGGAGGAATACCGGCGCGAGTTTGCGGGCCTGCTTGATCGCGCGCTGGCGTTCGCCGGCGATCAGCCGGGCCGCGTGCTCGTGCTCTCGATCCCGGATTGGGGCGTCACCGGTTTTGCGGAGGGGCAGGACCGCAGCCGGATTGCGCGGGAGATTGACGCCTTCAACGCCGTGAACGCCGAAGAAACGCGCCGGCGCGGCGCGCGCTACGTGGATGTGACGCCGATCTCGCGTCGCGCCGCCACGGAGAGCGGCTGGGTGGCCGGCGACAACCTGCATCCCTCCGGCCGGATGTATGCCGCGTGGGCGCGGCTGGCCCTGCCGGAGGCCTGTGCCGCGCTCACCGGCCAGCGCTGACTGCACGCCTCATCCATTTACGCTAAAATTGGGCTGATGTTCGCCAAAGCGCTACAGCGGGTGCAAGAGACGCTCAACCAACGGGCCGACGAGATTCAGCACGATTTCATCACCGTCAGCGAGCAGCTGAAGACATACCCGCGCCGCATTCAGGAAGCAGACGCCGAGGGGCGTGCGACCCTGCAGGCCGAGCAGGCGGCGCTGCTGGAACGTCAGAAGCAATTAGCCGAAGAGATCAACCTGTGGCGCGACCGAGCGCGCGCCGTGCTGCGCCAGCCGGACAACGACAAGCTGCGTGCTTTTCTCAGCGAACTGCAGATGGCGGAGATCGAGCCGGTGCGCGCTGCTGCCGGGCGTGCGCTGTTCGTCATGGATGCGCCTACCGCCGAGCTGGAGAAACTGGCGGAGGAACTGGCGTCACCGGTGGCCAAATCCAACACACCCGCCGGCCGTCTGATCGAGCGCGCCTGCACCGAGTACGATCTGCGCGTCGTCGACTCCAAAGCGCGACGAGCGGCGGCGGTCGAGTTCGCCAACCGGCCCGGTATGTTGGCCGACGACGCGGCGCTGGCCGAGCTGGAAGCCGCCCTTCAACACCCCGACCCGCTCGCCCGCGAGACCATCACCCAGACCGTCATCCAGTTGCATCGCCTGCGCGCCATGCGCCTGGCCGACCTGGACGTCGGGCACAACTCGGTGCGCCGTCTGCGCGAGATCAAGGATCCGGCGGTCGTGCCCGTCTTCATCGAGGTGCTCAAGAACCCACGCACCGGCTTCGTGAACGGGGAGAATGGCCCGGTGGAGGCGGACAACGCCCGCACCCGCCGCGTGGCGCTGGGCGGGCTGGTGGAGTGGCACACGCCCGAGGCGCAACAGGCGCTGCGCCAGTGTCAGTTCGATCGCGATCCGCAGATTGTAAAACTGGCCGCCGTGGCGCTGGAGATGTATCCCGGCGAGTGGCGCGGCCCAACGCCTGAGACGCATAAAGCGCCGCCCAGCTAGGCGATCGCCTCCAATCGGAGATTCACAAAAACGCTTTCCGAACCGCCGTGCCCCTGTCGCGCAACGCGCTGCGGTTGGCTAGGTGGTGATCAACAGCAGCATGTCCTCGATGAGGCGGTCGAATTCCCCGACCGTGCTCGCCGTCAGCAGCGGCACGCGCAGCTCGGCCTCATTGGGCAGGCCGTGCAGGTACCTGGCGGCGTGCTTGCGGAAGAGCACCAGTCCGAGCTTCGGCCCATAAAACTCCAGGTTGAGCGCCAGGTGGCGGCGCATCAACGCGATCTTTTCCTCGAGCGTCACCTGCTCTCGATCCTTGCCCGCAAAAATCCACGGGTTGCCGATGGCGGCCCGCCCGATCATCACGCCGTCGCAGCCGGTGTGGGCGCGCATCCGGGCGATATCGGCCACACGCTTCACATCCCCATTGCCGATCACCGGGATGCGCACGGCCTGCTTCACTTCGGCAATCGCATCCCAATCCGCGTTGCCGCCGTAGCCCTGCGCCCGCGTGCGGCCATGCACGGCGACCAGGCTTGCGCCGTTGTCCTCCAGCCGCTTCGCGTTCGCCACATGGTTACGGCTGGCCTCGTCCCAGCCCAAACGGATTTTGCCGGTCACCGGCAGCCGGAGCGCCCGTGAGAGGCGCGCGAAGAGCGTTTCCAGCTTATCCGGGCAGCGCAACATGCCGGCGCCGGCTCCGCGCTCGGAAATGCTTTTCACGTAGCAACCCAGGTTGATATCAATGATGTCCGGCGCGGGCTGCCTCTCTTGCAGGCGCAGCGCCACGCGCACGATCTGGTCCACATCATGGCCGTAGATCTGAAAGGTCATAGGCCGCTCGACCCGCGGGTCGAACTCCAGCTTACGCCAGCATTTGGCGTCGCGGCGCTTCGTGGCAGCCAGTTCCTCCACGTTGACGAACTCGGTATACGACATGGCGCTGCCCAGCTCACGGCAGATCAGCCGGAACGGCAGGTCCGAAAATCCATCCATCGGCGAGAGGCTGGCCGTGCCGTAGATGGGCAGGTCACGCACGAAGAAAGCGGGTAAGCTCATGCCGGAAATGCTATCACACGACGACAACAGAAAGCCCCGGCTCAACACCGGGGCGCTGGCGCAGGCGAAGGGCGGACAGGCTTCGTCAGACCGCGTCTTTGAGCGCTTTGACGGGACGGGCCTTGACGACCTTGCGGGCGGGCTTGGCCTTGAAGACGGCCGGCTCTTTGGTGGAGGGGTGGATGCCGGTGCGCTCCGGCACGGCGGGCTTGTTGACGACCACCAGCTTGAGCAAGCCGGGGATGGTCACTTCGCCGCCGCCGCGCTTGCTCAGTTGATGCATCACGACTTCGTTCATCGCCGCGAGCGCCGCGCCCGCTTCCTTCTTCGAGATGCCGGACTTTTCCGCCACAGCGGCCACGAACTGGGATTTGCTAAGTCTGTTTTTTGCCATCGGTTCTCTCCCTCGGTTGGAATGATTGGATGGCCCGCTACTCTAGCGCAAAACCCCTAAAATGCAAGCAAATCCGCCATTTTCTGGCGGATGGCGGGCGCGTCCGGAACGAGCGCGCGCATGAGCCCGACGTTGTAGGGGATGGGGCAATCGGGCACCGCCAGGCGCTGCACCGGCGCATCCAAAAACTGAAAGGCTGCGTCAGCCAGGAGGGCGGCGATCTCGGCGCCGAAGCCGGCGGTCAGGTTATCCTCGTGGACGATGAGGCACTTGCCCGTGCGGCGCACCGAGGCCAGCACCGTTTCGCCATCCCAGGGACGGATAGTGCGCAGGTCAATGATCTCGACGCGGCCCGCGAACGGTTGCGCGGCCTCCAGGCAGCGGTACACCATCTCGCCCCAGGTCACCACCGTCAGCTCGTCACCGCTTTGCACGGTCGCTGCGATGCCGAAGGGCAGCACATAGTCGTCGCCGGGATACGGGCGGCGCGCCGGCGCCGTATCCAGCAGCGAGCGATGTTCGAAGAAGAAGGTCGGGTCGTCGCCGCGCAGGGCGGCGCGCAGCAGCCCTGCCGCATCGGCGGCGTTGGAAGGGAAGGCAATGCGCCAGCCGATGAGGTGCGCGAAGATAGCCTCGCCGTTGACGGTGTGGAACGGGTCGTTACTGCGCTTGCCCAGGCCGACCGGGCAGCGCACTACCACCGGCGCGCTGAACTTTCCCGCCGTGCGCCAGCGCACCCAGCCGATGGTGTTGACCGACTCCATCGCCGGGTCCACGTACTTGCGAAACTGGATCTCCGGCGCGGGCCGCAGGCCGGCCAGGGCCAGGCCGTAAGCGCGGCCGATGATCCCCTCTTCGGAGAGCGAGGTATCGAAGACGCGCTGCCGCCCGAACTTGCGCTGCAGGTCGAGCGTGGCGCCGTGTACGCCGCCCTTCGACCCCACATCCTCGCCGAAGACGAGCAGGCGCGGTTCGCGCGCCAGCTCGGTCTCCAGCACGCGGCGCACGGCGTCAATCAAATTGATGCGCGGGCCGGCGGTCTCGGGCGCGGGGAGTGGGCTCTGAGCCGCGGCCTGCGACTCTGCCGGCGCAAAGACGAAGTGTGCGGCGGTCTCCGGCGCCGGGTCGGGCCGGGCCTCGGCCTCGGCCAGCGCTACCCGCACCTCCGCCTCCACTTCCGCCTCCAATGCCTCCCAGTCCAGGTGCATTAACTCGCTGAGGTAGCGACGCAGGTGGCGCAGCGGGTCGCGCGACTCTTCTTCAGCGCGCTGCTCGGACGATTTGTACGCCTGCGTATCGGTGATGGAGTGGCCGGCCAGACGCGGCACAGTGAGGCGCAGCAGACACGGACCATGGCCGGCGCGCACGTAACTCACCGCCTCCTGGATGGCGCCTAGCGTCTCAGTGGGTAGGACGCCGCTGGCCTGCAGAATGTGGATGTTCCGAAAGGCGGAAAGGTTGTCCGCGATGTTGGCGCCAGGTGTCTGATATGCGGCGGGGACGGAGATAGCGTAGCCGTTGTCTTCGATGACGAACAGGTGCGGCAGTTGGAGCGTGGCGCTGATGTTGAGCGCGGCCCAGAAGCCGTTGGCGGCGGTGGAGCCATCGCCGCCGTGGGAGAGCGCCAGCGCGCCGCGCCACTCCACCGCGCCGAGCACGTCGTGATGATAGACAATGGCCTGCGCCCAGCCGGCGGCGGGCGAATACTGCGCGCCCACGTCGCCGGGCGTGGGCAGAAGGGTGGGGCCGCCCCGGCTGCGCATCGAGTGCAGCACGCCGGCGTCGCGTCCCTCTGAAGCACTGCCGGATTTCGCCAGGCTGCCGGCAAACGCCTCAGCGGGGGTCAGGCCGACGGTGAGCGCCAACGCCCGTGAGCGGTAGTAGCCGAAGATGCCGTCGTGGGGGTGGGTGAGCGCCAGGCCGAGCAGCACCTGCGACAGCTCGTGCCCGCGTGCCGAGAACTGGTAGGCAACCTTGCCCGCCGGAGCCAGCTCCTTCTCCTCGATCAAGTCCATCCAGCGCGAGGTGAGCGCCAGCCGGGCGACGCGGAGCCAGTCTATGTTTGGCATGTGAAGTTACTCAGGAACCAGCCGGCCGGCTGAGCATCAGCACCGACCACTTTCCGGTCTGGCAGACCTCGCCGTTCTGGTTGACAACGCCGATTTTGATGGTAACGCTGCCGCCGCCCAGGCGCGGGATGGCGCGGGTCTCGATCACCTCCAGCTCAGCGTGCACGGTGTCGCCGAAGAACACCGGCTTGCTGAACTTCCACTCGGTGATCTCGCGAAAGGCCAGCACCGTGCCCTCCATCACGCCGGTGCGGGTGATCAGGCCGGAGATGATGGCCATGACGCATAGCCCGTGCGCGATGCGCTGGCCGAAGGGCGTCGTCGCCGCGTAGGCGGCATCCGTGTGAATCTGATTGTAGTCGCCGGAGAGACCGGCGAAGGCGACCACGTCCGCTTCGGTGACGGTGCGCGGCGTGGAAACGACCTTCTGACCGATCTCAAACTCTTCAAAGTACATACCGCGCTGGGCGGGGGGCAGAGGCATGGTGGTGCTCCTTGTCAGTGGGCCGATTATATTGTGTGTCGCGTGTTCCGCTCATATCTCACGGAGCACGCAACCCAAGCTAGCCGGTCTCCTCCAAATCCACAAACCGCCATCTCGCCGCTTCATCCTGCACCTCGCCGATCAGCGCCAGCGTGCGCTCGAACTCGAAGACGGTGCGCTGGCGGGCAGCTTCGAAGGCGAGGGGGAAGAGCGGGCCGGCAACGAGGCTGTCCAGGTTCATCACGGCGTGCGAGTCGGCGGGTAAGGTGCGTTTGAGCCAGGGGCGGAGAGCCGGGAGGTAATAAAGCAACTCTAGCGGCAGGTACACGCGCGCGGCAAACAGGCGCGGGTGCTTGAGCAACGCCGGGTCGAGGGCGTTGATGCCCGCCTCCCCCGCCCCACTCTCCCGCCGGGAGCGGAGATGATCTTCTGCCCATAGACTCACGTAGTTGGTGTGTGCGTAAAAGTCCTGGGCAACGTGGGTGAGGCGGCCAAACGCGGCCCAGGCTTCAGCCGGGTCGGTCGCGCGGGCGGCCTCGGCCCGGCATGTCTCGAGGTAGGCCAACGCTTTGGGGATGTCTTCGTCGCAGTGATACTCGGGATGGAAAAGCAGGCCGCGCCAGCCGTCCTGCCCGAGATTGGCGCGGGTGATGGCTTGCAGGGCGCGCGCCGAGACGCACTTGCCGAGAGCGCGCTCGAGCAGGTCAACGTGATAGCCGGCATCCATAGGGGATAGGTGGGGCCATAAACGCGCGGATTTGCTCTTGACCGAGAGGATGACCGATGATTGATGACTATGGCCCGACGGTGATCAAGTCCTTGATCTGCTCGAACGTGGCCGGGCCGATACCGCGCACATTCTGAATGTCCTGGATCCGTTTGAAGTCACCGTTTGCCGTGCGGTAGTCAATGATGCGCTGGGCGATGGCCGGGCCGATGCGTGGCAGGGTCTCCAGCTCGGCCCGCGTCGCGGTGTTGATGTTGATCTTTGCGCCGCCGGCCGGCAGGCTCAGGCTGCGGCTCGGGGCGGGCGTCTCGCTCGGCCCGACTGTGGCGGTGGGCTGCGGCGTGGGTGAAGGCGTGCCCGGCCCGACCGTCACGGTCGGCGGGAGCGGCGTGGCAGTCGGCGGAATCTCCGGCACGTTGACGCGGTCGCCATCTTGCAGCAACTGCGCCAGGTTCAAGCCCCGCAGGTCCGCGTTGGGCAAAGCGCCGCCGGCGGCTTGCAGTGCGTCTTCCACGATGCTGCCGCGCGCCAGCGCATACACGCCGGGCGTTGCCACTGCACCCAGCACGTACACGCGCACCGGCGCGGGCGTCGGCGCTTCGGCGAGAGTGACCGGCTGGCCCGGCGGGCGACGCGCGGCCACTAACAGGATACCGGTCACGGCCAGCGCTAGCCCGAGTCCATACAACACTCCATAGATGAAACGGCGATCAATCCCCATCGCCCCGCTCCTGAGTCATAGGCCGGTATCTGGCGCGATTATAATGCACTACCATGCCTACCCTGCTATTGCTGCTCGCCTATCTCGGCTTCGTCAGCCTCGGCCTGCCGGATGCCACGCTCGGCGTAGTCTGGCCCTCGCTGCGCACGACGTTCGGTCTGCCGCAGGCCGCGCTGGGTATCGCGCTGATAGCGGGCAGCGCGGGCTATGCGCTCTCCAGCCTCAACTCCGGCGTAATTATCAGACGGCTGGGCGTGGGCAGCCTGCTCGCCGCCAGCACGGTGCTGATGGCCTTCGCCCTCGCGGGTTACAGCTTTGCAGTTTCGTGGCCGATGTATCTGGCGTGCGCATTCGGCGCGGGCATCGGCTCCGGGGCGATTGACACCGGCCTCAACACCTACGCCGCCAACCACTTCAGCAGCAAACACATGAACTGGCTGCACGCCTGCTACGGCGTCGGCGCGACGCTCGGCCCGATCGTGATGACGGCGGTGCTGAGCGCCGGGCTGATCTGGCGCTGGGGCTTTGGCCTGCTGGCCGTGAGCATGACTGCGCTGGGCGCGGCCTTCTCGTTCACGCGCCGCCTGTGGGATGACTCGCCCGCGCTGGCTGCGCAGCCCGCGCAACGCGGCGACCGCCGCCGGCTGCTGAGCGCGCTGGCGCCCTGGCTTCAAATCCACGTTTTCTTCATCTACACCGGCCTCGAGGTGACGGCAGGCCAGTGGAGCTTCACGCTGCTGACCGAGTCGCGCGGCGTGGACTTGACGACGGCGGGCTTGTGGGTGAGCGCGTACTGGGGCAGCCTGACGGTGGGCCGATTCCTGCTGGGCGGCATCGTCGAGCATGTGGGCCTGGAGCAGCTGATCGGGCTGAGCCTGGCGGGCGCGGTGATCGGCGCGGCGCTGCTGGCGGCGCGGCTCTGGCCGACGCTCAACGCCTTCGGCCTGGCGCTGCTCGGCTTCTCGCTCGCGCCCATCTTCCCGTGCCTGATGTCGCTGACGCCGCTGCGCTTCGGCGCGGCCAACTCCCTGCACCTGGTAGGGTTCCAGACGACGGCGGCGATGCTCGGCGCGCTCAGCTTACCGAGCCTGGCCGGCCTGCTGGCGCAGTCGTTCAGCCTGGAAGCGGTGGCGACGCAGTTGGTCGTCGTCGCGCTGCTGCTCACGGCCCTGAACTTTGCCCTGCGCGCCCTGCTCCGCCGACCTGCTCTGCAAGAAACGTAGGTGACTGTCACTGGGCGTCCAGCTTTCCAATGATCACGCTCTTATCGCCCATTGACGGTCACCTGTAGCCCATCATCCTCTCACTCCGTCACCCTTCCACCTCGGCATGATTGGCCTCGGCACCCTCCTCAACGTCCTCACCGTCCTCATCGGCGGGCTGCTCGGCGCGCGCTTTAGCGAACGCCTGCCGCCCCGCGTGCGCGAGAGCGTCATCAACGTGCTCGGCCTGTTCACCATTGCCTACGGCCTGAGTCAGTTCTTCGCCACACAAAACTCGCTCATCACCCTAGGCAGTGTGCTCGTCGGCGGGCTGCTGGGGGAGTGGTGGCGGATCGAGGCACAGTTGCAGAAGCTGGGCGCGTGGCTGGAGGCGCGCTTCGCCCGCAGCGGCTCGAGCGAAGCAACCGCGCGCTTCATCCGCGGCTTCGTCACCGCCAGCCTGGTGTTCTGCGTCGGGCCGATGACGATCCTGGGCTCGTTCGAAGATGGGCTGACGGGGAACTTTCAGACGCTGGCGATCAAGTCGGTGCTGGATGGCTTTGCGGCGCTGGCCTTCGCTTCGTCGCTGGGGATCGGCGTGATGTTCTCGGCGCTGGTCATCTTTCTGTACCAAGGCGCGCTGACTCTGCTGGCCGTGCAGGCGCAGGCCGTGCTCACCGCGCCAATGATTGCGGAGATGACGGCGGCGGGCGGCCTGTTGATCATGGGCATCGGCTTTGGCGCGCTGCTGGAGCTGCGGCCCATCCGCGTGGCGAACTACCTGCCCGCGCTCGTCATCGCGCCGCTGATCGTGGCCGCGCTCACGGCGCTGGGGATTCCGCTGAGTCCGCGTTAACGCAAATGACCAATGCATAGGCGTTACGCAGTTGAACCGCGAAGACGCCAAGAACGCGAAGGAATCTCATTGATTTTGACATCGCAGCTTCAGAAGCCCAGCGCTGTATATTGACCAACCACCCATCAGGTCTCAATCGAAATCGCCACGCCCTGCCCCCTCACCCACCCCACAAACGCCCCGGCTTCCAGCGCCTGCGCCGGGGCCAGCACGCCGCGCTTGTCGTAGCCCTCAGCCAGCAGTTGCTGCGCGGCGTAGGCGGCGATCTCGGCGGTCAGGCCGTACGGGTCCGCGCCGCGCGCGGTGACGGTGCGCGTCCCGTGCGCGTAAGTCAGTTCCACCTGAACGACGAAGCGCGAGGCGTGGAACGAGTCCTCGGGTGGAGGCGGCATCAGGTAGCGGAAGGAGAGCGCCGTCAGCGCGCCGAGCGGCGAGCGCAGCAGCACACTGACGAGGGGCAGCAAGCCGGCGGCCACGCCCGCCCAGCGCCGCGAGACGGCCAGCCAGGCCTGCACGTCGCTCACCTTCAGATGTGCGGGCACGGTCACGGCTTCACAGCTCGGGAAGGCCAGCGCGCGGTAGGGGCGTCCGTTGATCTCCCCACCGCGCACCGCGCCGCCCGGCAGGCCGCGCACCCACTTCCTGCCGCGATACGCCAGCCACGATTGTGCAAAGGTCTTGAGCGCCGAGAGCCGTGTACCGTAACTCACCACGCCGCCCGGCAGCACATACACCACGTCCACCGCGCGCAGCGGTTGCGGCAGGTCGCGGGCGGCCACTGACGTCAGACAATCGGCAATCGCCACCTCGAAGGCGCAGGCCGGCACGAGCGCCGCGCCCGTCTGCCGCGCCAGCGCGTCGTACTGGCGCAGGCGGTAGGCGTAGCTCAACTCGTTGGTCAGATCGAGGTAGTGGACGCCGTACGTCGCGGCCAGGCGCGCCACCGGCTCGCCCAGATCGGTGAACGGCCCGGCGCAGTTGATCAGCAGGCGCGTGTTCTGGAAGAGGGACGGCAGAGTAGCCGGCGCGGCGACATCGGCAGTGAGGGTGGCGGGCCTGGAGGCGAGCGACCCGGCGAGCGCGGCGAGCTTCTCCGGCGAACGGCCCGCCAGGCGGAACGGCAGGCCCGTGCGGTCGAGCACGCGCGCGACCCGTTGACCGGTGTAACCGGTTGCGCCGAAGACGACGACCATCAGTTAATGGCGATCACTCGTTGAACATCTCGCCCACGCTGCGGCCCTCGTGCGCGCGCTTGATCACCTCGCCCAGCAGCGGCGCGACCGAGAGCACGCGCAGGTTGGGCAACTGCTTCTCTGCCGGCACGGGGATGGTGTTGGTGGTGATGATCTCTTTGATCGGCAGGCTGCGCAGGCGCTGCACCGCCGGGCCGGAGAGCACCGGATGGACGAAGCTCAGGTAGATGTCGCGCGCGCCGTGCTCCTTCACCAGCGCGATCGCCTCCGAGACAGAGCCGGCGGTATCCACCTCGTCGTCCACCACGATCACGTCGCGGCCCTCCACCTCGCCGACGATGGTGAGCGCGTGGGCGTTGGCATCGTTTCCTGAGCGGCGCTTCTCCACAAAGGCCATGGTACAACCGAGCTTGGCGGCGAAGTTGCGGCCCTTTTTCGCAAAGCCCAGGTCGGCAGTGACGATAACGGGGCTTTGCATCTGCTCGCGGATTTTGAGGAGATACTCCACCTGCACGTGGAAGGCGCTGAGCACGTCGCCGGGGATGGAGAAGAAGCCCTGGATCTGGCCGGCGTGCAGGTCAATGGTCACGTAGCGGTCTGCGCCCGCCACCTGGATCATGTCTGCGACCAAGCGGGCGGTGATGGGCACGCGCGGCTGATCCTTCTTGTCCGAACGGCCATAACACAGGTACGGCACGACCACGGTGATGCGCCCGGCCGAGTCCAGCCGCAGCGTCTGCGTCATGATCAGCAGTTCCAGCAAATTATCGCTGACCGGCGAGGAGGTGGTCTGGATGATGAAACAATCCTGGCCGCGCACGCTGGAGTGCAGCCTGACGAAGATATTCTCGTTGGGAAACTTGATGATGTCGCGCCCGCTGAGCGGCAGGCCAAGGTAGGCGGCGATTTCGGCGGCCAGCGCCGGGGAAGCCGTGCCCGCGAAGAGCTTGATCTGTCCGAACATTTACGCCAGAGGTTGGGCGGCAGCGTTGGCTTCGGCCAGTGCGCGTTGCCAGTCCTCGCGCAGCACCCCCATCACAATCGTGTCGCGGTACACGCCGTTGTAAAAGTTCGCCTGGCGCAGCCGGCCCTCGATCAGGAAGCCGACCTTCTGATAGCTGCGGATGGCGCGCTCATTGTCCGAGTAGACGTGGAGTTGGACGCGGTTGAGGTTGAGCGTGTAGAAGCCCCAAGCCACCAGCGTCTGCATGGCGTCGGTGCCGAAGCCCTTGCCCCAGTACTCGCGCGCGCCGATCAGGATGCCGACCGTGCCGACGCGATGGCGCCAGTCAATATCCCGGTAGCCGCACGAGCCGATGTGCACCCACGGCCCGACGGCGTCCGCCGGCCCGGCTTCGATGGCCCAGGTCTGTTCGCTGCCCTGGCCCAGGTTGCGCTCGAACCAGCGCTCCTCCTGCACCTGGCCATAGGGCACAGGCATATCTAGGTAAGAGCGCAGCTCCGGATCGGCAAGCCACTTGACGAAGCGCGGCAAATCATCTTTTTCGATCGGGCGCAGGCGAACGCGTTGGCCGAGGATCATGACGGATCAGGCTCCTGAACAAATTCGGCGAATCATGATTGATGACTGATGATTTTCAGTCATCAGTCATCATGACATCAGTCATCCGTTTTCAATAATTCTCTCACAGCCGAGGTTGGGTCAATTTCGCGCGCCTGAAGTTTATCCAGTACGTCGCTCAGTTGTCCATTCCCCAGCCGGTTAACAAGGCGCAAGAAAAGCGTCTCGCGCAGACGGAGTTCCAGTTCGGTGCGCAACCGCTCGCGCTCCCGCTGCTGCCAGGCGCCGGAGGCGCGCAGAAAATCACGGTGGGCATTGACGTGATCGAGCAACTCGCCGACGCCCCGGCCTGTGGTGGCGACGGTTTGCACAATCGGCGGCAGCCAGCCGGCCTCGGCATGGGCGCTGCGGCCGATCTCCAGTGAGGCGCGCAGCGTGCGCAGCGCCGCCTCGGCGCCGGGCCGGTCGGCTTTGTTGAGCACCAGCACATCGGCGATCTCCAGGATGCCGGCCTTGAGGCCCTGCACCTCGTCGCCCAGGCCGGGCGCCTCCACGACGAGCGTGGTGTGCGCCATGCGGGCGATGTCCACTTCGGTCTGACCGGCGCCCACCGTCTCGACGATGACGCGCTGAAAACCGGCGGCGTCCAGCACGCGGGCTACATCGGCCGTGGTGCGCGCCAGCCCGCCGAGCGCGCCGCGGCTGGCCATCGAGCGGATGAACACGCCCGGGTCGCCGGCCAGGTCGCGCATACGGATGCGGTCGCCGAGCACCGCGCCGCCGCTGAAAGGGCTGGTCGGATCCACCGCCACCACGGCCACGGTCTCGCCGGCGCGGCGCAGGGCCTTGGTCAACTCATTGACCAGGCTGCTCTTGCCCGTGCCCGGCGCGCCCGTCACGCCGATGACATGTGCACGGCCGGTGTACGGGAACAACCTCGTTAGCGCCTCGTCGGCGAGCGGCGTCAGATTCTCAACTTGCGTAATCAGGCGGGCCAGGGCGCCGCGTTCGCCGGCCAGGATAGGCGCAGGGTCGAACATGAGGGGAAGAGGCGACAGGTGAAGGGAAAAGGGCCAGGGGCCGTCTTAACTATCCGGGTTGCGCTTAGCGTTAAGCGATTGAAGGGTCGCCGTCAGGCCGCCGATGATACGACCCAGTGTCTCCACGCGTTGGGTAATTATGGCTTCCGGCAGCAGACGCTTCATCCGCTTCTCTCCCTTTTATCATGCGCTGCACCAGCCTCACCTGTCCCCTGCCCCTTGTCCTTTGACCCTCGTTACCCTTTTCACCGCCTCCACCACGGCCTCCATGCTCGTGCCGGGGCCAAAGACCTCGGCCACGCCCATCTGCCTGAGCTTGGGGATGTCCTCATCTGGGATGATGCCGCCGAGGAAGACGGGCACGTCGCCCTGGCCGTTGGCGCGCAGCAGCTCCAGCACGCGCGGCGTGAGCGCCATGTGCGCGCCCGACAGGATGGACAGGCCGACCACATCCACATCCTCCTGCAGCGCGGCCTCGGCCACCATCTCCGGCGTCTGGCGCAAGCCGGTGTAGATCACCTCCATACCGGCGTCACGCAGCGCACGCGCGATCACTTTTGCGCCGCGATCGTGGCCGTCCAATCCGGGTTTGGCAACCAACACGCGAATTTTCTGCTCGGGCATGGGCTTGTCGTGAGTCGGAGCAGCGGTCAGGCTGGGGATGATGTGAATGGGATTATACCCTAAGTCTAACGCGCCTTTGAAAGTTGGCGCTTGTCCTGCGCCGGACGCACGCCTAGAATCAGGCTATGTCGCAGGCCATTCCGCTAATGGAAGCCAAAGACAAGGCCGCTCAGCCGGTGAATTGGGTTGACCGCGCCTTACAAATCGTCGTGCTGGCGACATTGCTTCTCACGGTCGCCATGTACGCCGCGCTGCCCTTCCTGGCCGTGGGCTGGAGCCAGCGACCGTTTATCGGCGCCTTCGTCGAACAGGGGATGATCTTCAACCGCGTCGGCGATCCGACGGACCCCAACTGGGGTGCGCGCGGCGTAGTGCCTTCGGGCAGCCGCTTGCTGGCGGTGGAGAGCGTCCCGGTGCGCAACTCTGCCGAGCTGGGCGCGCAACTGGGGGGGCACCAGGCCGGCCAGACGGTCCGCCTAGACGTGCAACTCCAGACCGGCGAGCTGCATTCCTACTCTGTTCGCCTGAGCGTCTTCCCTCTGGTTGATTTTGGCCGGCATTTCGTGGCGCCCTATCTGGTCGGCTTTTTGTACCTGGCGGTGGGGGTGTGGATTTTCCGGCTGCGCAGCGCCGAGGCGGCGGGGCGGGTCTTCGCCTTCAGCTGCGCGCTGGCGGCCATCGGCGTGGGCGCGCTCTTCGATATGTACACTACGCACTGGTTCGCCTGGGCCTGGACGATGGCGCTGCCCAATGTCGCGGCCGCTATCCTCACCCTTGGCTTGCTGTTCCCCGAGCCGGCGCGTTTCGTCCGCCGCTACCCGCGCTCGCGGTTGAGCGCCTTCCTCCCCAGTCTGGCCGCCGGGGCGCTTGGCGTCTACCTGCTCTACGCGCCGGGCGTTGACCCGTACGCGCACATCAGTGTTTGGCAATGGAGCTACTACGCCATCGGCCTCAGCCTGCTGTTCTTTGTGGGGATGGCCTTTTATCGCTGGCAGACAGCGCCGTCGCCCACCGCGCGTGAGCAGGGCCGTGTCATCTTCATCTTCACCCTCATTGGCTTTGCGCCGCTGGTCGCCTGGGTTCTGCAAACGGCGCTCTCCGGCAACGTCATCCCGATTGACCCGCTGCTCAACCTGCTGCCGCTGGTGTTCTTCCCGTTGTCGGTGGCCTATGCCATCCTGCGCTATCGCGTCCTCGATCTGGACGCCACCGTGGGGCAGGCGCTGGTGTACGGGGCGGTCGGCCTGGTGACGATCGTCGCCTATAGCCTGATCATCGCCGGGCTGAGCCTGATCGCCGGCCAGGCCGTTGCCGCCGATGACCCGCTGGCCATCGGCCTGATCGTCTTTCTGCTGGTCCTGCTGTTCAACCCGCTGCGCGAACGCCTGCAGCGCTTCATCAATCGCACCTTCCTGCGCGGGTCGCGCTCCTCCGCCGAGGCGCTGGAGACGTTCGGCCATGAGCTGACACGCGCCTCCGGCCTGAGCGACATCGCCGCTGCTCTGACACAGAACATCCAGGACGTGCTGCGGCCCGCCCACCTGCATCTCTTCGTCTACGATACGCTCAACGACGACTATGGCGCGCTGCCGGATCGGCTGGGCCAGATTACGACCGAGATCCGCTTCGGGCGCGACGGCCCGCTGGCCACCTACCTGGCCGAAGAGCGCCGCGCCGTCTTCCTCACCGCGGATCGGCCACTGCCGCCGCGCCTGCAGCGCGACCGGGCGCGCATGGCGGTGCTGGGCTCCGAGTTGTTCATGCCCATGGCCGGGCAGAACAACCTGGCCGGCTGGCTGGCCATCGGCGCCAAGCTCTCCGGCGAGCCGTTCAGCAGCAACGACCTGCGCTACCTCGAGTCGCTGGCCGATCAGGCGGCCCTGGCCATCGAGCGCGCCTCGGTCATCAACGACCTGCAGCGCCGCGTCAAGGAGCTGAATGTCGTCAGTCAGATGTCGCAGGCCGTGTCCTTCACCACCGCCTACGATGACCTGCTGGAGCTGATCTATGCGCAGACCAGCAAGCTGGTGGATACGCGCTATTACTACCTGCTGCTTAAAGATCGCGCCGGCGTGCTGCGTTACGCCTTCTTTGTCGAGAACGACGAGCGCCTGAACGAGCGCGAGAACGAGCCGGCCCCACTGGACACCGGCCTGGAGAGCGAAATCCTGCGCACCGGCCAGCCCATCCGCACCAGCGAATACGTCGAGGAGTGTCACCGGCGCGGGGTGCGGCCCGGCGCGCGGCCCTTCCGCGCCTGGATGGGCGTGCCGCTCAACGCCGGCGCGGCCACGCTGGGCGCAATGGTCGTCGCCGCCACCGACCCAACGGTGACCTACACGGAGGACCAGCTCAAAGTTTTCTGGACCATCGCCGACCAGGCCGCCTCGGCCATCACCAAGGCGGAATTGTTCCAACAGGCCGAGCAGCGCGCGCGCCAGTTGCAGACGCTCAACGACATCAGCCTGGCCATCGCTTCCACCCTGGAGCTCGACCTGGCGCTGGAGATGATCGTGCAGAGCGCGACGAAGATCTTGAACTGCGAGGCCGGCAGCCTGTATCTGACCGATCCGGAGACAGGCGAGTACGTCTTCCGCGTCGCCACCGGGCCGGCGGGCCGCCATCTGGTGGGCACGCGCCTGCCGCCCGGCCAGGGTCTGGTCGGCGAGGCGATCGAGTCCGGCAACGCCGTCATCCGCAACGACGCCCGGCATAGCCCGCGCTGGCACAAGGCCACCGATCAGACCACCGGCTTCAACACGCGCTCGATCATCACCGTGCCCTTGCGCGTCAAGGGAAAATCCATCGGCGCGATTCAACTTCTCAACAAACGCGACGGCTCACCCTTCGACGACGAGGACCAAAACCTGCTGACGGCCTTCGCCACGCCGGCTGCCGGCGCCATCGAGAACGCGCGCCTGTTCACGCAGACCGATCAGGCGCTGGCGGCACGCGTCGAGGAGCTCTCGGTGCTGCAACGCATCGGGCGCGAGTTGAACACCACGCTCGACGCCTGGCGCATCACCGAGATCGCGCTGGCCTGGGCACGGCGCATTACCGGCGCGCCCGCCGGCTGGGTGGGCCTAGTGCGCGAAACCGGCATTCACGTGCTGGCCGTGGACGGCTACGACGAGGCCGGCGCCAAACTTCTCAATCAGTTGCTGCCGCTGGATGCGGACGTGCCCGGCCTGGTGCTGCGGACGCAGGCCGTGCACCTGGCGCGCAACGTCGCCGCCGATCCGCACTATCTGCCGCGGCGCGACGCCACCCGCTCACAGTTAACGGTGCCCATCCAGCGCGAAGCGGAAGTGCTCGGCCTGATCACGCTGGACGCCGACGCGCCCGACGCGCTGACCGACGACCATGCCGCCATCGTGACCCGCCTGGCCGATTTGGCTGCCATCGCGCTGACCAACTCCCGCCTGTACGCCGAGGTGCAGGCCGCCAACCTCGCCAAGAGCGACCAGATGGCTTTTGTCGCGCACGAGCTGAAGACGCCGATGACGCCCATCAAAGGCTGGGCCGACATCCTGCTGACCGGCGGAGCCGGGCCGCTCAACGACCTGCAGAAGCAGTTCCTCGGCATCATCCGCAACAACATCGAGCGCATGGCCACCATCGTGCAGGACATTGACTTCGCCGCCAAGCTCGAGGCCGGTAAGATGCGCCTCGACCTGAAACCCGTCTCCTTCAAGGCGGTGATTGACGACGTGGTCAACACCTCACGCTCGGTGATCGAGAACAAAAAGCAGACGCTGGTGCTGGACGTGCCCGCTGAGCTGCCGCCGGTCTGGGCCGACTACGTGCGCACGGTGCAGATCTTGACCAACCTGATATCGAACGCGCACAAGTACACCCCCGAGGGCGGGCGCCTCACCCTGCGCGTGCGCCGGACGACCAACCCCTGGCTGGCCGAGAACCCGCCCGGCGAGACCGCGAGTGAGTCCGCGGATGGCACAGCCGACCCCGGCGCATCTGGCAAGCCGGTGGAAGTGCTGCACGTCTCGGTCCAGGACACCGGCATCGGCATCGCGCCCGAAGATCAGAAGAAGCTCTTCCAAAAATTCTTCCGCGCCAACGATCACCTGGCCCGCGAGATGGCCCCCGGCACCGGCCTGGGCCTGACTATCGTCAAAAACCTGGTGGAGATGCAGGGCGGGCGCATCTGGGTGGAGAGCGAATTCCGCAACGGCAGCACCTTCCACTTCACGTTGCCGCTGGCCCCGGCGCGCGCCAAAACCGCGCCGCTCAAGGCGGTGTGAGATAATCGTTTCGATAAACCCTTCCCTGAACGTTGCACGGGATACTGCGGTGAACGAAGCTACAGCCCTCACTCTGAACAAACGAGCTTTTTTGAGCCAGGTGTTCGTCGGGCTGACGCCCGACGAGGTGGAGGAGATGGCGCGTGTGACGCGTGCGCACACCTATCCGCCCGGCCACTTCCTGTGCGCCGAAGGCGCGCATGAGGAGGTGTTCTACATCATCGCCCACGGCGTCGCCGAGATCACCAAGAAAGTCACCGAACACGAGGAGCGCAAACTGCGGGAGGTGGGCGAGGGCGATTTCGTCGGCGAGATGGCGCTGATCCAGAACGCGCCGCGCGCGGCCAGCGTGCGCACGCTGACGGACTGCACAGTGCTGGAGATGGCCAAGGCCGACTTCGAGGCCATGCTCAGCCGCAGCCCGCACATGGCCCTCAACATCATCCGCACCACCCTCAATCGGATGCGCCAGAACGACCAGATGGCGATCCAGGACCTGCGCCGCACCAACCGCGTGCTGGCCCTGCTCGACCGCAACAAGCTGGAGTTCATCCAGGTGGCCGCGCACGAATTGCGCACCCCGCTGACGGTGATGAAGGGCTACCTCAACGTGATGAAGCTCGACCAGACTATCCGCAGCAACCCGCAACTGCGGGAGGTGCTGGACGGCCTGAGCAAAGGTACCGACCGCCTGCACGAAATCGTCAACACCATGCTCGACGCCAGCCGGGTGGAGGGCGAGCTGCGCCTGGCGCTCGTGCCGGTGCCGCTGCGCAGTGTGGTCAACGACATCGCCAACCGTGTGCAGAAGGAGGCCGCCGACCGCCAGCTCAACGTGAGTGTGGAACATGCCGCCGACACGCCCCTGATCCATGGCGACCCCACCCTCATCCAGAAGGCGCTCTTCCACATCATCATCAACGCCTTCAAGTACACGCCGGATGGCGGCACCATCACCATCCGCACGCGGCCCGTGACGCTGGCCGACGGCCGGCCCGGCGTAGAGATCGCCGTTACAGACACCGGCATCGGCGTGGCGGACGAGCACAAGGAACTGATCTTCGAGAAGTTCTATCAGGTCGGCTCGGTGGCTCTGCACTCTTCCGGCAAGACGACGTTCAAAGGCGGCGGGCCGGGCCTGGGCCTGGCGATTGCCAAAGGCGTGGCGCGCGCGCACGGCGGCCGAATCTGGGTGGAAAGCCCCGGCCATGACGAGACAACCTGCCCCGGCAGCACCTTTTACCTTCATCTGCCGATCCAGCCGCCCGCCAACCCGCCTCCCGGCAATGGAACCAGCCCGCTGCGTAAATTGCCGCAGTGAGCGCGCAGCAGGCGCGCAGCGAGCGAAACAGGGACGGGTGACGGTGACCGACAAACAAACGCGCCCCTCGCAATGCGAGGGGCGCGTTGAGTCTCCCGCTCACGCTTCACGCCCGACTCATCATCCTCCGCCCCGTTACCTGCGCACCGCCGCCGCCACCAGCGCCTGAATCCGCCCGACCATCTCGGCCGGGTTGGGGTGCAGGCCCTCGATCAGCAGGCCGTTGGCGTAGAGCTGCTCGATGGCATCTGCCACCAGCGCGTCCGAGTCCCCCGCCGCCAGCCGCGCCGACAGGTCTTTGATCAACGCGTGCTTCGGGTTCAGTTCCACAATGCGTTTCGGCACGCTGTACGCTTTGTCGAGGAACCGGCGCACACGGTCCATCTCGGCGTCACGCGCATCGGGCGGGGCGACCAGGCGCAGCGGGCTATCCACCAACCGGTCGGAGGCGCGGACGTCGGTGATGCGTTCGCCGAGCTGGGCCTTGAAGCGCGCCAGCAACGCCTCCAATTCGGATTGTGGCAACGCGTCGGCGTCCGGCTTATCTACGGCCCTCTGCGGCGCCTCGACCTCGGCGCTGGCCGCGTTCTTCAATGGAAAGCCCTCGTAGTTTTGCAGGCCGGCCAGCACAAATGAGTCGAGCGTGTCGGTGAGGAACAGCACCTCGAGCTTTTCGCGGCGGAAGTAATCGAGGTGCGGGCTGCGCGCCGCCGATTGCAGGTCATCGGCCAGCAGATAGTAGATTTCGCGCTGCTCGGGCTTCATCCGCCCGGTGTACTGCGCCAGCGAGATCAGCTCACCCTCGGCCGTCTGTGAAGACGCGAAGCGCAACAGCGGCTTGAGCTTGTCGCGCGCCTGGGGGTCGGTAGCCAGGCCTTCCTTGATGAACGCGCCATAGGTCTTCCAGAACGTTGCGTACTTCTCCGGATCCTTGGCCGCCAGTTCCTTGAAGGTCTCGATGACTTTATGGGTGACGGCGTTGCGCAGGCGCTCGATCATCTTGTTGCCCTGCACCGTCTCGCGGCTGACGTTGAGCGGCAGGTCTTCGCTCTCCACCACGCCCTGCATAAAGCGCAGATAGTTGGGCAGCAGGTCTTTGCTGTACTCCTGGATGAGCACCTTGCGCGAGTAGAGCTTGAGGCCGGGCTCCTTACGCAGGCTGAACAGGCCCGGCTCGGCCTTGGCCGGCGCAAACAGGAGCGCGTAGATCTGCATGGGCGAGTCGGTGTTGAGATGAACACGCAACAGCGGCGCCTCGAAGTCCAGCGTCAACTGGCGGTAGAAATCGTTGGCGGCCTCGTCGGTGATCTCGGTGCGCGGCAACCGCCAGATGGGCGTCTGCCGATTGACGGCTTTCTCCCCGAGGTAAATAGGGAATGAGATGAAGTCCGAGTGTTTGTGGATGACCTGCTCCAGCCGCCAATCCTCGGCAAACTCTTTGGCATCCTCTTTGAGCTTGATGAAGATATCCACGCCGCGCGTCTCTTTGGTAGCCGGCTCGAGCGTGTAGCGGTCTTCGCCGGTGCAGACCCATGTCCAGGCGCTGGCCGCCGGGTCCCACGAGCGGGCCGTTACGCGCACCTCTTCCGCCACCATGAACACGGAATAGAAGCCGACGCCGAACTGGCCGATGATC
This sequence comes from Anaerolineae bacterium, assembly GCA_037442085.1. Lineage (GTDB taxonomy): Bacteria > Chloroflexota > Anaerolineae > Anaerolineales > UBA6663 > JANWXR01. The sequence continues at coordinate 60,820 of JBBIQY010000003.1, forward strand.
TCGGCAGCTTTTTTGCCTTCGCTCAACGACTTCAGAAACTCCTTCGCGCCGGAGTGGGCGATGGTGCCTAGGTTCTCCACCAATTCTTCGCGCGTCATCCCCACGCCGGTATCGCTGACGGTCAACGTCCGCGCGTCTTTGTCGGCCGTCAGACGGATAGCCAGTTCGGCGTCCGGGTCGAGCAGGTTGGCGCCGGTCAGCTTCTGATATTGCAGGCGGTGCAACGCATCGGAGGCGTTGGAGATCAACTCGCGCAGGAAGATCTCTCGCTCCGTGTAGAGCGAGTGGATGAGGATATCGAGCAGTTGCCGAATTTCAGCTTTGAAGGGGACGGCTTCGGAAGCAGATACGGTCTGGTCGGTCATGGGCCTCACCTCGGGACGACATCAGGTGCGCCCAATTTATGCCGGAAATATTAGAGGAATGCAAGCGGCACGATAACAGACGACGCACCCCAAACAGACTTTACCGTCGTTCTTTGGGGTGCGTCGTCCTGGAGAAATGTATCGGCGAGAGTTTACCGGATTTCGTAGACGACGTTCACCTGGATATTGACCTGCAACTGGCCGGTGGCGACGGGCACCGACGGGGCTGCTTCGGCGGCGAGGGCGCGATCGAAGGCCAGTGGGACAGGTGGGGCGAAGCTGAACGACTCGCTGATAGAGATCGGGCTGCCCAGGGTGACGCCGGCCGCCTTTGCCAGTTGCTCGGCGCGGGCGCGGGCGTCGGCCATGGCCTGGGTGCGGGCCTCGGCCTCCAGCGTCGCCGGGTCGGCCACGCCGAACGAAATCCCGTAGACATGGTTTGCGCCGGCGGCGAGGGCCTCGCTCAGCACCGTGCTCAGCTTACTCAAGTCGCGCACCGTGACGGTCAGGGTGTTGTCCACGTAATAGGTGGTGGTGTCTTTTTGTTGGCCGGTCACGGGGTCGTAATCGCGCTGCGGGCTGACGGAAAAATTGCTGGTCTGCAAGTCCTTATCTTCGATGCCCAGCGCTTTGAGGGCGGTCAGGATGGCGTCGGCGCGCTGGTTGTTTTGCGCTATCACCTGCCCCAGGTCGGGGCCGTTGGATTGAACGCCGATCTGAATGGTGGCGAGGTCGGGCTGGCCAAAGGCCTGGCCGCTGCCGCTGACGGCAATGGTGTTCCGGGTCTGGCCGGGTTCTCCGCCGGTAGCCACCGGGGTCGCGCAGGCCGTAAGCAGGCTCAGGCCGAGCACGCCCGCCAGCACGGCGGATTGGAATCGCTTAAGTGTCAACATGGTGTGTCTCCTTGGTGATTTCAACATCACACAGGAGACGGTCTGAGGCTTGGGGAGGTTCCGGAGGGTGGCGGCAGCTTTTCCTGCCTCGAATTTCGCGAATGAATGAGAGCGGATTTTTCTCAACTTGAGCCGCGTTTTGCGATCTGCTTTTCCTGTTCCAGCAGGCGGCGCTTGCGTTCCAGGCCCCAGCGATAACCGCGCAGCTTGCCATCCTCGCCGATGATACGATGGCAGGGCACGACCAGGGCCGTGGGGTTGACGGCGCAGGCACGGGCCACGGCGCGCACGGCCCCGGGATTGCCGAGCGCTGCGGCCACTTCCGAATACGAGCGCGTCTCACCAAACGGGATGCGGCGCAGCTCTTCCCAGACTCGGCGCTGAAAAGCCGTGGCGCGCACATCGGTAGGCAGGTCGAGGTGAGGCTGCTCGCCGCGCAGGTACTCCAGGATGGCGCCGAGCCACTGTCGCAATCTTGGTTGATCGCTCTGCAGCGTCGCCGCGGCGAACTCGTTCCGCAGTTCGGCCTCCAGCGCGCGCGGCGAATCGCCGAGCTTGACGGCGCAGACGCCTTGAGGCGTGGCGGCCACCAGCAGCCAGCCGAGCGGCGACTCGCTGATGACGTAGCCGATCTCAGCCGCCGCGCCGCCAGCCTGGTAACAGGCCGGGGTCATCCCTAGCAGCGGCGACTCGTAAAGTTGGCTCAATCCGTTGAAGCCGGCTTTGAAAGCGGCCGTCGTCACGGTATTGCCGTCACGTAATTCATCCTTGAAGCGTTGGAGGCGCAGTGCCAGGGTGTATTGTTTGGGCGTCACGCCTACCAGCTGTTTGAATGTGCGCTGGAGGTGAGAGGGGCTGAGGTGAAACTGCCGCGCCAGTTCGGCCAACGTGGGCGGATCCGCGGGATGCGCTTCCAGGGCGCGGCAGACGCGTCGCATGAGGTCGAGGTTCGCCTCGTGTGGGATGAGCGCATCCGGGCGGCAGCGCTGGCAGGCGCGGTAGCCGGCGATCTCGGCCTGCTCCGGGGCGGCGAAGAAGACGACGTTCTCCGGCCTGGGGCGGCGCGCGGGGCAAGACGGCTTACAGTAGATGCCGGTGGTGCGGACGCCAAAGACAAACCGACCGTCGTACAGCGCATTACGATCCAGGATGATCTGCCAGCGATGGGTATCGGAGAGTGTGGTCATGCCGCTACAGTAACACACCGCGCAGCAGCGGGCTATCGGTTTCTTGCGCTTCAATCGCCGGCTGGAACGGACAAGCCGTTCATCCCAGCCGTTGAGAAAAGGCTGGTTTGTAGCAATTCGTCAATCGTGTGGATGACCAGGCAGCCCGGCTCGGGGAAAAGGCCGCGCGGGTCATAGAGCACGGGGTGCAGGCCCGCGCCGCGCGCGCCCTCGATATCGGCGTAGTAGTTATCGCCCACATAGACAGCCTCGGCGGGCGCGCAGTTCGCCAGCGCCACAGCTTTTTGGAAAATCTCGGGCGCAGGCTTCCACGCGCCGGCCTGGCCGGCGGAGAGCGTGAAGTCAAACAGGCCGGTGAGGCCCAGTTCGGTCACCAGGCCGTCGAGCGCGTCGGTGCGGTTGCTAACCAGTCCGACCGTGTAGCCGGCGGCGCGCACGCGGCTGAGAGTCGGGCGTACGTCGGCGGGCACGTGGTTCACCGGGTGATAGCGGTCGGTGAACATCCGGTTGATTTGCGCGGCCAGCGCGCCGGCGTCGCCGCCGAGCTCCAGGGCGAGGATCTGCCGCTCCGAGTAACGCTTCCAGAACTCCGGCGTATCTGCGCCAAAGGCTTCGATGTCCTCCTTCAACTCCGGCGCGATGGACCAGTAGTAGTGCGTCCAGCGCTCGCCGTGCGCCCGGCGCTCCGCGGTGAGCGGATAGCCCAGCTCTTCCAGAAAACTGATAAAGGTGGCGTAGCCTTCCGGCTCGTTGTGGCGCAGCGTGCCGTCGAGGTCGAACAGGACCGCGCGCAGCGGCGGCGCTGCTGCAATTTCAGGCTTCGTCGTCATCGGCTTTGGCTTCGGCGGGGCGGCTGACCAGCTTGTAGCCGCGGCCGCGTTGAGTGAGCAGATACCGCGGGCGCAGCGGGTCCGGCTCGATCTTGGCGCGCAGGCGGCTGACCAGCTTCTCGATGCGGGCGTCGTCCACCCGATCCAGGTATTGTCCGCCCCATACTGCTTCGACGATCTGCTCTTTGGTCGTGAGCCGGTCCTGACGCTGGTAGAGCAATTGCATCAGCCGGTATTCCAGGTCGGTGAGGACGGTGACCTTGACGCCCTCGATCCAGACTTCTCCGGCCTCTTCATCCACACGTACGCCGAGCTGCGCCTGCTCGGGCAGCGCGGTCTGGTGGCGGACGAAGGCGGCGAACAATTCGGAGAAGAGACGGCCGTCGTCGCCGAGCAGGCCGAAGGCGTTGAGGCGCGCGCGGTCGTGCGGGGTGAGGCCGTCGTCGGGATGAGTCACCAGCATCTTCAGCGCAGCCTGTTCGTCGGGGCGCAGCTGGTTCCAGAGCTTCAGGCACTCGGCGCGAACATTCGGGTCGTTGGCATAGTTCTCGGGCTGGTGTTGTGCGGCGTGCGTCAGCACGTGCAGCAGGCCGAAGTGCCCGCCGGCGGCGGCCAACACCTCACGCTGCGTCTCCGGCGACAGGCGTTCACCCCCCACGCTCCGCAGGACGCGGCGCGCGTCGGCTTCGGAGAGCAGGCGCAGCGGCAGCACGTTGACGGTGAACAACTCGGCGAATTCGTTTTCCGGGCGGAAAGCCGGGTCGGTCAGCGGACGTGTGGTGGCAGTGACGTAAGCCAGGCGGCTCTGGAACTTATCTTTAAGTGCGCGCAGGTTGAGCAGGGTGCGATCTTCGAGGGCGATGTAGACTTCGTCGAACTCGTCGAACACCAGCACGACGTTGCGCTCCAGCAGGGTGCAGGCATCGGAGATCGCGTTATTGAACGCCAGCGAGGCCTGAAAGGCCGAGGCGGCGGTAGTGATGCGAGTGTGATGCTCGCGCAGTTGATTGACCAGCGCTGGCGCAACCTGCGGATCGTGCTCCAGCGCTTCGATGAGCGAGCGCACGACCACTTCAAAAAAACCGGCGGCGGTCAGCTCCACGACGCGATTACAATCCACATACACCAACACGCCGGGCTGGCCGGCCAGGCGAGCATACTCGGCCAGGTTCGCCGGCGACGGCAGTGTGCGCAGCAACGGGCTCTTGCCGGTGTTGCTCAAGCCATAGACAGCGGCGCACTCGGAGCGCGCCAGGAAGCTGAGGAGTTGCGTGACGTAAGTCTGGCGGAGCGTTGGCAGAGAAACCGACATGGGGCTTTATCGGGAGAACACGCCGGCAGCAGGCTGAGCACACAACTCGGCGGAGTACGCTCAGAGCGCGAATGCGCCGGGCTGATTATCCAGAAATCGAATGAAAAAGAAAAGGCCAGTGATGGACAGCCATCACTGGCCTGAGGCTCGACGTTCAGCCACGGGCGACGCACTCCGGAATCGCGTCGCCCAGCCCCTCGGGCCGATCAGCGGAGGCTTGCGCGCAGGTAACGCAGGATGAGCACGACGCCGATCAAACCGGCGGCGAGCGCCACCATCCCCGGCACGCCGAAATCATCCAGGAAGCCGGTGTTGGAGAGCGCGGACCGCGTGGCAGTCGCGGTCGCCGTGGCAGCGTCCGGCGTGCGCGTCAGCGCGCCGACGAGTGGTGTGGGCGTGGGCGTGCCCGGACCTACGCCGCCAATGCGCGTGGGCGTGGCCGTGCCGACGCCGCCGCCACCGCCCGCCTCAGGAGTGCCAGGCGTGGGGGCGAGGGTGGGCGTGTCGGTGGGCAACGGCGTGGCAGTGGGCGTGTCGGTCGGCAGCGGTGTGGGCGTGTCCGACGGCATGGCCGCAGCGGTCGCCTCCGCGTTGGCGGTCGCCTGCTGGGCGACGGCGGCGCGCGTCTGCTCGGCCAGGATCATATCGTTGGTCGCGATCACAGCGGCGTTCGTCGCCTCGCGTGCGGCGACCTCGGTAGCGCGAGCGTTGCGCTGGCCCGGCAGCACCAGGAAAGCGAAGGCCAGTATCGCGATGAGGATCAGCACGCCCAGGCCTCCCAGAGCCGCCAAAATGATGAGAAAGGTGCGATTCGAACCGGTCTCTTCGGGCGGGGCCGCCTCGTCCTCGAAGTTCTCCGGTCTTGGGTCGTCCGTAGCCATAATCGTCTCCTTAAGCCGTCTGTTGTCGCTGGCAATCCAAGGGACGCGACACGGCCCTGTAGATTACTCCAAGAGCTCCAAATTTGCGAACGGCACGGTGACGGTGGTGCGCCCCGTTTTCGTGTCGTCGAGCGCTACGGCGGCCACCGGCGCGCGCACACCGTTGGGCAGAGTCACCGCGCGCTCGCTCAGGCTGACGATGTTCCCGATCCGGCCGCGGTCCGGGCCGCGCAGGATGCGCACGCGTTTGCCTTCGGCCAGCGTGTTGCCTTCCGGCGGCAGGGCCGGCGGCACCGAGGGCGAGGGCAATAGTATGAGGGCTTCGGGCCGCGCGCCGGTGAAGCGATTGGTGAGTTGGGCGTTGAGCCAGACTTCGCGGCCGGAATTGCCGGCCAGCAGGTTGTAGGCGGGCTCGGAAAAACCCTGCGTGTGAAACCCCTCGGCGATCATGACAGGGAAGGGTAAAGCCCGGAGCAGGGGCAGTTGCTCGGCGGGCGCGCTGCCCAGGATCAGGCCACGCACACCGATCTCCTGTAACGACTTGAACAAGCTGGTCTCGTCCACCCAGCCGGCGGCGACGATCGCGCCGCTCAGCGAGAGGTCGAGTCCGGCAGCCGGCAGGACCGCGCCGGGCGTCGTCCCCAGTAACCGCAACACCGAGAAGCTCTCCTGGCCGTTGCCCCAGATTCCTTCGAGCAAGGCGCCGGTCGTCTCGATGACGGCTCCACGGCCCGGCACGGTGTTAACAACCTCGCCCGACAAACCGGCGCGCAGCTCCAGCGGTGAGAGGGCGGCGAACAGCGCCTTGCCTTCCGAGAGCAGCGCCAGGCGCCCGTCTACGGGTGAGACCACCGGTTGATCCACCAGCCCCAACAGGGTTTTGCGTCGCGCCACCGGCTCGCCCTTTTTCACGACATCGCCCTCCTGTTTGAGCAGATAGGGGCCGAGGCGGTCGCCGGGCACGCCGAGCAAACGCGAGAGGTCAACCAAACGGTAGTATTCGAGTTTCTCTGCCTGGGCGATCACGTCACTGGAGTCCACCCGCTGGCCGGGGCGGATGACTACGTCGCCGCGCATCGGCAGCAAGCGCTCACGGCGCAGCGTGGCAAGTAGGGTGATGTGACTGGTGGGGGGGATGTATGGCATAAGCCTAGCCCAAGGTCACAAGAGTCGCAGGCGGAGAAGTAATGAGTCGTAAGACACCGATACCGAACGACGATGCAAGAGCTGTGCCGCTGCTCAGGCGCCGGCCAGTTTCCACCACCAGCGTTGAACGGCCCCGAGGCGTTGCGCCTCGGCGGCGGGGAGGGTTAGCGGGCGGCCACGGCCATCGAGGATCAGGCCGACCGCGCCGCCGTCCACGTCAATTGGGCGGGCGCGCGCCCGGCCCGGGCCGGCGCCAACGTCCACGCCGGGGCGGGGCTTGAGGGTCAATTTGCCGGTCTGACCGGTTGGGAGCGGCAGCACCTCGATTGCACCTGCCCTGACCTCGACGGTGGAGGTCTTTTGATTGGCGTCCACGAGGGTGGCTGTGCCCAGCAGTGCGCCTTCGGCGGGCGGCGTCTGGCTGACCCACGACACGGCAACGCCCAGCCGCATGAGCGCATCGGACTCGAGCACCTGCACGGAGGCCAACGCATTCGCCGAGGCCAGAGCACCCAGCGCGGCCAGGGCATGATGACGATCCAGGAACAGGTCCGTCACACCGATGGGCTGTACGGCGTCGAGCAGAACCAGCGCCGCCGCGCCGGGGCTGGGTGTGCGGCCCAACGTCGCGCCGCCGCCGATCAGCACATCTACATAGGGGAGGAGGTCGGGCCGCAGGTTGGGCGCGGTTGTCGGCCATGTGGAGCGCGCGCGTTTGAGCGCGCCGGCCAGCGCCAGCCGCGCCAGCGCCAGTTCGCGCTGCAGGTCTTCGACCTCGACCGGTATGGTGAACGGATATGCTGCGCGCCACAAGCCAAACTCACGCACTTCCGGTTCGGTCAGCGGGTGCGGCGTCCAACGCGCAAAATCGGTCCAGGGCTGGCCGGCGAGGGTGGTTTGTGCACTCAGACCTACGCCCAGGTCGGTCGCCACGGTCAGGAACAGCTCCCCGCCGAAGGCCGCGGCCACCGAGGTGGAGGCCGAGCCAACATTGACGCTGAGCACGCCGCGCGGCGTGTTGAGCATCCGGCTGAGGAAGCGAACCATTTGGCCCTCGGCCTGTGCGGTCGGGTACATGTGCCCGGCGGCGTAATGGTCGAGGTCGGCCAGCCCGCCGATGTGGCGGGCGCGCAAGGATTTGACCAACTGGCCGAGCGCGGCCCGGCTGGCCTCCAGGTTGTTGTGGTTCAACTCGGGCTGTACGTTGGGGCCAGCATAGAATCCGGCCAGCCCACTGAGCATCTCGCCGAGGCGCGCCTGCAGCGCCTGGTTGCCGGTGAAGAACACTGCCGGGCGCTGGTCGTCCGGCAGCAGGAAGGAGGCGACGCCGACGGTTTCGGCCAGCTTGAGCAGCGCAGATTGTGCGCCGCCATCCGTGCCGCCGGCCAGCACAATCACCTCGGGCCGCGCTTTGACGATGGCCTCGATCTGCTGTTCCTGCTTGCGCCGATCCACTAAGCTGAGGGTGTCGAGCACGACCAGGTAACAGGACTCGGCCAACCGGCGTGCGTAGCGCACGGAGGCCTCCGGCAACAGGCCGACCAGCACGGTTTTGAGCGGCGCGCCCGCGCTGAACGTGGCGACGAAGGTATCGCAGCCCTGACCCTCGCTATTGACAGGCATGATCAGCCGGGCGGTGCTGTCCAGCATCTGCCGGCCGGTGATGGTCTGCAATTGCCCAAGCGCGTGGCGCAGGCCCTCGGAGGCGTCGTGAAAGGGCGGCGCGCAGGTGGAGGGCGCCTCACCCACGGCCACCAGCCGGAACTGGCCCTCGACGACGTCGAAGAGGAGCACGCGAGTGTTGGCGGCGCCGAAATCGGCGGCCAGGATAGTTTCGGCGCGGTAAGGCTGAGCAGTGGCTGCAGACATGAACGGATCAGGCGCCGGACAGGAACGGCGTGATGAACTCCCACAAAAAGTTGACGCGCTCGGCGAGATAGGCGACGCTGCCCGCGAGCGCGCCGGCATAGATAACGCCGAAGGTGACGCCGATGAAGAACTGCCCGGCCAGCGCCACGGCGCGGATCAGGGCAGACTGTTGCGCCGGCGCATTGGCCCGCGCGCGGGCGCCGTAGTGAAAGGCCAGCAAGGTGCAGGCCGCGCCGATAAAGATCAGGGCGTTGCTGGCGAGTTGATCCAGCTCGCCGCCCAGCGCGAACCAGGTGGCCTGAGTCTGAGGGAGGAGCGTGCCGGTGATCGCGCCACCGACGGCGACCGCTGCACCCAAACCAACCAGGTAGGCCAGCGGCAGGCGGCCAAGGTTGAAGCCGCTGGAGAACATCCTGAGCGCCAGCAGTGCGGCCAGCATGAGACCAACGACCGTCACCCACAGCGACCCGCCGCCGGCGAGCAATTGCGGGACGAACACATCTAGCGTCACGGTGACGACCACAAAGCCGGCGACCGCCCCGATAAACAAGTGCAGCGCAATCCGATAGAACGGGTTGTCGCCGATGAGGTAACTCAGCACCATCAGCGTCAGCACGAAGGCGGCTGCGCCGCCGATCACGTCAGCCGATAAGCCGGTCATCGGGCCTTACCCCGGCGCGTCTGCGCCAGCGCGCGCAGCAAGCCGTGAATGAGATTGCCAAAGAAGAGCAGGCCGGCCACGGTCAACAAGCCGACGCCGAGCATATCCCAGCGGCGGCTCCACGCCGGGCGCTCCCGCTCCACGGCGAACACGCTGCCGCCCAGCGTGTCGTACTGCATGGCCGCCGCCGGCCCGCCGAGGAAGCCGGCAATCCGCGCGTCGCCGCCCTCGGAATAGGGACGCACCAGCGGCGCGGCGCTGGCGCTGGTCACGAGCACGAGCTTCGGCGCGACGCCCCGTGTCTGCTCCACCCAGGCGCGTGCGCCGTCGGGGGTGTGGCTTAGGACGATGACGGCGCCGAAGTCGTTGAAGGATTGGACACCGCTGAGCAACGCGGTCTGCCAGAGGTCGCCGCTGGCAGGCGTGCCCATACGCGCCACAGAGCGCGGGTCCTGGATCAATTGCCGGATGCCGAGCGGCCCGCCCGGCAGAAAGCCGAGGTTGAGGTAGTGGACGCCGCGCACGTAATCGTTGATGCGGCCCCGCGCCGCGCCGGTCAGCCGCGTCAGTTCGTCTTCGGCGACGCCGGCCCCAGTGATTTGTGTGCTGACGCCGACGATCATCAGCCCGCGCCGGATGAGGTGACCTACCACCACATCGGCCAGCGGCGTCATCTCGCCAGCCTGGCCGGGTTCGTAATCGAAGGCTACGAGCACAGGCCGAGCGGCATCGAGCGTATTGATCGTCTCGAAGGCGCGGGCCACTTCGGCGGGCGCGGTGCGCGGCATCGGGAACAGGCCTTCGAACGGGCCAAAGCCGGGCAAGGTTAGCAGCAGGCTGAGGAGCAATAGGGCAGTGACCAGCCAGCGTTCCCATGGCCAGCTGCTGAGCGCGCGCCGCGCTTTGACGACCTGGGCCGGCGCTTCAGTGGCCACCAGTTTGGTGAGGAGGGCCGCCTGCCGTGACTGAGCGTCGGTGTAATTCAACAGGTGAATGTTTGTGGCACTCTTTCCGGGCAGCACGACGCTGGGTTCGGCGCGCAAGACGCCGCGCAACCCGCCCAGCACACCTACAGACTCCAGGTAATCGTCAGTCTCACGCTCCAGCCCGGTCGGTGCGACATCTACTGGACGCATGGCCTCCAGCCAACTGGGCAAGTCGGCCTGGGCCAATTCGGCGGGCGGCGCGGCCGGAGGGGCAACCTCGGCTTCCGGCTCGGCGACCGCTTCCGGCTCTTCACGAAGCGAGGCCAGCCAGTCCGGCTCGGTCTCCAAGACGGACGGCGCGGTTGTGCTGGCGGGTGGTGTCTCCGAGACGACCGGCTGCGGCGCTTCGGCGGTGGGCACGGTTGGAGCCAGTTCGCCCGTCATCTTCCGGAGCCAGTCCGGCAGTTCGCCCTTTTCCAACCCGGCGACTTCCGGCATCACCGGCGCAGGGGGAGGCGGCGCCTCCTGGGGTGTAACGCCGGTGTAACCCGGTGTAACGGCTAGCGGCGTGAGAGCAGCCGTCAGCGGGCCGGTGGCGGCCTTGAGCCAATCCGGCAACCCCTCGGGTTCGGGCGGCGCGGGCGTGGGTGTTGTCGGCTGCGCCGGCTCGCCGGCTAACATGCCGGTAGCGGTCCGGAGCCAGTCCGGCAATTCGCCGGCAGCCGGCTCGGCGCTTGGCGTGGGCGCGTCGAGTGACCCGGGCGCCTTGCGCAGCCAGTCGGGCACTTCTTCTTCAGGCGATCCGGGTTCGACGGGCTGGCTGGGCGGCGGGGCCGGGGGCGTGAATGGCGCGGGCGCATCGAGCGACCCGGTCGCCTTGCGCAGCCAGTCGGGCACTTCTTCTTCGGGCGATCCGGGTTCGATGGGCTGGCTGGGCGGCGGGGTTGGAGGCGTGAATTCGGTGATGAAGGGGCCGGTCGCGGTTCGCAGCCAATCCGGCAGGTCGGCGCCAACCGGCTCAGGCTCGGTTGAGGTCGTAAAAGGCTGAGGCGTTACAGGGGGCTGTGCGGGCGCAAGATCTGCGGGCGCGACGCTTTGCAGCCAGTCCGGCATCTCGCCGGTGGCGGGTGCAGGCGGAGGCGCGGGTGGAACCGGCATGCCGCCCGTCGCGCCCAACGACTTGAGCCAGTCCGGCAAGGCATCGCCGACGTTTTCGGCAGTCGTAAATGCGCCGGTGTCCCTCACCGGAGCAGTGCCGGGTAGAGGCATCGTATCGAGCTGATCAGGGGGCACGCCGACGGGGCCGGTCGCGCCCAACGACTTGAGCCAGTCCGGCACAGGTTCCTTGGGTTCATCGGCAATGGGCGCAGTGGCGGGGCCAAGAGGCGAGGTTGCTTCGGAGGGCAGTTGCCCTGTGCTTGTCTTCAACCAATCGGGCACATCGTCAGACGAGGCCGCTCCCTGGCTGACGCCGCCCAGGGATTTGAGCCAGTCCGGCACATCGTCGGCTGGGGATGGCGCCTGTCCGGCCAGTTCGCCGGTGGCCGTCTTCAGCCAGTCTGGGACAGACTCGGACGCGGGTTCGCTTTGGAGCCGGTCGGGCGGCTCGGCCGCTTCACCGCCAGAGGCGGGCGGCATGGCGGTTGTCTTGAGCGGCCGCTCACAATACTGGCAGAGGTCGAGAAAATCAGGGTTGGGTTTGCCGCAGTGCGGACAGCGCAGGACGGCCATTTCAATCCCCGTAGGGCCGGTCCAGGATGAGCAGCACGCGCAGGCCGGCGGCGACGATGCCGAGCGCGATGCCGAGCAGCAGGCCGCGCCCGCCGCCAACGGCCAGCACCTGTGAGAGCAGCGCCCAGACCGCGCCTCCCGTCGAGGTGAGCGCTTCCGGCAAGCCGGCCAGCATGGGTGCCAGGCTGGCTAGCGCCACCACCGCCGTCAACAAGAAGACGACCGAAGCCAGGGTCAGCGAACGCTTCAACACACGCAGGCCGGCCAGGGTCAGCAGCACAGCCAGCAGCGCAGAGAGCGCGGCGCTGACCGGCGCGATGATGGGCTGATACACCCAGGTCTGCAAGGCTTCCGCCGGGACGAGATCGGGGGCCGTATCACCTCGGGCGAGCAGGCCGACCACCAGGGCGAACAGGAAACCGATCACGACAAAAATGCCGTACCAGCCGCCGGGCTGGCTGAACAGGCGCGTGAGGTGGACGCGCAGCAGATTGACTGCGCCGGCCCAGACTGCCACGGCGGCGAGCAGGCTGCCAATCGCCAGCAGCGGCGCAGACAGGCCGCGCAATTCGGGCAACAGGTCGGCGAAGAAATAGCCCACCAGAGTCACCAGCCCGACGCCGACGGCGACGGCGGTGAGGAGGATGTTCCAAGGCGAGGAAAACTTCATGGCTGCCCCAGGAACGCCTGCAGGGTCGTCCAGACAATCCCGGCCAGCATGGCGCCAACGATCAGCCAACGCATGACATCTTGCGTGCGCAGGCTGGCGACGTGCTCGGGCGCGCGGCTGAGGTAAGCGCCGGCGGAGTACACGTCCTCGCCGAGGAGGGCGTGCTCGGCGGCGGCGAACAATATCGCCTGGCCCGTGACGTTGTCGCTGCCGGCGAGGGTCGGCGCACCGGCCCGCTGGCCAGCCTCGGCAAGCAGTGCGACCTCCGCCCCCACCGAGCCGACGAAGACCGAACCGGCGATGGCCTCATCCTTGACCACAGCCGTCAACGCGCCGTTGAACGAGAGCGGTGACAGGCCGACGACGCGCGCAGCGTCATCGCGATACTGCTCACCGGCATTCTGCTGGCGATAGGCCTGCCGCACTAAATCCTGCGCCAGCAGCGCAGTCGCGCCATCTGCCGTCGTGATCACCGGCGGCTTATCGCTGACCACCGTCACCGCTGCCACCTGGCTGACGGTGTTCAGGCCGGCCAGGAGCGTGGCCGTATCCGGCTGGCCGAGCACACCGTGGCCAAGCGAAAGATGCAGCCGCCGGCCCGACTCGACCGCCGCGCCGATAACGTCCGGCAACTGCTTCCACACTGCCACCTCGCGCAGCCCGGCGTTGCGCGCACCCTGGCGGCGGGTGAGCACGACAAAGAACCCAAGCAGCGCGATGAAGACGAGCAGGACGAGGAGGCTCATGATTCGGTCAATTGTTGCGCCAACCGTCGCGCGGCCTGCGGGTCTTCGAGCGTCAGTGCCAGGGCCGTCAGCGTCTCGCCGGCGGCGAACAGGCCGGCAACGGGCGTCAGCGCGTGCAGGGCCTGCGCGCCCAGAAAGGTCAGCGGCCCGCCAGTTTCCAGGAAGGAGGCCGCCAGCCCATTCAGCCCGAGAGCTTTGAGTCGGTGCACCCAGGGCGTGAGCGGCGCGGCAGTGGACATTAAGGGCGAGTGTAGCACAGAGACTTTTTCAGGACAAACAACCCACCCGAAGGATGCACGTTATGTGCCACGTTGCGCCGAGGGCGGTGGTCACAGCACTGAAATTCTACTGCCACCCCAACCGGCGGCGCAAGCAAGGGTGCATTTCTATTATTTGGCAGGCTGCGCCCTTCGACTGCGCGCCGCTCAATGAGCGGCGCTCCGCTCAGGGCGGCCAAAAATCTGGAATGCACCCCGCAAGCAACGATTGGTTGCAAAGCGGGTTTTGTATTACAGTCCGCGTCCACCGCTCCACACCTACCTGGGCCATGCACCGACACCTCCTCATCTTCAACCCGAACTCCGACCGGGGCCGTTCCGGCCAGAAGGCGTCCGATCTGCGCGCGATGGTCGAGCGCCTGGGCGGCGCGGACTGGCGCGGCACCGAGTATCCCGACCACGCGGCCGAGATCGCAGCTCAGGCCGCCGGCTATGAGACCGTGGTCGCGCTCGGCGGCGACGGCACGGTGCACGAGGTTGTCAATGGGCTGATGCAAATCCCCGCCAGCCAGCGACCTCGGCTGGGCATCGTTCCCATCGGCTCCGGCAACGATTTCGCCTTCGCGGTCGGCGTGACGCTGAAGAACCCGCAAGAGGCGGTGCGCCGCGCCCTCACCGGGACGGCGCGTGCGGTGGATGTGGCGGAGATCGTGGACAACCACGTCCGGCGCGAGTACTTCGTCAACACCTGCGGCCTGGGCTTCGATGGCGCCATCAACATCCGCAGCCGCGAAATCCCGTTTCTGCAGGGCTTCCTCATGTATCTCACTGCCGTGCTGCAATCCATCGCCCTCAACTTCGAAGCGCCGCACCTGAAGGTGCAGTACGACGGCGGCGAGATTGACCAGAACATCATGATGCTGACGGTGGGCAACGGCCCGCGGGAGGGCGGCGGCTTCATCACCACGCCCATGTCGAAAGTGGACGACGGCCTCCTCGACTTCATCTACATCCATCAGCTCACGCGCCTGCGCTTGCTGCAACTGCTCCCCAAGGTGATGAACGGCTCGCATATCCATGAGCCTGACATCACCATCAAACAGACCACGCATCTGATCATCGAGTCCGACCGCGCCCTGCCCATCCACACGGATGGCGAACTGTTCGCGCCGTATGAGGCCAACGTCCGCCGCGTGGAGATCAACCTGTATCCGCAGGCCCTGCAAGTGGTTACCTGACGATGGTCACCTGACGGCGGTCACCTGCTAGCCGTTTCCGTGTTGCGTGTTTCCTCCGTCGGGCTCGGCCACGCTTTCCTGGGAATCGTGGAAAATTGGGGTGGGTGAAGGAAAGATGCCACCCCTGGAGCGTGTCTTCGCCGATTACGACCCCGGCCTATTGCGCGTCATCGCCGGATTGTGGGGTCTGGAGTTGACCGGGCCCAACCAGCGCGAGGCCGCGGCGCAATTGAGCCAGTGGCTGCGTGACCCGGATCGCGTCAGCCGGTGCCTGGCCGAGCTGCCGGCAGAGGCGCGCGCCGCGCTGGAGGCCGTGCGTCGCGCCGGTGGTCGCTTGCCGCTGGCGCGCTTTGCCCGCACACACGGCGAGGTGCGCGCCATGGGGCCGGCGCGCCGCGAGCGCGAGCAACCGTGGCGCGTGGACCCCTCGCCCGCCGAAGCCCTGTGGTACCGCGCCCTCACCGCGCACGGCTTCTTCGAGAGCGAGGGCGGCCCGCAGGAATTCGTCTTCATCCCTGAAGACCTGCTCAAGTTCATCCCGAACCTGCCCGAGCCACCCACGCCGCCGCCCGGTCAGCCGGCCCCCGCGCCCGAAACCTTCGCGCCTGCCGAACCTTACCTGGCCGACGACCTGGTCACGCTGCTGGCTTACGCCCAGATCACGCCGCTCAAGCTCGAGGGCGGAACGCTGACGACGCGCCTGCCCGTCGCTGTGCGGCGCTTCCTGCGCGTACCGGAGGGCCTGGACCTGTGCTTCCAACTGGCGCTCGACCTCAAGCTGCTGAGCGACACGCCCCTCAAGCCCGACCCGGCCAACGCCGCCCCTTTCCTCGACTTGTCGCGCGCCGCCCAGACGCGCCGACTCGCGGACGCCTGGCGCGCCTCGCCCAACTGGAACGACCTGCGCCGGATGCCCGGCCTGACTTTCGAAGGCGTTAACTGGCGCAACGACCCCGTCATCGCGCGCGAGGCCATCCTGAAACTGCTAGCCGATATACCCCCGGACAAGTGGTGGTCGCTCGATGCGTTCGTCGCTGCCGTCAAAGCGCACGCGCCCGATTTCCAGCGGCCTGCCGGCGACTACGACTCGTGGTACATCCGCGACTCAGCGACCGGCGACTATCTGCGCGGCTTCGAAAACTGGGAGCGCGTGGACGGCGCGCTGGTGCGCTGGCTGGTGACGGAACCGCTGCGCTGGCTGGGCCTAATCGAGGTCGGCGGGCAGATAGGAACAGCAGCGGAACGGGCGTTTCGCCTCACCCTCGCCGGCCACGCCTTCCTGCGCCGCGAACCGGCGCCAGCTGACGCGGCCAAGGGCGCTCGCGTGCACATCGGCGCGAACGGCGTGCTGCGCGTCCCGCTTGCTCTGAAGCCGCGCGACCGCTTTCGTGTGGCGCGCATCGCCAAGTGGTTGGGCCTGGCAGAGGGAGAATATCTCTACCGCCTCACGCCCAGTTCGCTCAAACGCGCGGCGAAGCAGGGCATCCCATTGGAGCGCGTGGTGGACTTCCTGCGCGCCATCGCCGACGAACGCGGGCTGCCGCCGGCGTTGCACGGCGCGCTGCTGCGCTGGTCGCGGCGCGGCGCGGAGGCGATGCTCAAAGAGACGGTGGTGCTCCGCGTGAAAAGCGCCGAGCTGCTGGAGACGCTGAGGCGCACGCCCAAGCTCAATGACTACCTCGGCCAACCCCTCGGCCCGACCGCCGTCGAAATCCGGCGCGACGATCTGGAGCGGGTGCGCGACCTGCTGGCCGAGTTGGGCCTGCTGACGGATTGAGCGACGGTAATCGTCACGCATTTGCACACATGACGACGAAGGGGGGAAAAGAAGCCGCATCGAATTCCACGAATTAGCGCGAAAGATGCGGGGGCACTACAATTCGCGTCCATTCGCACCCATTCGCACTCATTCATTCCCATTCATGCTCATTCGTGATTAAATCAAACTCATGAACGACCTTCTCATCCGCCTCACCGACACCTTCGTCCGCATCTATCAGGAAGCGCCCGCCTTCATCGTTCGCGCGCCGGGCCGCGTCAACCTGCTCGGCGAGCACGTGGATTACAACGCCGGCTGGGTGCTGCCCATCGCCATTGACCGCGCCGCTTATGTAGCCGCCCGCGCCGTGGAGAGCGCGCACGTCACCATCCATGCGCCGGATGTGAAAGATCAGGTCATCTTCCCTCTCAGTCAACTGGAAAACAAACGCGACGTGCGCCGCCAGCCCCTCAAGAACTGGGCGAAGTATGCCGCCGGCGTCGCCTGGGCGCTCCAACAACGCGGCCTCAACACGGCCCCGCTCGACGCCGTCATCGCCTCCGACGTGCCGCGCGGCGCGGGCCTCAGCTCGTCGGCGGCGGTGGAGGTGGCTTACGCGGTGACGTGGCAGAAGATCGGCGGCTGGTCGCTGCCCCCGCTGGAACTGGCGCTGACCTGCCAGAAGGCGGAGAACGCCTACGTCGGCGTCAACTCCGGCATCATGGATCAGTTCGCCTCGGTCTGCGGGCGCGCCGGTCACGCCCTGCTGCTCGACTGCCGCTCCCTGGAGTGGCAGACCGTGCCCATGCCGCCCGACATCGCCGTGGTCGTGGCCGATACGATGGTGCGCCGTGAGTTGGGGTCGAGCGAGTACAACGTGCGCCGCGCACAGTGTGAGGCAGCCGTGAAGGCTCTCGCCGGCCCCCTGCCCGGCATCCAGGCCCTGCGCGACGTCTCCCTGACGGATTTCAACGCGCACGCCCACATGCTGCCCGAGGT
The DNA here is from genome assembly GCA_037442085.1 of Anaerolineae bacterium. Lineage (GTDB taxonomy): Bacteria > Chloroflexota > Anaerolineae > Anaerolineales > UBA6663 > JANWXR01. The sequence continues at coordinate 78,251 of JBBIQY010000003.1, forward strand.
CGTGGCAAAGCGCGCGCGCTACGTGGTAGAGGAGTGCGACCGGATGCAACGCGCGCCGGCGCTGTTGCGCGCCGGCGACGCCGCCGGCTTCGGCGCGTTGATGAACGAGTGCCACGTCGGCCTGCGTGATTTGTACGAGGTCTCGTGCAAAGAGCTGGACGTGATGGTGACCATCGCGCAAAGCCTGCCGGGCTGCTACGGCGCGCGGCTTACCGGCGCGGGCTTCGGCGGCTGCACGGTCAACCTGGTGGCCGCCGCCGCCGCGGAAGACTTCAAACGCGAACTGGCCGCGCGGTACGCCAGGGCCACCGGCAAGACGCCCGAAATCTACGTCTGCCAGGCGGCGGACGGGGCGCGCGTGCTCTGACTCCCTCTGCCTCGTGATATTTCCCCGCTTCCATTCGCGCTCATTCACGCTTCTTCTTCGCGGCGGCTTTAACGGCTTGCGCTCACGCTCATTCGTGTTCATTCATAGCCGCTTTGTCCACTACCCTTCGGGTACAATCTCGGCCCGTGCTGTATTGTCTTTCTCTTCCCACGCCCTTCCCCGTCGGCCCCGTCAACGTGTATCTCTCGGAAAGCGGGCCGCTGACGCTGATTGACACCGGCCCCAAGTGGGACGAGTCGCGCGCGGCGCTGGAGGCCGCCCTCGCCCAGCATGGCCATCGCCTCGAGGACATTCGCCAGCTCATCCTGACGCACCATCACGTAGATCACGTCGGGCTGGCCGGCGAGATCGCGCGTCGCTCCGGCTGCGAGGTGCTGACACACCCTTACAACACGCCCTGGCTGGTGGACTATGCCGCCGAGCGCGCGCGACATCTGCCGTTCTTCCACCGCATCTGGGAGGAGAGCGGCGTGCCGGCGGACATCCTCGCGCAGATGGAGGCCTCCGGTGCCAGCATGCCCAAATGGGCCGACCCGGTGATCCCGACGCGCGAAATCGCCGAGGGCGATACGCTGACGATCAGCAACGCGACCTGGCGCGTCTATCACACACCCGGCCACGCCGGCGGCCTTATTTGTCTGTGGGAACCGGGCACGCGCACGCTGCTCGCCAACGACCATTTCATCCGCGACATCTCGTCCAACCCCATCCTCGAGCCGCCCAGCACCATGAACGGCCCGCGCCCCAAGCGCCTGGTGGAGTACCTGTGCCACATGCGCCGCATGGCCGACCTCCAACCGGCGCGCGCCCTGCCCGGCCACGGCGACGTGGTCGAAGATGTCGCCGGGTTGGTGCGCCATCGCCTCGCCTTCCACAGGCGGCGCAAGGAACGCCTGCTGAAGATGCTGGCCGACCAGCCGCAGACGTTATGGGAGCTGACCGAGGCCAGCTTCGGCAGCCGCCTGAGGCACGGCATGGATTGGTTCCTCGGCTGCTCGGAAATCCTCGGCCATCTGGATCTGCTGGAGGCAGATGGCGCCGTCAGGCCGGTACGCCAGGGCAAACTGGTGAAATGGACGATGGTGACCCCGGAACGCGAGGCCGTCCGCTGACCCCTGGCTGGTTGCCGTTCGGCGACGGATCAATTGAACGCCTGTATCCCCGTCTGGGCACGGCCCAGGATCAGCGCGTGGATGTCATGCGTGCCCTCGTAGGTGTTTACAGCCTCGAGGTTCATACAGTGGCGGATGACGTGGAACTCGTCGCTGATGCCGTTGCCGCCGTGCATATCGCGCGCCAGCCGCGCCACCTCCAGCGCTTTGCCACAACTGTTACGCTTGACGAGGCTGACCATCTCCGGCGTGGCCTTGCCCTCATCCATCAACCGCCCGACGCGCAGCGCCCCTTGGAGGGCTAACGTGATCTCGGTCTGCATATTCGCCAGCTTCAATTGAATGAGTTGATTGGCGGCCAACGGGCGCCCGAACTGTGTGCGCTCGAGCGTGTAGCGGCGCGCGGCGTGCCAGCAAAACTCCGCTGCGCCCAGCGCCCCCCAACTGATTCCATAGCGCGCTTTGTTCAAACAGCCGAAAGGCCCTTTCAGTCCGGCCGCGCCCGGCAACAGATTCTCGTCCGGCACGAATACGTCGTCCATCACAATCTCGCCGGTGACGCTGGCGCGCAGGCTGAACTTGCCCTCGGTCTTGGGCGTGCTCAGGCCGGGCATGCCGCGCTCGAGGAGGAAGCCGCGGATCTCGCCGGCGTCGTCCTTGGCCCACACCACCGCCACGTCGGCGATGGGCGAGTTGGTGATCCACATCTTGTTGCCGTGCAGGCGATAGCCGCCCGGGACTTTGCGCGCGCGGCTCTCCATGCCGGCGGGGTCGCTGCCGTGGTTCGGCTCGGTCAGCCCGAAACAACCGACGATCTCGCCGGTGGCAAGGCGCGGCAGATACTTCTGGCGTTGGGCCTCGGTGCCATAGGCGTAAATCGGATACATGACCAGCGAGCTCTGCACGCTCATTGCGCTGCGATAGCCGCTATCCACGCGCTCCACCTCGCGGGCGATCAGGCCATAGGCAACGTGGTTCAGCCCCGCACCCCCGTACGCCTCCGGTAAGGTGGGGCCGAGAAAGCCCAGCTCGCCCATCTCGTACAGGATGGCGCGGTCGAAGGTTTCGTGCCGGTTGGCCTCGAGGATGCGCGGCATAAGCTTGTTCTGGCAATACTTGCGGGCGGTGTCGCGCACCGCCCGCTCCTCGTCGCTCAGTTGCTCCTCGAGCAGAAACGGGTCATCCCATTTGAAGGCGGGTGATTGGGACATGGCGCTCAGGTCCTGTCAGGGTGTGCGGGATGGCCTGATTATAAACACGCGAGGGATGCCCTCACAGCCCCGGCTCCGGCAAGCGGAGCTGGTGCGCCGAAGCCGATAAAGCGAACGGCCAGGCCGCCGAGGGTACATTCCAGATTTTTGGCCGCCCTTCGACTGCGCGCCGCTCGTTGAGCGGCGCTCTCCTGAGCGAAGCCGAAGGATCAGGGCGCAGCCTGCCAAATAATCGAAATGCACCCGCCGCCGACGGATTGATTGCATCCTGGCCGCTTTCCCGCTATCATCGCAACAACCCACCAAGGGCAAGTGAATGTACGACTATAAGGCATTGTTCGACCTGACCGGCAGATCGGCGCTGGTGGTAGGGGCGGGCAGCGGCATTGGGCAGGCAGCCGCGCAAGGGCTGGCCGCCTTCGGCGCGCGCGTGTTCTGCGGCGACGTGAATGCGGCGGCGAACGCGGAGACCGCGGCGGCGATCACCGGGGCCGGCGGGTGGGCCGCCACCCTGGCGCTCGACCTGAACGACCCGGCCAGCCTGGCCGCCGCGCTGGCCGAGACCGGCGCCGTGGACGTTTTCGTCTGCACGCCCGCCATCAACGTCCGTAAGCCCCTGCTCGAGATCAGCGACGACGAGTTCGACCGCGTGGTCAACCTCAACCTCAAAGGCACGTTCCGCGCTCTCAAGACTTACGGTAGGGCGATGGCCGAGCGTGGGCGCGGCAGCCTGATCACCTTCGCCAGCATCCGCGCCCAGGTGGTGGAGCCGGGACAAGGGGTGTACGCGGCAACAAAGGCCGGCATTGTGCAGATGTGCCGCGCGCTGGCCGCCGAGCTGGGGCCGCGCGGTGTGCGTGTCAACGCCATCGCGCCCGGCGTGGTGGAGACGCCGCTCACTGCGCCCATCAAGAGCCGGCCGGAGTGGTACGCGGCCTACGCCGGCAAGAACGCGCTGGGCCGCTGGGCGCAGCCGCACGAGCTGGTCGGGGCGGTGCTGCTCCTGGCCTCCGATGCCGGCACCTACATCACCGGCTCCGTGCTTCTGGTGGATGGCGGCTGGACGGCGATAGATGGACGTTTCACACCGCCTCTGTAAGGCATGAGGATGAAAGCGGAAAGCTGAATCTCTCATCCTTCTGCCTTCAGCCTTCAGCCTTCGAATGCCCCCCCTCCTCCGCCTCGAGAACGTCCATCACACTTACCTGCCGGAGCGGTCCGCGCCGGTACCGGCGCTGTGCGGCGTAAGCCTGACGGTGCACACCGGCGAGTACGTCGTCATCCTCGGGCACAACGGCTCGGGCAAATCCACGCTGGCCAAACACCTCAACGCGCTGCTGCTGCCGACGCAGGGCGAGGTCTGGGTGAAGGGCTGGAACACCAAAGAGCGCAGGCACCTGCACCACATCCGCTCCACGGTCGGCATGGTCTTTCAGCAGCCGGATAATCAATTCGTCGCCACCATCGTCGAAGAGGACGTGGCCTTTGGCCCGGAGAACCTCGGCGTGCCGCGCGAGGAGATCGTGCGGCGGGTGGACTGGTCGCTCGACCGGGTGGAGATGAGCCGGTATCGGCACCGCGCCCCGCACCTGCTGAGCGGCGGGCAGAAACAGCGCGTGTGCATCGCCGGCGTGCTGGCGATGCGGCCCGAGGTGCTGGTGCTCGACGAAGCGACTGCGATGCTCGACCCGCTCGGGCGGCGCGAGGTGGTAGAGGTGGCCAGGCGGCTCAATCGCGGCGAAGGCGTGACCGTCGTCGCCATCACCCATCACATGGACGAGGCCATCGAGGCCGACCGCGTGATTGTGCTGGAGGCCGGCCGCATCGCGCTCGAGGGGACGCCGCGCGAGGTCTTCCGACAGGTGGAGCGGCTGCACGAGCTTCAGATGGACGTGCCGCAGGTGACGCAACTGGCCGGCGCGCTGCGCGAACGCGGCCTGGCAATGCCGGACGTGCTGACCGTCGCGGAGTTTGTGAGCGCGGTGCGCGCCCTCGCCCCGGAGGCGCCGCGGCCCTCGCCCAATGGGAGCCCGGCAGACACCCCCCCTCCCGGAGAAGGGCCGGCGGCGAGAGGGCCCATCATCCGCGCCGAAGGCCTGACTCATTTCTACATGCGCGGCACCCCCCTCGAAGTGAAGGCCATTGACGGCGTGAACCTCGAGGTGCAACCTGGCGAAGTGCTCGGCATCATCGGCCATACCGGCAGCGGCAAGAGCACGGTCATTCAACATTTCAACGGACTGATGCGCCCACACGGCGGGCGCGTCACCGTGTTCGGCCAGGACCTGAGCGACCCGAAGCTGGACGTGCTGGAGATCCGCAAGCGCGTCGGGCTGCTGTTCCAATCGCCCGAAGCGCAGTTGTTCGAGCAATACGTCGGCGACGACGTGGCGTATGGCCCGCGCAATTTGAAACTCTCCAGGGAAGAGGTGCGCGAGCGGGTGCGGCACGCGCTGGACGCGGTCGGCCTGCCGTTCGAGGCGTTCAAGGACCGCATCACCTTTGGGCTGAGCGGCGGGCAGATGCGGCGCGTGGCGCTGGCCGGGGTGCTGGCGCTCGAGCCCGAAGTGCTGGTGCTCGACGAGCCGACCGCCGGCCTCGACCCGCGCGGGCGCGAACAGTTATGGGAGCTGATCCTCAGGCTGCGCAAAGACCGCCACATCACGCTGATCGTCATCTCGCACAACATGGAAGAGCTGGCGCGCGTCTGCGACCGGCTGGTGGTGATGGCCGACGGCCAGGTGGTGATGACGGGCACGCCGCGCGAAATCTTCGCGGACGCGCCGCGGCTGCGCGCGCTGGGCCTGGGCGTGCCTGACATCACCGAAGCCTTCGCGCAACTGTGGCCCGACCTCGGGCCGGTACTGACCGTGGCTGAAGGTTTGGAGATATTGACGGGAAGGATCGAACCGCAAAGACGCGAAGGGCGCTGGGAGTAACGCGCAGGTCTTGCCTTCTTTGCGCTCTTTGCGGCTTCGCGGTAATTTCTATGTCTGAATTTCAACACGAGATGCAACCCTGGCCGGCGCTGGCCCCGTATGCGCGCCAGGTGCAGCTGCGCTCCGGGCTGACGCTGTTTGCCTTCGAGGCCGGTGCGCGCGAAGCGCCGTCGTTCGTGCTCCTTCACGGCCTCGGCGACGAGGCCGATACCTGGCGACACGTGCTGCCCCTGCTGGCCGAGCGTCATCATGTCGTCGCGCCCGATCTGCCCGGCTTCGGCCGCAGCGACCGGCCCCGCCGCACGTACACGCTCGCCTTTCTGCGCGACACCGTCGTGGAATTGCTGGATGCGCTTGACCTGCCGGCGGCGGGATTGATCGGCCACTCGCTCGGCGCGGCCCTCGCCCAACTGGTCGCGCTCGAACAGCCGGCCCGTGTGCGCGAGTTGATCCTAGTCAGCGGCTCACTGACCTCGCGAGCGCAGAAGCTCAACCCGGTGATTCTGCAGATGGCGCTGCCCGTCCTCGGCGAGCGGCTGTACAACGCCCTGCGCGCCGACCCGAACGCCGCCTACGAGTCGCTGCGCCCGTTCTATGGCGACCTCGACGCACTGCCCGAAGAAGACCGCCGCTTCCTCTACCAGCGCGTCAACGAGCGCGTGTGGAGCGACGGCCAGCGCCGCGCCTTCCTCTCCATCCTGCGACAACTGGTCTGGAGCCTGCCGCTTCGGCAAAAGCAGCTCGAGGCCCGTCTCGCGAAACTCACTACGCCGACCCGCGCCGTCTGGGGCGAGCGCGATGCTGTCAACTCGGTCGAGAGCGGCCGCGCCCTCATCGCCGTGCAGCCCGGCGCGACGCTCACCGTGCTACCGGGCGTTGGGCACAACGTGCAGCAGGAAGCGCCGGCGGAGGTAGTGAAGCTCGCAACCCGTAACGGATGACCTGTCACCATGATCTCGCCGCTGGAGCAGCAAGTCCTCGACCGCCTCGACGACGCCGAGCTGATTCGCTGGGTGCAGGAACTGACGCGCATCCCCAGCGTCTGGAAGCCGGAGACCGGCGAGGGCGAGGAGGCCGCCGCGCGCTGGGTCGAGGCCCGCTGCCGCGAGATCGGGCTGGAGACTCACTTCGAGTTCGTCGCGCCGGGCCGACCCAATGTCATTGCCATTTACACGACCGCAGACGGCGGACGGCAGGCGGCCAAAGGTTCGCCGTCCGCCATCCCCGGCCGCACACTCATGTTCGAAGGCCACACCGATGTCGTCACTGAGGGCGACCCGGCGCTGTGGACCGACCCACCGTTCAGCGCCACCCTCCGCGACGGACGCATCTATGGGCGCGGGGCCAACGATATGAAGGCCGGGCTGGTCTGCGCATTGGCCGCGCTCAAAGCCATCAAGCAGAGCGGCGTCCGGCTCAACGGCAATGTTGTGCTCGGCGCGGTGTGCGACGAGGAGGGGCGGATGCTCGGCATCAAACACTTCGTCGCGCGCGGCTGGGCCGATACGGTGACCGCCGCCATCATCTGCGAGCCGGAGGAGAATCACCTCTGTCTCGTGCAAAAGGGCGTCATGTGGATTCGGTGCGTGATCCGCGGCGTGATGGCGCACGGCGCGATGCCGCTCACCGGCGTCAACAGCACTTATCCGCTCGCCCGTTTCCTTACCGCCGTGCACGCTCTCGAGGAGCGCGAGATCGCACGGCACGGCCAGCACGAGCACCTCGGCCAGCCGTCCATTACCCCCACCATCGTGCAATCGCCGGCCCGCGGCGCGGGCGAGCCGCAGAACAACGTCATGCCCGGCGCGGCTGAGTGCGTGCTCGATTTTCGCTTGATCCCCGGCCAAAGCCCGGAGCAACTCGCCGAGCAGACCGAGCAACTGCTGCGCGCGACCTGTGCAGTGGACGAGCGACTCAAATACGAGATCGAAGTGCTCGAAGTGCGCCACCCGACGAAGACCGACCGCGCCGAGCCGGTGGTGGCCGCATTGGCTTCGGCGTACCGCGACCTGACGGGGAGCGAACCCATTTATGGCGGCGTGCCCGGCTCCACCGACGGCACCATCCTCAACGCGCGCAAGGGCATCCCGATTGTGACCTGCGGCCCCGGCGACATCCACATCCCCCACCACATTGACGAGTGGGTGAGCGTCGAGGAAATCAAACAAGCCGCGCGGCTGTATGTGCTGGCGGCGCTGCGCTACCTGGGCGTGGCGGGAGATGGGCAAAGCAAGGAAAAGAAGGAAACCGACGAATGAACGGGACGTTGACGGACATCCCCGGCCTGCGGGTTGGGCATTGGACAAATCTTGATGCGGCGACCGGCTGCACGGTGATTTTGTGCTCTGAGGGCGGGGCGGTGGCGGGGGTGGATGTGCGCGGCTCGGCGCCCGGCACGCGCGAGAACCATCTGCTCAACCCGGTGAACTTCGTGCAGCGCATCCACGCGTTGCTGTTTGCGGGCGGCAGCGCCTACGGCCTCGCCGCCGCCGACGGCGTGATGCGCTGGCTCGAGGAGCACGACCTCGGCCTCGATGTCGGTGTGGCGAAAGTGCCGATTGTGCCGGCAGCCGTCATCTTCGATCTGGGAACCGGCGATGCCCGGACGCGGCCCGATGCGGCCGCCGGTTACGCGGCCTGTGAGTGCGCGAGCGATGAGCCGGTGGCGCAGGGCAACGTCGGCGCGGGCACGGGCGCAACGGTCGGCAAGGTGTTGGGGTTTAATCATGTGACGAAGGGTGGGCTGGGCTCGGCCAGCCGGCGGCTGAGCAGCGGGCTGATCATCGCGGCGCTGGCGGTCGTGAATGCGTACGGCGAAGTGATTGATCCGAAGACGAACGAACTGATCTCGGGTGTGCGCAACCCGTTGGGCGAGGGCTTCGTGCCCGCCGTGCAGATGATGGAACGGGTCTTCGGGCAGACATGGCAGGGACTGGCGAACACCACGCTGGGCGTCATCGCCACCAACGCCGCGCTCAGCAAGGCCGAGGCCACCAAGATCGCGCAGATGGGCCATGACGGGCTGGCGCGCGTCATCCGCCCCATTCACACCATGTTCGACGGCGACACTGTGTATGCACTTTCCGCCGGCGATCAAAAAGCGGATGTCAACCTCATCGGCGCGCTGGGTGCAGAGGTGCTGGCCGAGGCCGTGGTCAACGGCGTGCGCGCGGCGGAGGGCCTGGCCGGTGTGCCGGCGGCGAAAGATCTGCCGGCGGCGAAGGATGTACAGAGCTGACGGGTTTTGAAAATCTGTCAGGTCTACGGTCGAGATCATGGCTGAAAACTTCGAGCTGCTCCGCAACGTCACCATCGGACAATACATCCCGACCGGCTCGGTGATCCACCGGCTCGACCCACGGGCGAAGTTGGTCGCCATGGCCTTGCTGATCACAGCATTCACCCTCACACTTTCGGCGCCGTGGTCGTTGTTGTTGCTGGCCGTGGTGTTTGTCGTCGCCCGGCTATCGCGCATTCCACTGACATACCTCTGGCGCGGGCTGTTGCCGGTGCTGCCCTTGCTGGCATTGATCTTTGCGCTACAGGTCATCTTTCGCGGGCGGCTAGATCAGCAAAGCCCGGTGGTCTTCGAGTGGTGGTTCCTGCGATTGACGGCCGGCAGCTTGCAACTGATCACTATCATCGCCATTCGGCTGGTGGCCTTTATTTTTCTACTGAGTTTGCTGACGCTCACCACCACCACCACCCATCTGACACACGGTCTTGAACATCTGCTGGCGCCATTCCGGCGGCTGGGCTTCCCCGCACACGAGGTGGCGTTGGTGCTCGCCATTGCCTTGCGGTTTGTGCCGACGCTCGTCGAGGAGCTGGATCGCGTCGCCAAGGCTCAGGCCAGCCGGTGCGGCCGCACCGGTGCAACCAACCGCTGGCGGCCAGATCAGACGGCACGCGCCCGGTTGCCGCTTATTGTGCCGTTGTTTCTGAGTGCGTTACGACGGGGCGAGGATTTGATCCTGGCGATGGAAGCGCGGTGTTACGTGAGCGGCGCACACCGCACGCGGCTGGTGCAATTACGCAGCGGCCCGCTGGATTGGGCAGCGGTCGCCATCAGCGCGGCTTTGGTGGTCATCGTGTGGTGGGCCGAGTCGGGTTTATTCCGATAACGCAGTCCGGCGTTGTCGCGAATCACAAGGAGTCAACCTCATGCAACTCTCAACCCGCAGCATCGTAGTGGCCGGCGTGTTGCTGGCCGTCGCCATCGTGTTGGCGGTGACGGGCCTGGGTTACTTTCCGGTGCCCAACATCTCCGACTCGGCGACGATCATGCATGTGCCGCCGATCATCGGCGGCGTACTGGAAGGGCCGTTGGTGGGCGTGCTCGTGTCGGCAGTCTTCGCCGTTGATGCTTACATCCGCTTTGGGGCGTTGTTTACCGGCGCGCCCGCTTATCTGCCGTTTCTGATCCTGTTCTTCCCGCGTCTGCTGATCGGCGTCGGAGCTTGGTTCGCGTACGATCGCCTGAAAGGGGGGAACGAGATCGTGGCGCTGACCGTAGCCGGCATCGCCGGCACGCTCACCAATACCGTGTTAGTGGTGGGGCTGGCGCTGATTTTCTGGGACTCCATCCCGGCGTTTCAGGGCGTGCCGCGCGAGGCGTTTGTCGTCAGCGTCATTCCACAGGCTATTTTCGAAACGATCCTGGCCGCCATCGTCACCGTCGCCGTGGTTGCAGCGTGGAAACGCCTGCAGACACGCGGCGGCTCGTCCGTCTAGCTTCAGGCAAACCGGTGAGCGCGCTCGTCGGCCGGGCCTGGGCGCGCTCACCGGCTCGCCTCCATATCTCCATCTCCCCGTTTCCAGGCCCCTATCCAGCTCACCTCCCGGCACGACCCTTGCACCCTCGAGCGCGTTGAGTTGCGCGCCGTATGTGAGTGCTATACAATCCCGCGCAGTTCAGAAATCGTTAGGAGAAGCGCATGACGACCTCCAACTCGTCCGGTCTCGTCGGCGGCCTGGAACGCCAGCCCTGGTTATTAGCGGCCACTGTGGGCGTGGTTGCTTTCCTGGCCGGCTGGATGTTGATGGGCTGGGTCATCTGGCCCGTAGAATGGGTGGACGCCGACGTGGCCTACCTGCGCCGTGATTTGCAGGAAGACTACGTGAAGCTGGTGGCCGCCCAGTATGCGGCAGACACCAACACCGAGGCCGCCGTGCGTCGCATCGCCGGCCTCGGCCCGAAGTGGCGCGAGATCCTCGACGGCGTCGCCGCAACAGCGCAAGGCCCGGACCAGGTGCGCGTAATACAGTTGAAACAGGTGGTGGATGTGTTGGCAGCAAATAACCAGATGCCGACCATCGCGCGCGGGCCGGGCAGCGGAAGCCCGCTGGGCAACCTGCTCCTGCCACTGGTGGGTTGTCTGCTGGTCGCGGCGGTCGTCCTGGGCGCCGGGATCTTCTACCTGCGCAGCCGAGGCTCGGGCGCGAGCATGGCCCGGCCCACGTCGGCGCGGCCTGCCGGGACCATGCCCGATTTCGTGCAGCCCACCCTGACGCCCGAAGCGCCGACCGCTGCCGGCCCGCAGTCCATCGCCCGCTTCATGACCACCTACACGCTCGGCGACGATGCCTACGACGACTCATTCAGCATTGACGGCCCCGACGGCAATTTCCTCGGCGAGTGCGGTATGGGCATCTCCGAAACCATCGGCGTCGGCGACCCCAAGAAGGTCACCGCCTTCGAGGTCTGGTTGTTCGACAAGAACGACATCCGCACGGTGACCAAGGTCATCATGAGCGAGCACGCCTTCCGCGACGAGGCGCTCAAGAGCCGGCTGGCGGCAAAAGGCGAGCCGGTGCTGGCCGCGCCCGGCGATACCCTCAGCCTGGAGACGGCCACGCTCAAGGTGACGGCCCGCGTGGTGGACATGGCCTACGGCGGCGGCGCGCTGCCGCCCTCCAGCTTCTTCGAGCGCATGACGATCGAGTTACAGGCCTACCGCAAGACCGCGTCCGTGCCCGCCTGACCCAAATGACGACGGAATCGAAACCGACCCGGCATTAGACCGGGTCGGTTTCGATTCGGGTTTATCTCCGAACTTCGTCCTGGACGGTTGATCCGGGTCTAGCGAAGGCGATGCCTTCGCCAGACCCCTCGGTTTAGAGGTAGCCTCTAGGGCGCTGTTCCACGCACCCAGCGCTCCAGCACAATGCGCGTCGAGGCAAATGCCAGCTCCGCCGGCAATTGGTCGCGGGGAAAGTAGCGCGCTTCATCGGCGTCGTCACCCGCCGCGAGTTCACCGGCGACGACCACCGCGCGGTAGACGATCAGGATGTCCGCCCCCTCCACTGCTTCGCTCTTGGCGATCACGTCGAGCAGCGCACTGACGCGCACGCGCAGGCCGGTTTCCTCGAACGTCTCGCGCTCCGCCGCGCGGGCCGGGGGCTCGCCCGCGTCCACGAAGCCCGCCGGCAGCGACCACTTGCCGCGCTCCGGGTCGCTTTTGCGCCGGATCAGCAGCACCTGCCCGTCGCGCTCCACCAGCGCGCAGACGGCCACTTTTGGATCGAGGAAGTGGATGTGATCGCAGGCCGGACAGACGGGCCGCACCGCGCCGTACCTCTCGCGATAGTCCATCGCACTACCGCAGCGCATACAGAACTTGACGGCAGCCGTGCGGGCATCCAGGGTCATGAACTCGATCTTAAACGAAAACGAACGGCGCACGCGAGCGCTTGGCGTTCGACGGCCATTCGTTTCTTCGCTCGATTTCGCTGAACATCCGGCCCCTCAGCGACGCCGAGCCAGCCAGGTGGTGAGGGCCAGGATGAGGGTGATGACGCCCAAGACCACTGCGCCAAGGGCGAGCGGCGACAGTGCTGGCGCCGGCGCCGCCTGCTCCGGGGCACTGGCAACGCCGGGCAAGAACAGTTGCTGGTCGGTTGAGAAGGGCGCGGGCGTCTCTGTGGCTGCCTGTGCCAGACCGGACTCGGCGGCGGGCGTAGCAGCGTCGGTCGCTGCAGCATCGGTGGTCGTGCGCGCCAGGGGCAGGCTTTCCCCAAACGGGGTCTCGGTGAGCGCGCTCCCTTCCGTGAGCGCATGTTCCTCCGCCAGCGCCTCTGGCGGGGCAGCCGCTCCCGGTGTGGCGGCAACAGCGCCGGCGACAGACTGTTGGGCCTCCTCCCGTTCGGTGACCGCCACCGGCGCTGCCGCCGGGGCCAGCGCTAACGAACCCTGATTGGCCGTGAGAAAGCTGGCGGCCAGCACGGCGACAAAAGCCAGAGCGGAGAGGGCCGTCGCCAGCCGCAACGCCGGAAACAGTGATGCGACGAGCGAGGGGCGGGCGGGCCGGAGGGCCTGGGCTTGCCGGGCGCTGAGGGTGAAGTTGCGCGGCGGCTTGAGGCGCGGTAGGTCGCGCAGGGCGCGCGTTTGCAGGCGCAGATCACGCAAGGCGGCCTTGAGTTCCGGCTCTCGCTGCAGGCGCGCTTCGAGGGCCGACTTCTCTGCGGCAGAGAGGGCGTTATCCACGTAAGCCGATAGACGCTCGAAATCCTGCTCAGAAATCATTCCGCAACCTCGTCCCCTAGACGATAAAGCGCCGGGAGCAGTTCCCGCTTTTCTTGCAGGCAATCGCGCAGGCGGGCGCGCGCGCGGGAGAGACGCGATTTTACCGTGCCGAGCGCAATGTTTCGGGCCACGGCGATCTCGGCATAGTCCAGCCCCTGGACATCGCACAGTACCACCACCATCCGCATCTCCTCTGGCAAACGATCCAGGCAACTTTGAATGGACGCTGCCAGCTCACGGCGCTGGATGCGCTCCTCGGGCAGTTCGTCAGATGAGGCCAGCACTGCTTCCGACTCCGATTCGGCGCCGTCCGGGGTGGTTAGCATCTCCTCGAGCGAGACGGCGGGACGGCGCTTTCGGCGGCGCAGTTCGTCGTAACAGGCGTTCGTGACGATGCGCAGCAGCCAGCCGCGAAACGATCCACCGCGGTAAGAGTCCAGGTGCTTGTAGGCAGAGAAGAAGGCCTCCTGCGTGGCATCGGCGGCGGCCGGCGCTTCGCCAATTATGCGATAGGCGACGTTATAGGCCAGCGATTGATACTCCAGCACCAGCCGGTTGAAGGCGTTCAGGTCGCCGCGCTGCGCATCACGGATCAGGGCCGGCTCATCCATCGGCGGCAATGATACCAAAACGTCCTCGTACATCTCGAAGTAGGGCATGGCCTTCGCTCCTTTTCGGTCAACGCTGCCCTTCAAGGTAATCGCCGGCGGTTACTGCTGTATAACCCTTCAATCACTGGGCGGTAACAGCCGATTACAGGTTGGTAATGGCGCAGCGCCCGGACGGGCAAGAGGGTATACTCACGCTGGGCAGTGAGGGGATAAGGATAGACCTATGTGTGGACGATTCACTCTGACTGTTGACCCTGCCGAACTGCAAGACCTGTTCAGCCTGAGCGAGCCGGCGCCCGCCGCACTGACGCGGCGCTACAACATTGCGCCGACTCAGCCGGTGGCCGTCATTCCCAACCAGGAACCGCGCAAGCTGGAATTGTTCCAGTGGGGGCTGATCCCGGCGTGGGCCAAAGACCCAAAGATCGGCAACTCGCTCATCAACGCCCGCGCCGAGACTGTGGCCGAGAAGCCCGCCTTCCGCGCCGCTTTTAGGCGCCGCCGCTGCCTCGTCCTGGCGGATGGGTTCTATGAATGGAAGAAGACCGGCAAAGCCAAAACGCCGATGTATATTCAGATGAAGGACGGCGCGCCGTTCGCCTTCGCTGGGTTGTGGGAAGTGTGGTCGGCCCCCGACGGCTCGACCCTGCGGACCTGTACCCTGATCACCACCACGGCCAATGAGCTGGTGCAGGGCATCCACGACCGCATGCCCGTGATCCTGCCGCCGGAGGCGTTCGGCATCTGGCTCACGCCCGGCGAACTGGCGGCGTCCGAGGGGTTCGCTCTGCTCAAGCCCTTCGCGGCGGACGCGATGACGGCGCGACCGGTCTCGACTTTGGTGAACGATCCGCGCCGCGAAGGGCCGGAGTTGCTCAAGTCGGAGGCCGCCGGCTGAGCGCGCTGCGGATCAGCGCGCCGATCAACAGGCCAAGGAACAGGGGGATGGCGAGGACATTGAACAACCCGCCCCACATCTGCAGCGTTCGATCTCCCAACAAATCGCCTACGACTCGCACGATCAGCGCGGCGTGCAGGATGAGCAACGGCGCGTAGAGGACGGGGGCGTAGACAACACTGCGTCCCAGGAGGGCGGGGAGGATGATGGGCGCGTGGCCGAAGATCATCGAGAAGACGAAGCCGAGCAGCAGGCAGTGCAGCATCGCGTCATAGAACAGGCGACTCGCCGGCTGCGCGCCAAAAGTGACCCACAGCCCGCCGCCCACAATCAGCCAGACATAGCCTGCCAGCAGGCAGACGGCGATGTAGCGCGGCAGACCGGTCTGACGCACGGTCAGCCGCGCGATGTCGTTCCACATCAGCCACAGACCGAGCAGGAGCAGGCTCGCGCTCGCAACGCGCCAGCCCCATTCCAAAGCTATAGGCGAGAGCGCCGCACCGGCCAGAAAAACGCCGAGGGTGAAGCGAAAAGTCAATTGTGTGCGGCGGCCAGGTCGAAGCAGACGGCCCAGCTCCAGCCGTTCACCGGCAATCGTCAGCACCAGGAAGCCCACCCACCCTACGATCACCTGCTGCAACGGCCAGCGCCCCAACCAGAGTAAATTGCCGACCAGCCACAATAGCGCCCCCAGGGCCATAACGGCCACATGTTCGACGGGGTGCTGGCGCAGGAGGCGTGTGAACACCAGCAGCAGCCCAAACGAGGCCAAAACGATCAGGCCCCGCCCCAGCTCCAGAGGCAGGCCAAAGACGAGCGCCAGCGCGCCCAGGCCGGCGAGCGCCGGCGACGCGTACGCCCACCGCCATCCCAGAGCGACGGCCCGCTCCAGGCTGATCAGCCCGCCGAGAAAGCCGGAGATCATCAAGGACCCATGCTGACCGGCAAGGGGCACTGGCAGCGCCGGCAGCGGCCAGCCCAGGCGGACGAGGGCGGCCCATAACCCGGCCAGCAACAGCAGCCCGGCGCAGGCCAAAACAGGAAGTCGCCAGAAAAACGCCGGGGCGACAGCCGTTGGATCTCGGTCAGTGACAGGTATCATGGCGAAAGCATGATGTTCTTCATCTTGGCATACCGGATAAATTCGGTCACTATAGCCGAATGACCCGCGAACTGCCCGGGTGGGATATGCCGCCCAACAGCCAGGCCTCGCGGCAGCCGTTGTCGCGATCCGCACTCCGTCGCCGACTGGGCGCGCTCAAATGGCTGGCGCCCGGCCTGTTGGTGTTGATCGTGATCGGTTACGAACTGCTGATCTCTCGGTCGGTCAACGAAACGCTCGGATCGGTGTTTCATTACGCGCTGGACATCCTGGTCTATGGCACCGTCGGGCCGGTGCTCATCTTCTGGCTGCTCCACTTCCTCGGCCGCTGGCTGGATGAACGCGAGACGAGTGAACTGCAGGCGACCATCCTGGCGCAGGCTCGCGAGCGCGTCCGCGAACACCAGGAACTCAACGACAGCACGTTGCAATCCCTGTTCGCCACCAGCCTGTTCCTCAACGCCGTCGAAGCCAACCTGCGCGACCTGCCGCCAGAGGTCCGCACGCAACTTCACGCCGCCAACCAGTCGCTGGACCGCGTCATTCGCCAGCTGCGCGAGCACCTGCTGCAACATCGCGGCTAACGGCCCCAGGTCTTGACACGCGGCCAGACCAAAGCGCCGAAGATCACGACGGCGGCCAGCTCGCAGGCTCGGCCCGTCAGCGTGAGGGTGGCCGCACCGAACCACGCACCGGCCAGCACCAGCAGCACACCCAGGTTGAGCAACGCGTACGCGGCCCAGGCCGGGCGCTCGGCACCACGCGGCGCGCCATGCGCATGTCGCGGCAGAACCCAGTATGCGATGCCCAGCGCCAGTTGCAGCGTCCACCCGATCAACACACTCTCGATATGAAGCGGCAACAATCGCCACAACGCGCCGGAAATGGGCAGGCCTTTGTGCAGCAGCAACAGGCCGCCAAAGGTGAAGCCAGCGGCCAGATACACGAGCGCGGTGCGCGTCAGCCAGGCGCTCAGGTACGGCATTCACTTCACCTTCACCCGCCCCCACAAGCTCCACACCGCGCCCAGGCCGGCCAGCCATTGCAGCAGGGCGGCAGCCGCAAGCAACCAGCCGAAGGTGATATTCACAGCGACAAATGGCTCGCTGACCGCGCGCAGCACGAGGCCCGCATTCAACAGACCATAGACCAGCCACATCACGCGCTCATCGCCGCGGGGTTTATCCGGTGAGGCTTTTGGGAACATCCAGTGCGCCACGCCAAAGATCAGTTGCGTCACCCAGCCGACCATGAGCAGGTGAAAGTAAACCGGCCCCAGTCCGCCGATCACGTCCGGCGCGAGGCCCAGCGGGCGCAACGCCACCCCCACCCCGAGCAGCAACGCCGCCGCCAGGTAGGCCAGCGCCGTCTTGATCAACCAGCGTGTGAGGGTCGGCATCGCTACGCGCTCTTCGGCTTGAACATCCAGAGCAGGAGTGTGAGCGGCGTGCGCGCGTGGACACTGTGCGGCAGGCGCGCGGGCAGGTGCGCCCAAGTCCCCGGCCCGGCGGTGTGCGTGTCGCCGGCCAGGGTGAGTTGCCCCTCACCGGCCAGAATTTGGATCACGACCGGCATGGCGGCGGTATGCTCGGAGAGTTCCTGCCCGGCGGCGAAGCCGAACAGCACCATTCGCACCTGGTCGTCTTCGTAAAACGTGCGGCTGAGGATGCTGTCCGGCGGGATTTCTGCCAACAGCGTCCGGAGATCATGCAGGACGTAGGGAGTGGGGTTGCTCATCTCTGGTCCCGGGAGCGGAGCGACGACGCTGGACAAGGAGCCAGCCCAGAACGAACAGCAAGCGCCAGCCCAGCACGAACACACCGCCAAAAGACAGGGTCGCGCTGATAAAAGCGGTTGGCACGACGGCGCGGCCTAGCACGTACGAACGCAACAACAAGCCAAGCGGCGCGGCCACCAGCCAGGTGTTGAGCGAACGCCCGAGAAAAGCGCGCACGCCGCCCTCGCCGAAGCGAAAGGCGCCCAGCCACAGGCCGGCCACCAGCCAGGGCGCGCCAAAGAGCAGCACCTGCTCGAGCACACCCCAAAGCGGGTTGGCGGCGTCCACCACGTTGTGCTCCACCTGGCCGACGAAGACGAAGGCGCTCAACGCCAACACGTCGCCGATCAGCCAGAGCAGGGGGTGAACGCTTCTCAATTTCATCGTGCTGGCCTTTCTTCATAAAATCGGCCTACCGGCGTGCGCCGACTTTCGGGTAAGATAACGATAGCGGCATCTCCCTAAACGAGAATGACGACGGTCATAGATCAAGCCACTTCGCTGTTGCGCCAGCTACCGCTGTTTGCGGGTGCGCCGGAGACCGACCTGGAGTGGCTGGCGGCGCGCAGCCACATCCACAAAGTCGCCAAAAAAGGCGTCTTCTTCTTTCAGGGCGACCCGTGCGATCAGGTCTGGGTGGTGCAGAGCGGGCGGGTGAAGATCATCTATCAGGAAGAGGACGGGCGCGAGGTCATCATCGAGGTGATCTCTCCGGGCGAAGCGTTCGGCGGCGGCGTGATGTTATTCCCCACGCAACCGGCCACCGCCAAGGCGATGGAAGACACGGTCGCCATCAGTGTGCCCACCGAAGCGTATACGCAATTTTTGTTTCAGCAGCCCCAGGTGCTGCTCCGGCTGCTGCGGATGCTGGGCCTGCGCCACCTGACGATGCTCAAGGGCCAGGCGCTCGCCGGTGAACGCGTGGAACGGCGCATGGCACACATCCTGCTCAAGCTGGCAGATCGCGCGGGCCGCCCCGATCCGGAGGGCACGCTGATCACGCTCTCGCTATCGCGCCAGGACCTGGCCGACATGTCCGGCACCACGCTGGAGACCGCCATCCGCACCATCAGCCGCTTCACACACGAAGGGCTGGTGCGCACCGAACGCGGCGGTTACCTGATCATCCTCAACGAAGCGCGGTTGCGGGAGATTGCGCGCTAGCCGCATACGCCCTGATCCGCGTCGCTCGCTTCCTGCGCCTCCAATTCCAGCGCCAAGCGACAAATAACGGCCGTTCCGCGGCAGGTCGGCGCGCGATGGGTGAGCCAACTGCCGCAGCGGTGACAGCGCACCCGCGTCTGGTAGCACCACACTTCGACTTCTAACTCGCCGCAGTATGGGCAGGTGAGATATTCCGGATACGGATCGGGCAGCGGCAAGCCGGTGCGCGCCTCGATGCGTTCACCGAGGCGCCCGTTTGCCTGCGCCGGGTTGGCGTGCCCCGTCTCCATGTCTCATCTACCCGGCGGAAAGATGGCCACCGTGTCGCCAAGCTGGAGCGGTATACCAAAGCCGCCTTCGTATTCCACGTCCCGGCCATTGCGCAGCACTCGCCAGCCGTAGCGCGGCACGTAAACCGGCTTTGGCTCCAACCACAACGAGTCGCGTTTTTCTTCGGCCTGCCAGCGGCGGTCCAGGGCCTCGACGCGGGTTTGCGGGTAATAGTTGAAGAACTTGCTCAACAACTGCCGCACGGTCTGGCCCTCGTCCACATGCAGCTCGAGGGTGGCGCGGCCCACCAGCGGGCGCAGCCGGCCATACACCGTCACCGGAACGCGCACCGCGCCTTGCTCCGCTTCCCGCGCCACACGGTAACCCAACAGCATCTGGTTCAACTGCACGGCGAAGTATTGGCTCCAGGCCGCCAGCCCGGCCGCCAGAGCCGACGCCGGCAGACCGGCCTCCGCCAAGTAACGGGCGAAGGCGGCCTGCACCAGGCCAATCGAGCCGGTGACATACTGCGGCGGTGTATGGATACGGCGCGGGCCGTGTCCGGCATGATACTGACCGGCGCGGAACAGGTAGTCGGCAAATTCGGCGCTGGTGTCCAGGCCGAGCGTGCGCGCCAGCCAGAGGGTGAAGAAACGGCGGCGCTCGGCCAGGTGCGTCTCGTCCACCCCATGTTCCCAGCCGAGGATGGCGGCTGTTTCCGGCGTGACGCGCAGGTATTCGTAGGTCGCGACTACCAGCGCATGTCCGCGCGGGAAGAGCACATCCACCGTCGCCGCCGCCGCCTGCCGCGCTGCCTCGTCCCAGCCCACGAAGCGCAACATCCGCCGCCATTCCTCGCGTGGTTCCGGTTGCAGATCGTATAGTTCGAGGTCAGTGGTCATCATAGGCCTCCAAACGATCGGACGTTTGCCGCGACATTACTTCTGCAATTGGCGGAGGTAGGCGACGATGTCCGCCAGATCCTGATCTTTGAGCGCCGGGTTGCCGCCCTTAACGGGCATGTCCACGCCGGTCGTGTTGAGCGGATCGCTGGCCGGGCGGCCCTGGGCAGCGAGGAACAAGATCAAATCAGCATCGGATTGTGCTCTGACCCAATCGCTGGTCGCCAGGCCTTTGCCCAGGCCCGTCACGCCAACGCCATCCGGTCCATGGCAGGCGATGCAAGTAGTCTCGTAGTGAGCCTTGCCCTTAACCGGATCGCCGACCAGGCCGACATATTTCTGCGCTTCTGCCGAGACCTGGCCACTCCCGCCTTCTGCGGCGGAGCCGGCCGCGCCGCTGCAGGCCACCAGCAAAGATACGGTCAGCGTCAGGAGCAAACAGGTTACGAATGGTTTTATCTTCATTGATTTCTCCTCGGTCTATATCGAGCCACAGCGCGGCTTCCAGCCGCAGCTCCAAGCCCGAAAATCTTCGTGGTCAGCGGAGTTTTTCGGAGCAGCACCTATGCCAGTCGCGGTGGACGAAGGGCGCTGCGCCTGCCGCATCGGAGAGTAGCGCGCTACGCTTCACCCATGCACGGTCAGGTGCACGTGCAGGCGCATCTCATCGAAGCTCAACACCTCACATTCTATGTCGCCACAGTAGGACTTGGCAAAGCCCTCGGCAGCTTCACGGCTGCTGAAGGCCGCCAGACCGTGGCCCATCGGTGAAGTGATACGCGGGCTGTGGATATAGGTTGCGCCCTCGGCGCGCATCCAACGCTCACTGTAATAGTCGTGGACGAAATAGGCGGTGACCTGTTCGTTTGGATGATCCATGTGGTACATCGCCAGGCAGCC
>JBBIQY010000004.1:0-66190 GCA_037442085.1 Anaerolineae bacterium
GCAACTCGCGGCGGTCACCGCGCTGCACATCCTCCACGGCGACCAGCGCCAGCGGCTGGCGATGTGAGTTAGAGCACTGAAGGGATGAGAACGTGGAGGCCGCTGACTCTGTGCGCTCAGCGGCCTCAGTGCTTCAGTGGTTTACCCCGGCTCTGCTCTTCGCTGCTAATCTTCGCTGCTAATCTGGGATCTACCTATTGGTGGCCAGTCATTGCGCCGCTGCGCCGCCGCCCGCGTCCGTCACCAGGCTGGTGGAGCCGAAGGGTGGTCGGTGTGCAGGTAGTATAACGTGCCGGTGGCGTTGCCGGGCGGCAGCACCCGCATCGCCATCGGCCGGCCGGCGGCGTAGTAGTACACCCGCCAGGTGGTGTTGGCCGGCGGCGCGCTTTGCTGAACCATCAGGCGCGGCTCTACCCGCGCCAGGCCCTTCACCTTGATGTGCGTTCCGCCGCCCAGCCATGTCCTGAGCGAAGCCGAAGGAACGGTGACGCTGAAGCCTGTCCTGAGCGAAGTCGAAGGATTGTCGAAGCGGTGGCTGCCCGCGCTGCCGGGGCTGTACGACCACACGCCCGAGCCCCCGCTCGTGAAGACCGTGTTCGTCACCGGCCCGATGACGGTTGAGCCGTTCACTTCTACCGCGCGATTCTTCGCGAAAACCAGCGCTTTCTGCGCCGGAACGTGAGGTTTAGAGATAGGCTCTAAACCCCGCCACCCTCTCCAGCGCCTCCTGCAGCTTCTCATCCGCCAAACACAGCGAGACGCGCACATGGCCTTTGCCGCTCGGGCCGAAGACCGAGCCGGGGGTCAGGCTGACGCCGGTCTGATCCAACAGGTCGGTCACGTAAGCACATTCATCCACTCCGTCCGGCAGCCGCGCCCAGAGGTAGAGGGCGGCCGGCGGCGTCTCCACCTGCAGGCCCGCCGCGCGCAGGGCGGCCACGGCCAGGTCGCGGCGGCGACGGTAGTGGGCGTTGCGGGCCTCCGTCCAGCTCTGGTCGCCGGAGAGCGCGGCGATGCCGGCGGCCTGCACCGCCTTGAACGTCCCCGAATCGATGTTGCTCTTGAGCGTGGCCAGCGCGCGCAGCACGGCGGCGTTGCCCACCGCCACGCCCAGCCGCCAGCCGCCCATGTTGTACGTTTTGGAGAGCGAGTGGAACTCCACCGCCACTTCGCGCGCGCCGGGGATCTGCAGCAGGCTGGGCGCGCGGTCGCCGTCATAGACGATCTCGGTGTAGGGCGCATCGTGGGCGATGAGAAAGCCGTAGCGCCGCGCCAGCGCGACCGCTTCGGCGAAGAACTCCAGCGAGGCGGTGGCGCCGGTGGGGTTGTTGGGGTAGTTGAGCCAGAGCAGGCGCGCGGCGCGCAGCGTCGCCTCCGGGAGGTCGGTGAAGTCCGGCAGGTAACCGTTCTGCGCCCGCAGCGGCAGCGGGACGACGCGCCCGCCGGCAAACAGGGCGCCGGCGGTGTAGGCCGGGTAGCCGGGGTCGGGCACCAGCACCACCTCGCCTTCGTTCACCACGGCCAGGTGCAGGTTGAATATCCCCTCCTTCGAGCCGATCAGCCCAAGCACTTCGGTCGTCGCGTCCAGCGCCACGCCGAAGCGGCGACGATACCACTCGGCCCAGGCGGCGCGGTATTCGGGGATTCCGGCGTAGTTCTGGTAGCCGTGGTTGTGCGGGTCCCGCGCCGACTCTTCCAATGCGGCGACGATGTGCGGCGCGGACGGCATGTCCGGCGAGCCGGCGTCCAGGCGGATGACCTCGCGGCCCTGCGCCTTCAGCTCCGCCAGCCTCTGGTTGAGCTGTTGAAAGAAGTAGGCCGGCAGGCGCTGCATGCGAGTGGCGGGAGTGAAGGACATGGGATGATTGATGATTGATGGTTGATGCCGTTGCGTGCGCGGCAGGCCGGCAGGCGCTGCATGCGAGTGGCGGGAGTGAAGGACATGGGATGATTGATGATTGATGGTTGATGCCTACTGACACCCGGCATCATAGCGGAGGTGGGGCAAAGCGGAAAGGGCCCCGCTCCTTTCTCCGGCTGGCTGAAGGGCTAGGGCCGAGGGGACGAAAGGGGTAAAATCTAACCCACACTCGCCCGCCCGGAGGCCCGCATGCCCCGATCCGAACCGTTCTCCAGCGTGGACGCCGCCTGGCTACACATGGACAAGCCGACCAACATGGCGCTTATCGTCGGGGTGATGATGTTCGATGCGCCGCTCAACGTGAAACGCCTCCGGGCCACCCTCGAACATCGCCTGCTGCCGTTCTTCCCGCGCTTCACCCAGCGCGTGCGCGAGCCGAGGCTGGGGCTGGGCCTGCCGCGCTGGGAAACGGCGCCCGACTTCGACCTCGACGACCATCTGCACCGCCTCGAGCTGCCCGCGCCCGGCGACGAGGCTGTGCTACAAACGCTGGCCGGTGAGCTGATGAGCCGTCCGCTCGACCGCGCCAAGCCGCTCTGGCAGATGTACGTGGTCGAACGCTATGGGGCGGGCAGCGCCCTCATCAGTTGCCTCCATCACTGCCTGGCCGACGGGCTGGCGCTGGTGCAGGTGCTGCTCTCGCTCACCGACTCCGACTCGAAGGCGCCCTGGCCCAAAGCGCCCACATCCGCCAAGCGCCGCCGCCAACGCCCCTGGCTCACGCGCCTGCTGGCGCAGACCGTGAAGGCCGTGGATCAGACTCGCGCCGTCGCCGAAAGCCTGGCGCAGGAGGGGCTGGAGGCGCTCACGCATCCATTCCAGATCGCCGAGCGGCTGGCCGTGGGCGCAAGCTTCGGCCTGGCCCTGGGCAAGCTCACCCTGCTCAGCCCGGACCGCAAGACTCTCCTCAAAGGACGGTGCGGCGTGCCCAAGCGCGTGGCCTGGAGCGAACGGCTGTCGCTGGCCGAGGTCAAGGCGGTGGGCCAGGCGCTGAACGGCACGGTGAACGATGTGCTGCTGGCCGCCGCCGTCGGCGGGCTGCGCCGTTACCTGGAGAGCCGCGGTCAGCCGGTGGCCGGGCTGAACGTGCGCGCGCTGGTGCCCGTCAACCTGCGCCCTCCGGAGGCGCTAGCCGAGATGGGCAACCGGTTCGGGCTGGTGCCGCTCTCACTGCCGGTAGGCGTGCGCGACCCGCTGCGCCGCATCCGCGTGCTCAAGGCGCGCATGGACGCCATCAAGGACACGCCCGAGGCCGTCGTCGCCTTCCACATCCTCGGCGCCATGGGGCTGACGCCCGTTCAGATCGAAGAGCTGATCGTCAAATTCTTTGCCGCGAAAGCCTCGGCGGTGATGACCAACGTGCCCGGCCCGCGCGAGGTGGTGTACCTGGCCGGACGGCCCCTCCGCGGCATCATGTTCTGGGTGCCGCAGCCGGGCAACCTGGCGTTGGGCGTCAGCATCCTGAGTTACGCGGGCGAGGTATGCGTGGGCGTCGCCACGGACGCCGGCCTGCTGCCCGACCCGCAAGCCATCGTCGCCGGCGTGCTGACCGAGTTCACGGCGATGAAGCAGGCGGTGCTGCCGCAGCCCAGGCCGAAACGCCCGGCGAATCGCCCGCCGCAGCCCGCGCGCAAGCTGCGGCGCAAAGTCGGGGCGGGCTGAAACCGTTGCGCCGAGGAACGCCACATGCGCCTGGGACCATTCCGAGTCCGAGTCTCCAAACAGGCGGAGCGCCTGAACTTCAACGCCCTGCCGCCGCGCGAACGCGGGCAATTGGGCAGCGGCCTGATCTATGACGAAACGCGCCACGCCGTCTTCCGCTTCGATGTCTTTCTGGACTTCCTCAGCCAGAGCGGCGGGACGAAGCGCACGCGGCGGCGCAAGGATTTCGCCCTGGCCGACCTGCTCATCGTGCAGGCGCAATCCCCAACGCCCCGGCTGCGCTTCTTGCGCCTCTACCCGGCCTCACAGCGCCGTTCCGGCCAGCCCGAGCCGGACATCGGCGGCGAGATCAAGGCCGAGGTCAGCGCGCCGGTCGGCGTCAAGCTATCCATCTCCGGCCTCCTCAAAGACCTGATCCGGCGCCAGCCCGAGCTGATGATCATCGCCCAGCACAACGACTCGCTGGCGCAGTGGCTGTTCCTCAAGCCGTACCTGGACTCGGGCGCGGAGTTTCGGCTATTGGTGTTGTGCGAGCTAGATGGCAACCTGCCGGCGCGCCACCTGCGCTGCCACGTCTCGGTGCAGGCCAAAGGCCGCGAGATCGAGGCCGCCTATCATCGGCGAATCCTGCTGCCGGAGGCCGATCCGGCGCAGATAACTCAACAAGGAGCTGGACCATGAAGTTTCTGATTTTGTGGGAACTGGAACTGGCGCGGCTGCGGCCCGAGATGATTCAGGCCGTGATGCGCATGCCGGACTACGCCGCCAGACTCAAGGAGGCCGGCAAGCTCGTCGCCCGCTACCACCTCGTGGGCCGGCACGGCGGCGCGTGGATCTACGACGTGACCTCCAACGAGGAGCTGGAGCGCCTGCTGGCGACGGCCCCGGTGTACAACTTCGCCCACTACCAGGTGCTGCCGCTGGCAGAGATGGACACCCCGGCCTTCGTCGTGCAGCCGCCGGCAGAGGGCAGCGTATGATCCTCCCCGCCAATCCCCGCGCCGCCTACGAACGCTATCGCGTCGAGATCAATTCCGCCATCCGCCGCGTGCTCGAATCCGGGCGCTACATCCTCGGCCCGGAGACGCTCGCCTTCGAGCGTGAGTTCGCGGACTGGCTCGGCGTGAAGCATGCGCTGGGCGTGGCCTCCGGCACCGAGGCGCTTTGGCTGGCGCTGCGTGCGGCAGGCCTCGGCGCAGCCGATGAGATCATCGTGCCCTCACTGACGGCCAGCGCCACACTGGCGGCGATCGTGGAGGCCGGCGCGCGCCCGGTCTTCGTCGAACTTTCACCGGATACCCTCACGCTCGACCCGGAGGCCGTGTCGCGGGCGATCACCTCGCCGAACGGCGCGCGCATACGCGCCCTTGTCCCCGTCCACCTGTACGGCAACCCGGCAGATATGACGGCGCTGACGGCCCTGGCGCAGGCGCACAACCTGATCATCATCGAAGACTGCGCGCAGGCGCACGGCGCGCGGCATGGCGAGCGCAAGGTGGGGACGTTCGGCCTGGCTGCGGCCTGGAGCTTTTACCCGACGAAGAACCTGGGCGCGTTCGGCGACGGCGGGCTGGTGACGACGGACGACGACGAGACTGCCGAGAAGCTGCGGTTGCTGAGAGAATACGGCTGGGCCGAGCGTTACCACAGCGCCACCCACGGCTGGAACTCGCGCCTGGATGAATTGCACGCCGCCATGCTGCGCGTGCGGCTGGCACACCTGGATGCGGACAACGCCCGCCGCCGCGAGATCGCCGCGCGCTATCGCGCCGGTCTGCCGCCGCAGTTGCCGAGCTTTGCCGCCCGGCCCGGCGACACGGGCGTGGAGCATCTCTTCGTCGTGCGGCATCCGCAGCGCGACCGGCTGCGCGAACGCCTGCAACAGCTCGGCGTGGGCACGACCATCCAGTACCCGCTGGCCTGCCACGAGCAGACCGCCTACGCACCGTTCGGCGGCGGCCCCGGCTCGCTGCCCATTACCGAACGCGCCACGCGCGAGATCGTCAGCCTGCCGATGTACCCGGAGTTGACGGACGCCGAGGTCGAGGCCGTGATCGCCGCCGCGCGCCAGGCCGTGGCCGAGCTGGAGGCCGGCGGGCCGCGTTAGACCCGCGCGCGCAGGGGCAATCTGCGCCTCGCCCGTACTAGTTCAACTTGACCGCCCACCCCTGCGGATCGTCCGCGCGCTGAGTTTCGCCGCCGCCGAGCACTTTCACCCGCGCGGTCCGGGCCGGCGGCGTGTAGCGACCCTCCCGCGGGAGGGCGCGCAGCGTCAGCCCGTCGCCGGAGCGCCGCAGCTCGTAGCGCGTGACGCACCACTCGCCGCGCTCATAAGCAAAGGTGTGGCCATCGTCCTCGTACAACACGCCCTCGCCTTCGCCGGGGACAACGAGCAGGGTGAGCGCGCTCATCGTGGTGCGCGGGTTTTCGTCGGTATGCTGCAGCTCGGGGCCGAGCGGAATGATCGCGCCGGCCCGCGCGTACAGCGGCATCCGTTCCAGCGGCGCGTGCGCCAGCACATGCGTCGGCCCATCGAAACGCTCTCCGGTGTGCCAATCCACCCACGCGCCCGCCGGCAGATACACGGCGCGGTGCGTCTGGCCGGGACGCAGGATGGGCGCGGCCAGCAGGCTCGGACCAAGCATCACCTGATCATGCAGATACGCGGTCTGCGAGTCGTCGGGGAAGTGATAGAGCAACGGGCGCAGGATCGGCGCGCCGGTCTGCGCCGCCTCCCAGAACAAGGTGTACAGATACGGCAGCAGCCGGTAACGCAGGTTGAGATAGTCGCGGTAGATGGACTCGATGCGCTCGCCGAAGACCCATGGCTCCTGCCGCGCCGTATCCCACGCCGAATGATTGCGGCAGAACGGCAAGAGGGCGCCCACCTGAATCCAGCGCGCCAGCAGCTCGCCGGAGACGTTGCCGCCGAAGCCGCCGATATCCACGCCGACGAAGGGGACGCCGCTCAGCCCCATGTTACAGAGCTGCGGCAGCGCCGCTTCGAGATGTTCCCACCAGGAGCTGTTGTCGCCCATCCAGCACGCCGACCAGCGCTGGATGCCGGCGTAGCCAGAGCGCGTGAGCACGAAGGGGCGCTCGTCCCCCAGCAATCGGCGCAGGCCCTCGTACGAGGCGCGCGCCATCTGCAGGCCGTAGAGGTTGTGCAGTTCGGCATGAGTGGTCGGCTCGTCCGCCGGCCCCTGCACCGCGTCCAGCGGCAGCGTCCCTACGCCTCCGCCGCCCGCGCTGAACGGCTTATCGAAGATCACCGGCTCGTTCATGTCGTTCCACACGCCACTGACGCCGGCCTCGGTCAGCACGCGCTGCAACCCGCCCCACCAGGCCCGTACCTCGGGCCGCGCAAAATCCGCAAACACCGCGTCATCCGGCCAGACATAGCCGTGCACCACCTCTCCGTCGGCCCGGCGGATGAAGTAATCGTGGGCCAGGCCCTGGCGATAGACCGTATAGTCCGGGTCGGCCTTGACGCCGGGGTCAATGATGGTGACGACGCGGAAGCCTGCTTCGTTGAGATCCGCGATGAGAGATTTGGGATTCGGAAACCGCTCGGGGTGCCAGGTGAAGACGCGATAACCGTGCATGTAGTCAATATCGAAGTGGAGGACATCGCAGGGCAGGCGCCGTGCGCGGAACTCTTCGGCAAGCCGACGGATTTCCTCGGCGGATTGATACCCCCAGCGGCTCTGGTGATGGCCGAGCGACCAGCGCGGCGGCAGCGGCATCGCGCCCAGCAGATCGCGCCAGCTTTGCAACACCTCCGCCGGGGTTGGGCCGTAGGCCACATAGTAATCCAGCGCGCCGCCGTCCGTGCTCATCTGCAACACGCCGGGCCGCTCCCGGCCCACGTCGAAGCTGCTGCGCCAGGTGGTGTTGAAGAAGACGCCATAGGCCAGGCCCGGCTGAAGCGCGAGATAGAGCGGGATGGCGAGATACATCTGCTCCAGGTCGTTGCCGTGTGCGCGTGCGGGGTCCGTCGTCCAGTTGACGAGGCGCTGGCCGGTCTTCTCCAGCAGGCCCATGCGCTGGCCGAAGCCGTAGAACCGTTCATCGGGCGCAATCTGCTTGTGCGCGCGGCGCTCGATCATCGGCTCCGCGTCAACGCAGAAGGCGCGGCCGGCTGCATCCGCGAAGCCGAGTTGCGGCGCGTGGCGCTGGAGGGACACCGTCACAGCCTCGGTCTTCAAAGTGACCGCGTCGGCGGCTGCCTTCGCAGAGCGAAGGACGTCCACCACAAACGGAACCGGCGCAAAGGCCTCCTCGGCCCTGGCGACCGCCCACGAGCGGCGCGGTGCAAACCGGCCGTCCGGCGCAAAGCGCACGCGGAACAGGCGCGGAGTCAGAACTGTGAGGGACAGTCGCGCGCCGGCATAATCGAGCTGAAGCAAACGAGAGTCGGCGGCGAAAGAAGTCATGACGTTTTACAGTGGAAAAACGACGGATCGCTTTGCAGCGAATTTCGCGAATGAGCACGAATCCCGGCTCGGTCGTTCGCGAAATTCGAGCAACTCGATCCAAAGAAGCGTTCAATCACCCGGGTCATAAAGCCAAGAGGTCATTGCCCGTTTACCAGCCAACAGGCTGCCTGGTGCTGCTGTGGGCTGACCGCTGACGGCTGACCGCTGACGGTCACGAGTTGAGGGTCAACGTGCGGGCAACGCTCGAAGGCAACGGGGCAGCGCGGGTGAAAGCGGCAGCCGCTGGGGAGGTCGAGGGGATTGGGCGTCTCGCCCTGCAGGATGACGCGCTGGCGACGCAGGCGCGGGTTGGGCACGGGGATGACCGAGAGCAGCGCCCGGGTGTACGGGTGCTGCGGGTTCTTCAGCACCTCGCGCGTCGGGCCAAGCTCGACGATGCGGCCCAGGTACATCACGGCGATCCGGTCGGCGAAGTAGGCGACGGTGCTCAAGTCATGGGTGATGAAGAGCAGGCTGATGCCGCGCGTCCGGCGCAGGTCACGCAACAGGTTGAGGATTTCCGCGCGCACCGACACGTCGAGCATCGAGACCGGTTCGTCGGCAATGAGCAGTTCGGGCTGAAGCACCAGCGCGGCGGCGATGACCACACGCTGGCGCTGGCCGCCGCTCAACTCATGCGGGTAACGAAACAGATAATCCTGGGCGGGGCGCAGGCCGGCGTCCTCCAGTGCCCCGGTGGCGCGGGCCAGTCGGTCGGCGCGCCGACGGGCCAGGCCGTGCACCTCCAGCGGCTCGGAGACGATGTCGAATATCGTGGCGCGCGGGTTGAGCGATTCGTACGGGTCCTGAAAGACCATCTGTGCGCGTTGACGCAGAGCACGGAGGGCGAGCCGGGCCGGCATCGCCTTCGGGTCTTCGAGGCTGTGGCGCTGCGTTTCCAGCGTAAGCATGGCCGCGCGCACGCGCCGCGCCTGCGCGCCGGTGAGTTGCCCGTTGAACAGGATCTCGCCCTCCATCTGTTCCTCCAGGCCGATGAGAGTCCTGGCAATCGTCGTCTTGCCACAGCCGCTTTCGCCGACCAGCGCCAGCACCTCGCCGCGCGCCAGCGCAAACGAGACGCCATCCACGGCCTTCACCAGCTTGGGCGGCCGGCGGGCCAGCAGCTCCGGCAAGGTGCGCGCCACCGGAAAATGCTTGACCAGGTTGCGGACTTCCAGCATCGGCGGCCCTTGCTGGGCGAAGGCGGTCACAGCCAGGCGACCTCCGTGCCGGAGCACAGGTGACAGGCAACGACATGCTTCAAGAAAGGAGTCTGAAGGAAGAGGGAAGAAGCAGCTTCGTCCGGCTTCCTGCTCCCCGCTTCCTGCAAGAGCGAAACATCAATCAGCTTTGGCGCAACCTGTGCGCACACTTCCAGCTTCTTGTGGCAACGCGGCTCGAAGCGGCAGCCGGGCGGCAGGGCGTTGAGGCGCGGCGGGTAGCCGGGGATGGAGGCGAGCGACTCGCCGGGCTGGTTGAGGTCGGGGAAGGCCTCCAGCAGACGCTGCGTGTAGGGATGCTGCGGCGCGTTGTACACGCGGTCGGCGGGGCCATACTCGACCACCTTGCCGCCGTACATTACGGCCACCGAGTCGCAGGCCTCGGCCACCACGCCCAGGTCATGAGTCACCAGCACCAGCGCCAGGCCCAGTTCCTTCTGGATGGTTCTGAGCAGCTCCAGCACCTGAGCCTGTACCATGACGTCGAGGGCCGTCGTCGGCTCGTCGGCGAAGAGCAGGCGCGGCCGACAGGCCAGCGCCATCGCAATCATCGCGCGCTGGCGCATCCCGCCGGAATACTGGTGGGGATATTGTTCCTTGCGGCTCCTGGCGATGCCAACCAGGTCGAGCAAGGCCTCGACCCGCTCATCGGCGGCGGCCCGGTCTACGTCTTCGTGCAACAGGATGGCCTCGCGAATCTGGTGGCCGATGGTATAGACCGGGTTGAGCGCGTTCATGGCGCCCTGGAACACCATGGCGATCTCTTTCCAGCGGTAGCGGCGCATCTCGCGCTCGCTCAACATCAGCAGATCGGTTCCATCGAACCGCACCTGGCCGGCGGTGATGCGGCCCGCCGCCGGCAGCAGGCGCAGCAGCGAGAGCATCGTTGTGGTCTTGCCGCAGCCGCTCTCCCCCACCAGCCCCAGCGTCTCGCCCGGATGCACGTCGAAGGATACATCCTCCAGCGCATGCACCACCGCGCCCTCGGCGCTCACGAAATCCGTGCTGAGGTGACGGACGCTCAGCAGGGGACGGGGAGCGGGGGAGCGGGGCTGGGTGTCACGCTTCACTTGTCACCTGCCCCCTGTCCCCTCCGGCCCGCAGCACCATCTTCTCATCCCCTTCCAGATGATGCGCCGTGAGGCGCGGGTTGAGGATTTCTTCGAGCACGTTACCGAGCAGCACGCAGCCGAGCGAGACCCAGACAATCGCCAGGCCGGGCGGCAGATAGAACCACCAGGCGCCGTTGGTGATGGCATTGCGGCTGAAGGCAAAGTTGATCATCGTCCCCCACGAGGGCCGCGTCGGGTCGCCCAGGCCGAGGAAGGCCAAGCCGGACTCGACCAGGATGGCCGTCGAGATGATGAGCACCGTGTTGGCGACGATGAGCGGCATGACCTGTGGGAGGATGTGGCGCGTGATGATGTAGGCGTGCCCGGCGCCGATGGCGCGTGCCCGGGCCACGAATTGCCGCTCCTTGATGGTCAGCACCTGCGACCGGATCAGGCGCGCGGTGCTCGTCCAGTACAGCAGGCCGATGACCAGGATAAGGATGACCTGCGGCGAGAGGCCCAGGTTGAGCTGGCGCACGCTGGCGACCAGGATCAACATCAGCGGGATATCGGGGATGACGAGCAATACATCGGTGGCGCGCATCAGGAGCGTATCGCGCCAGCCGCCGAAGTAGCCGGCCAGGAGGCCGAACAGACTGCCGACCAGCATGGACAACGAGCCGGCGAGAAAGCCGACCAGCAGCGAGGCGCGCGCGCCGAAGACCAGCTGCGCCCAGATGTCGTGGCCGGCGTCGTCGGTGCCGAGCGGCGCGTGTTCCCAGGGCGAGGCAAACGTCAGCGGCCGGCCAGCGGCGTCGCGAATGGTAGCCTGCGGATCATGCGGCGTGAGCGCCGGCGCAAACATCGCCACGAACAAGGCGCTGAACAGCAGGAACGCGCCCAGCATCCCCGGGCGGTTGCGGCGGAACACGCGCCAGAACTCGGCCAGGTTGCGTTTGAGGAGGGGCCAGCGTTCGGACATTTTCCAGATTTGAGATTCGAGATTTATGCCGCTTTCACCCGCGGATCGAGATAGGCGTACAGCAAATCGGCCAGCAGGTTGGCGCCGATGACGGCCACGGCCAGCAGCAGAAACGCGCCTTGTAGCAGCGGGAAGTCCTGTTTATCCAGCGCCTCCTGAAACAGCTTGCCCAAGCCGTCGTAGGAGAAGACAGTCTCGATGTAGATCGCGCCGGCGACGGTGAAGCCCAGGTTGAGGGCCACCAGGGTCACAATCGGCAGCAGAGCGTTCTTGAAGGCATGATGGCGCAGCACTTGCCAGTGGCTCATCCCCTTGGCTTTGGCCGTCAGGATGTAATCTTCGCTCAGCACCTCCAGGACCGAGGAGCGCATGATGAGCATGTACTCGCCCAGGTAAACGATGGTGAAGGTGAGCGTGGGCAGGATAAGATGGCGCGCGTAATCGGGCCAGACCTCCCAGATGGGCCGGCCCACGTTCTCCGGGCTGACGGTGCCGCCGGTGGGCAGGCCGAGCCAGGTGCTGCCCGCCGCCAGCAGGATGATGCCCAGCCAGAACGTGGGGATGGCCCAGGTAATCAGCGAGAACGTCAGCGAGCCGACGTCAATAGCCGTCTTGCGCTTCCAGCCGGCGAACAGCCCCAGCGCTACCCCCAACACAATCGAGAGCACCTGGCCGAGCGAAATGAGCAGCAGCGTGTTGCCCAGCTTGGAGAGCAACACGTCAGCCACCGGCCGTCGCAGCGACCAGGAAACGCCGAGGTTGCCCTGCGCCCATTGCGCCAGTGTGGCGAAGAACTGCTCGTGCAGCGGACGATCCAGCCCGAACTGCGCCCGCAGCGCCTCCTGCGCCTCGCGTGAGAGGCGCACGTTGCGCCCGATGACGGCCCGCA
The DNA here is from genome assembly GCA_037442085.1 of Anaerolineae bacterium. Taxonomy (GTDB): domain Bacteria; phylum Chloroflexota; class Anaerolineae; order Anaerolineales; family UBA6663; genus JANWXR01. The sequence goes on from JBBIQY010000004.1 coordinate 12,205, forward strand.
CCGGGTCGCCGGGCAACACGCGAAACAGGTAGAAATCCACCACCACAACCACCGCCAGCGTCAACGCGGCCATCATGAACTTGCGCAGCACATAATCGCGGCGGTCCATCATCGCGGTAGCGCCCCCTACTTCACCGGCTCCACCTTCGCCAGCGAGAAAGCCGAGATGAGTGAAACGGTGAGGGAGGGGTTCGTAATGAAGTCCGGGAAGTTGGTGAAGCGGTCGGAGCGGTAAGCCTCGAGCGAGTCGTAGTTGTAGAGCACGATGTAGGGCTTATCGCGGAAGAGCAGCTCCTGCATTTTGTAGATGGTGGCCTGGCGCTGGGCAAGATCGCTGGCGCGTTGCTGGTCGAGGTAGAGCTGATCGTACTCGGCGTTGCAGTAGCCGCTGTCGCTCCAGCCGCCCACTTCGAACTGGTCGCACAGCATGATACTGAGGATGAAGTCGGGGTCGGGGTCGCCGCCCCAGCCCCAGATGACTAGATCGTAATCGCCGACGCCGGTGGTCAGGCCGGTGAGCGTGTCCGGGTCCACCGCCTCCACGTTCACCTTCACGCCGATCTGGCTGAACCAGCCGGCCAGCAGGCTGGCGACACGCGGATACTCCGAGGAGTCGGCCGCGTGTTGCAGGCGGAACTCCAGCCGCCGGCCGTCCTTCTGGCGGATGCCGTCCGGGCCTTTCGGGTAACCGGCTTCGTCGAGGATCTGGTTCGCTTTGGCGAGGTCGAAGGCGTGATCTTCGATAGCGGGATTGTGCCAGAAGCCGCCCCCCAGGCTCGGGGCGACGATGGACCAGCCCGGCTTGCCCAGCCCCTGCAACACCACATCCACCAGATCTTGCTTGTTGATGGCATGGGCCAGCGCCAGGCGCACCTGCGGATCGCGCAACGCCGGGTGGCCGGTCGGGCGCGGGTCGCGGTCTTCGGGCGCGGAGTTGATGATCAACTCGTCAAAGGAGCGCGAGGGTGTTTGCACGGCGGTCACGTTGGCGAAGCCCTTCACCGTGGCAAAGGCGCTACTCGGCACCTGGTAGATCACATCCACGTCGCCGACCTTGAGCGCCTGCACCAGGGCGTCGCCGTTGTCGAACGTGCGCAGGATCACCTGGTCAACCTTAGGCGCGCCGTCGTAGAAATCCGGGTTCTTATCCAGGATGACCACGCCACGCTCCTTGTCGAAACGGTTCAGCTTGAACGCGCCACTGCCGATGAGCTTGTCGTTGGCAAAGTTCTGGAGCGCCTCGGTCGTCGTCAGCGGCTCAAAGTCCGGGCGCCACAGAGCATACAGGAACGAGACCCGGTACTCCATGTTGCCGATGGGATACTCGAGCGTGATCTGCACCGTCCGCGGGTCGGGCGCGGTCACCGCTTTGAAACCGTTGGTGTAGTTGACGAGCGTGGACCAGCCATCGGGGTCATTCTTGATCTCGTTGATGCTCCAGGCCACGTCCTCGGCGGTGAGCGGCGCCCCGGTGTGCCACTTGAGATTGTCTTTGAGGGTGAACGTCCACGTCAACCCATCGTCCGAGCTTTGCCAGGCTTGCGCCAGGTCACCCTGATATTTGCCGTCCGGCCCCTCCTTCAACAGCGAGCTATAAGTCAGATCAAAGACCACATAGGAGGTGGCGAGGAAGGCATAGGCCGGATTGAGGGTATCCGGCTGGCCGATCCAGCCGATGGTGAGCGTGACGGGCTGGCCGGGCCCGGTTGGCGCAGCCGTTGGCGCGTCGGAGGGCGTAGCCGGCCCGGCGCAAGCGGCCAGCAGGTAGGCGAGGCTGAGGATGAGGGAGAAACTGCGCTTGAAGAACATGAGGGCCTCCGGCATGGATTGAGGCGCGGTCAGGCTCGGAACTCAACCGCCCGACGCGCCTTGAGGGTTTGGCGCTAGATCATGAAATTCCGAGGCGGGTGTGCCATCTGCAAAACAGGTCGGTTAATTTTGAACGGCGTCAGGTCGTGTGGCGTGCTGCCGTCCACTGCCAGGTCCGCCAGTATCCGGCCGATAAGCGACGAGAACTTGAAGTCGTGGGCTGCGCCGATCGCGACGAGGACGTTCGGGTGGGCGGGCAGCGCGTCAATGACGAAGTCGCGGTCGGGCGTGAGGGTGTACAGGCAGGTCTTGGTGAGCAGCGGCGGGCCGCAGGCGCGCGGCAGATACCGCTCGAAGAACGCAGACAGCCGCTGCAGGTTGGCCGCATCCGGCTCAAAAGTACGGGTCTCGGCGGTCACCTCACGCCCCCCCACATCCTGGGCGCCCTTCACGCCCCGTTCGCCGTAGGCCGGGAAGCCATAGAAGCACGGCTCGTCCATCCAGATCCAGATCGGGAAGCGCTCCGGCGCGAACTCCTCCAGATGCGGCGTGGCGAAGTACGTCAACTGCTCCTGTGTCACGGTCAGGGGCAAGTGAATGCCGAAGCTGCCCAGCCAGTGGTTCGACCAGGCGCCGGCGGTCAGGATCAGTTTTTCGCAGCGGTAGGTGTGATGCGGCGTGAAGACTTCGACCTCGCCGTTCAAAGATCGAAGATGAGAAACTGGAGATTGGTCGAGGAGGGTCGCGCCGTATTCGCGCGCCAGCCGGCGGTGAACGGCCGCGCCCCGATTGGCGGGCGCGATGCCGCTCTCCGACTGGAAGAGCACGGTCACGTTGTCGGGCAGTCGCCATTGCGGCCAGCGGCGCATGGTCTCGGCAGCGTCGAGCAACTCGAACGAGACGCCCGCCACGGCCGTATGCCGAAAATTGTGTAATTCGGCCTGTAGGCGCGGGTCTGAGAGCCGCGCCTACGAAATTACACACAAATCGGCAAACCGCCCCCGCCCACGGTCAGGCTGTCGGTATAGGCCGTCAGCTGGATGACGCCGCCGGCCGGGAACAGATCGAGGCCGCCCGTCTTGAGAATCAGCTTCTCGCCCGAGTCGGCCTCCAGCGCCGCCCAGGCCGCATAAGCGGCCTGCGCCAGTCGAACATAGCCCGGTGTGTGATACGAAAGCCGGATAATGCGCGAATGATCGTGCGAGCCGCCACGGTCATGGCCCAACTCGAACTGCTCTAGGCCGAGCACCTCGGCCCCGGCGCGGCGCGCCAGCCAGTAAGCGGCGGCGCTCCCCAATCCCCCCAGTCCGAGGACGAGGTGCCGATAGTCATGTTTCGACATCCGATGGCGTAGCTGCGGTGTGACGATATGCGTTTGCTTAGGGAGTGGCTTGCTGGCACGAAGTATAGGTGCAAAAATGGGGCTGTCAAGCGACAACGGATGAAACGGATAGGAGCGGAGAGGCGTTCATGGATTGGAGAGCAACGGATGTTCCAACTCTACGACACGCAAGTCCAACACAACGTCCGCCTGCGCATGCGCGATGGCGTCGAACTCTCGGCCAACCTGTGGCGGCCGGTCCCACGTGAACGGGGCGAGCGTTTCCCGGCCATCCTCGAGATGATCCCCTATCGCAAGGACGACTGGCGCTACAACAGCGACGCGGCGCGGATGACGTATTTCGCGCAGCGCGGCTACGTGGGCTGCCGGGTGGACGTGCGCGGCACCGGCTCCAGCGGCGGCCTGGCCCGCGATGAGTACACGCCCGAGGAGACGCAGGACGGCTACGAGGTCGTCGAATGGCTGGCGGCGCAACCGTGGTGCAACGGCAGCGTCGGCATGTGGGGCATCAGTTACGGCGGTTTCACCAGCATTCAGGTGGCCAAACTCCAACCGCCGCACCTCAAGGCCATCATCCCCATGTACGCCACCGACGATCGCTATCTAACGGACGTGCATTACTTCGGCGGCTGCCTGACGCTGAGCGACCTGGCGCAGTACGCGGTGAGCATGGTGGCGATGAACGCTCTGCCCCCGAAGGCCGAGTACCTGAAAGAGAGATGGGCGGAGACGTGGCGGGAACGGCTGGAGCAAACGCCGCCCTGGCTGATCGAGTGGCTCCGGCAACAGACGGACGGCCCCTACTACCGCAGCGGCTCGCTCGCGCCGGAGTATGAACGCCTCACCTGCGCGCTCTTTCATATCGGCGGCTGGAACGACGGCTACACCGACGCCGTGCTACGGATGCAGGCGCGATGCCTCAACGCGCCGCGCAAGGCCCTCATCGGCAACTGGGGGCATGTCTATCCGGCGGACGGCTACCCCGGCCCCAACCTCGACCACCTACACGAGATGCTGCGCTTCTTCGATTACTGGCTCAAGGGCGAAGACAACGGCGTGATGGCCGAACCGCCGGTCACCGTTTTTCTGCGGGAGTGGACGCCGCCCGCCCCCTTCCCCGCTGCGCAGAACGGCGAGTGGCGCAGCTTTCCAACGCTTGATAATTCAAGAGCGACGATTTATCACCTGGACACTCTCCGCCTCACTCCACTACCCGCAATCCAAAATCAGAAATCAGAAATTCAGCACCGCCCCACCGGGGGCCTCAGCGGCCCGTTCAGCTCCGGCGGCGGCAGCGCGCCCAATGGTCTGGCCCGCGATCAGCGCCCGGACGAGGCGCTTGCCCTGACCTTTACCAGCGAGCCGCTGGCCGAGCCGCTCGAAGTGCTCGGCTTCCCCGAACTGAACATGCATGTCAGCTGCACGGCGCCGGTCGCCACGCTGGCGGCCCGCCTGTGTGATGTGCACCCCGACGGCACCTCGGCGCTGGTGACCCAGGGCGCGCTCAACCTGACGCACCGCGCGAGCCACACCGCGCCGCAGCCGCTGACGCCCGGCGAGATTTACGAGGTGCGCCTCCCTCTCAAAGCCACCGGCTACCGCTGGCGGCCCGGCCACCGCATTCGGCTGACGCTCGGCAGCAACCTCTTCCCCATGCTTTGGCCGTCACCCCATGCCTGCACGCTCACCCTCCACACCGGCCCGATGCATCCGGCACAGCTCAGCCTCCCCCTCGCGCCTGCCGGCGAACAGCCTCCGCCCGTGTTCAAGACCACGCCGCCCGAACTAATCAGCGTGGGCAGCAGCGCGGAGGGTGAGGCGCAGTGGCAAATCACTGAGGATGTGCTGGCGGGCAGCGTAACGGTGCACAGCTACGGCGCGGATACCACCTACTTGCCCGAAGGCGTCTCGCTGTTCAGCGACGAGCGGCTGGCGATCACGGCCTTCCACGCCGACCCCGCCCACGCCCGGCTCGTCCATGAGTGTAACTATGTGCTGAGGGAGGCGGGCTACGAGACGCACGTCCGCTCCACCGGCGCGCTTCGCAGCACCGAGACGGATTTTCATCTCGACATCGAGCTGACAGTGAAGCTGAACGGGAGGATGTTCTTTCAAAAAAGCTGGCTGGAGACCGTGCCGAGGCATCTGGTTTGACGGCTCGTAACCGCTCGCCGCTCTGCCCCGCCGATCCTCCTACACCCTGCGCCGCACCAGCAGCACCACCGTGACCAGCGCGCCGACCATGATGGCGATGAGCAGCAGGGTCAGGTCGCCGGGCACAGCAGGCGGCGGCGCGGGCACTGGGGTGGGAGCAGCGGCTGGCGCGGCAGTCGGCGCAACGCCGGCCGCGGAGGCGGGCGGCTCGCGAGAGACGACGAAGACCGCCGTCGTGCGGCCCGGCACCGTGAAGGCGCCGCTGGTCGAATCGAACCGCGACTGCTCAACCCCCGCTTCCGCCGAGGCGGCGAGCAGCGGGTGCAAGGCAAAGGTTCCTCCCATAAAAGCCGCATCGCCCCAGGTGATCGGATCGGGTGAACCGTTGAAGAGCACGACGATCTGATCGAAGGGGTCGTCGAGCCGATCCGCGCCGGTGTTATCGAGGCGGTACACGATCAGGCCGGGCACGGCGTCCGGGCCGAGGTTGAAGAACGTCAGTCGGCGTTTCACCTCGTCGGCGGTGCGCAGCCGAAAGAGCGCCGAGCTCTTGCGCACCTGCAGCATCGTCTCGAAGTGGGCGAGCGAGCGAAGGAGATCGTCGCGGGTGACCTTCAGCGCCGGGTTCGCCAGCAGCGGCCGGATGATCGGCCACCGGTCGCGGTTGTCGCCGGCAGGCGGCAGGCCCACTGCCCAGTTGTTGCTCGTGTAGGTGAAGTCCAGCCGGTTGAACCAGTCGCCGGAGTTATAGCTGTTGCGGTCGAGCGACTTCGAGCGCAACAGCTCATCGCCGGCGTGGAAGAACGGCACGCCCTGCGCCAAAAGCACCAGGTCCATAGCGAGATAGTGCATGCGGAGGCGGTCCTGCACCGAGGCGCCCGCCGGGGCTTTCGCCTGCACGGCATCCCAGAGCGTCTCGTTGTCGTGCGCCGAGACGTAGACGACATTCTCCTGCGGGTCGAGCGTGTACGCCGCCGGCACGCCGTTGTAACTGATCCCCACACCGACGACGCCATCGGGGAAGCGATACTCCTTCAGATTGCCGGCCAGACCGATGCGGATCCAGCTCAGGTAGCTCAGCAGCTTGGCCTGCTGTTCATCGGCCGGCCGGGACTCGGCGCCGTTGGGCTGGAACCACAAGCCGGTGGCGAAGCCCTGCAGGGGGAGCGCATCGAACGGGCCGCCGCCGCGCACGCCGTCGCGCAGCCGGTCGTTGAACACGCCGATGCCCGTGCCGCCGATGTTCCGTTGGGTGGCGTTCACACCCCGCGCGTTGTCGGCGACCTCGCCGAAGTTCCAGCCCTCCCCATACACGTAGATGGCCCTGCCATCCACGCCGTCGTTCTCGACCGTGAGCGCATCCAGCATGGCGCGCAGTTTGACCATGTTGCTGAGCATGTGGTGGCCCATGAGGTCGAAACGGAAGCCGTCCACCTTATACGCTGTGGCCCACGTGCGAACCGAATCGATCATCAGCTTTTCCATCATGCGGTGCTCGGTGGCCGTGTTCTCGCAGCAGGTGCTGCGCTCGACTTCCCCCCGGTCATTGAGCCGGTGGTAATAGCCGGGCACGATCTTGTCGAGCACGCTCTTCTCCGCCAGCCCGCTGGCGTTGGTGTGGTTGTAAACCACATCCATCACGACGCGCAGGCCAATGGCGTTGAGCGCCTGTACCATCTCGCGGAACTCACGTATCCGAGCTGAGCCATCAGGCTCGGTTGAATAGGCACCCTCGGGCGCGGTGTAGTGGTGCGGATCATAGCCCCAGTTGAAGCCGTCCCGGTCGGCGATGGCGCCGACCGCCGCCTGCTGCGCCTCCGAGTCGCCGGGCAGTGCCGCAAGCGTCGCCTCGTCCACCGTCTGCCAGGTGCTCTTGTCCTCGTTGATGCTGGCGATATCGAAGGCGGGCAGCAGATGCACATGCGTCAGCCCGGCCTCGGCCAGTCGTCTGAGGTGCTTCATCCCGTTCGAGTCCAGCAGGGTGAAGGCCTTGAACGTGCCGCGCAGTTCGGCGGGCACGCTGGGGTCATGGGCGCTGAAGTCGCGCACGTGCAGCTCGTATAGCACGATATCCTCAGGCGCCTCGAGCGGCGGTTTGGAGACGGTCTCCCAGCCGGGCGGTTTCAGCGAGGGGTCGTCGAGATCCACGAACTGACTCCGCCGGCCGTTAGTGCTCAGGCTGTACGAGTAGGGATCGGTGACGAGGTTGGTTTCGAACCGGCCGGTGCTCGGCACATACACTTGCACCGAGAGCAGATAGAACTTGTTCTTCCAGCTCGCCTCGCCGGTGACGCGCCACACACCACTGTCGGCGTCGAACTGCATGGGCACGTCGAGGCCGGCGGCGGTCGTCGAATCATCGTACAGTAACAGGCTGACCGCGCGAGCCGTCGGGGCCCACACGCGCAGCGTCGGCGCACCGCTCTCCCACGTCACGCCGAGCAGGCCGTCGTAACGATACACGTCATCGAGCACGCCGGGCAATTGCAGGCCGGTGGAGTCTATGACGCGGCCCGCCGGGTCGAGCGCCGTGACGGCAACCTGCCCGCGCAGCATATCGGGCACCCTGGCCAGCGCTGCCTCGGGCAGGCGGAGCGTGGTATAGCCCTTGAGATGCGGGAAGCGTTCGAGGATTGCCTCGCCCGGCCCCCCGCCCACGAACGTGAGCGGGATCTCGGTCCCTCCGACGATGCCGGTGGCGGCCAGGGCGAGCTGCGCTTCGGGGCTGTAATGCAGGCTGTAACGATTGCCCGGCGAACCGGCCACGTTCCACAAAATCGTGTCGCGGCTTACCCAATGGGCCTGCATCGCTCTGAGATTTCCGCGAGGGGCGCCCTCGGTGCTCACCATGAGTTTCTCGCTCTCTGCTTCGTAGCCAAAATAGACCGGATCGCCCTGGGCCTTCACCGTGAACGACTGCTGCTCGCCCACGCGCTGCGCGTCCGACTCGTTGAGCGCGACCTGTACGGTGTACGTGCCCGCCGGGAGCTGCGTGGTGGTGAACTCGAACAGGCCGTCGCCGTCGGAATCTTGCAGCCACGAGCGCAGACAGCCGGGGTCGTTGTCAGTGCGGCATCCCAGGGCCTTTTGGAAATTGCCAACGGCGACGGCAATGACGGTGTTGAAGTTATCGGTGACCCAGTGCGTCTTATGGTCATAGTAAAACTTGACCGGCGTCGCCTGCGGCACGACGAGCGGGATGTCTGGCCCGTTCTGCTTGGCGTTGGCGCCGTAGTTCTCGCCCCAAGTGCGGTTCAGCGCCACCTTGTAGCGCGGGCCGCGTCCATCCTGATCGTTGCCCGGCTGAATGGTAAATGTCTGTTGCCAGACGTCGTCCTCCGTATCGTAGACGAGGAAGGCCAGCTCGCAGTCCGGCTGCCAATCGCCGGGGCAGCCCAGTTCGGATTGGTGCGTTCCGGGGATGGTGACGGTTTGAGGATTGGGGGTGTGCGCGGCCTGAGCGGGCGCGCTCGCCAGCGGCGCACACAGCATGGCAAACGCGCTCACTACAGCAAGCGGCCATGATCGGCGTTGGAGATTGGGCATGTTGCCTCCGGTGGTCGCAATTATACGGGCAACCCCGAGCGGGACTGCGCCTTACTTGTACAAGGAGCGCGGCAGTTCAACCCGGCTCGTGATCAGCGAAGCGTCATGAACCCCGCCCGCTCGCAGTCGGCCAGCATTTGGCGGATGTCGTCGTAGTCGCGGTCGGTCACCGGCGCAAAGCGTTCGATGAAGCCGAAGGCCAGCACGGCGCGCGCGCGGGGGTCGGCGCCCAGGTCCAGCAGGGCGGCGCGCAGCTCGGCCTTCAACGTCGCCGGCAACCGGCCCGCCGCCACCACCGGCGGAATGGTCGAGGGTCCGAAGGAGTCGATTACTTTGACTCGCTCCGCCAGCTCAGGGCGCTCGCGCAACTCGATCATCAACACCTGACAATCAATCGCCGCGCCATCCACCGCCCCGTCCGCCACCTGTTCCAGACAGAGTTGATGAAAGCCGGCCTGCACCACCCGGCCGAAGAAGCCGCCGGTGAGGCCGCGCCGCACCATCGCCGCACGCGTCAGGTTATAGCCGGAGTGCGAGCCGGGGTCGTTGTACGCCCACGTCCGTCCGCGCAGCTCTGCGAAGCGCGTAAACGGCGCGGCGCGGTGCACGATGACATCAGAGAAGTAAACAGGACGGTCGTAACCGGCGAACCGCGAACCGTACAGCACCGGCGCGGTCAGCGGCTCCAGCAAGCCCGGCGTCCGGCGCAACAACTGCACGTATGGCAGACCACAGAGGAAGCCGGCTTCGGCCTCACCACGCACGAACGTCTCGAATGACCGGCCCACGGTCAGTTCCGTCTCGATGCCCAGTCGCGCGCCCACGGCCTCCACAATAAACTGATACACGGGCCACATATTCGGCGCAAGGAAGGTCTCGAAACGAAGCTTGATCATGGGGCTGAGCGGTTGGGTTGGCTGGCCGGTCGGTCGAATGGTCGGTTCGCCGTACATTATGCCCTAAACACGGAAGTTCGATCCTGCGGCCTTTCACCCTATTCGTTTTCCCGTGCAACTTTCCTCCACCCCTGCCTGTATTACACTCCAGGCATGAGTGACTCGACCGCGGGCGACGATTGGGAGTGGCTGAGTCGCGCCCGGCGCGGCGACCCGGATGCCTACGGTCTCATCGTGCGGCGCTACCAGACGGCGGTGTTCAACGTGTGCTATCGTCTGTTGCATGACCGGGCCGAAGCCGAGGACGCGGCACAGGAGGCCTTTATCCGGGCCTACACCCGGCTCGAGACATTTGATCTGGAGCGCCCGTTCGGCCCGTGGATCAAGCGCGTGGCCGCCAATCTGTGCCTCAACCGGCTGGAGGCCCGCCCACCCGCTGCCGTCGAGCTGGATGAGGAGCGTGACCGCGCCCCCGATGGCGACCCGGAATCAGCGCATGAGCAAACCGAAAGCGCGCAGGCCGTCCGCGCCGCGATTGCGAGCCTGCCGCCGCGCTACCGCGCCGCCATAGAATTGCGACACTTCCAGAGCCTGAGTTACGCGGAGATAGCCGCCGCGCTCGACCTTCCGCTCAGCGACGTGAAAAGCCACCTGTTCCGCGCGCGCCGCCTCCTGGCGGAGAAACTGAAACGGGAAACGTAACGCGTAAATGTGGTGCATGCGCCATGACTGCGTCACGCATCACGCAATGCGAAACACATATGACGACTCAACATCTCAGCGCTGAAACCCTGAACGAATACCTCGACGGCGCGCTGGAGGCCCCGGCCCGGGCGCAGGCGGAAGCTCATCTGGCCGATTGCCCGCAATGCGCAGCCCGGCTGGCGTCATGGCGCGCCTTGTTCGCGGGGCTGGCCGCCCTGCCGGAAGAGCCGCTGGCGCGCGATTTGAGCGCAGACGTGCTGGCGCGCTTGCCGCAACCCGCCGAAGCGTTGTCCATTCTGCCGAAGCTGCGCTGGATCGTCGCCGCCCAGGCGCTGGCCGCCGTTGTGCTGCTGGCCAGCGCCGCGCCGTTCGTCACAGCCGCGCTGCCGATTGTTGACCCGGTGACGATCAGCCAACCTGCCGTTCAATTCATAACCGAGCTACTGACCGGCCTGGCCGCGCAAGCGCAAAGCCTGGCCAGCGCGCTCACGGTCTGGAGTGAGCAGGGCCTGGCCGGCGTGCGTGCGCTCACGACGCCTCTGGCGAAGACCTCGACCTGGTTGCTGAGCGCGGGCCTGGCTGCCGCTTTTGTGCTGTGGGTGTTGGGCAACGGCCTGCTCCTGCGCCGGACATTTTCGACACGGAGCCGCTAAATGGACGAATTGCTGCGTGCTTTTCTTGCTATCCTCCTGGGCAACGCCCTGCTCATCCCGCTGGTCTTGAGCATCGCCGCGCTCTTCCCACGCCGCATAGCTCGCACACGCGCTGTGGCAGATTCCCTGCCGGGCCGCGCCTTCGCCGTCGGGCTGATCAACTTCCTGTTCTTCGGCGCGATAGCCCTCGGCTTCTCTGCCCTCGCCGATGCCCTAGGCCGCGAACTGATTCGCCTGCCTGCGCTGCTCGTCGTCGGCGTCCTCACAATCGCCCTGAGCTACGGGCTGACCGCTATGGCCCACCTGACCGGCGATCGGCTGCGCCCACAAGACAGCGCGCTGCGCCGCACTCTCTGGGGGACGCTGGCCCTCAGCCTCGGCAGCACCTTCCCGTTCGTCGGCTGGTTCCTTCTCTTGCCCTACGCCGCCTGTCTCGGCCTCGGCGCGTTCATCCTCAGCTTCTTCGTGCGCGAGCGAGAACAGACCGCAGACAGCGGACGGTAGACGGCGATCAGCCGTCCGCTGTCTGCGGTCGGCGTGCTGCCATCATTCGCCGCAACTTTCCTCGTCAGCCGCCTGTATCCCTTTCCAGACAAACACGAAAGGACAGGCTCTCATGGCTGACGTCTCCGCACTCTTTGGCCTCCTGCTGTTTCTCGGGCTGGTCTTTCCCGGCCTGCTCAGCGCCGTCTGGTTGATCTTCCCGGCCACGGTGGAGCGCGCGCGGCTGCGCCTCGACCGCACACCCTGGCAGTGCTTCTGGCTCGGAGGCGTGCTCACCGCCCTCGTCGCCATCCCCACGACCATCCTGATGGTGTTGCCCAGCGGTGCAGCCAAGTTCCTCGGCTTGAGCGTGTTGGTGATTGTGTTGACCATCGCCTCGGTGGGCGCAGCCGGTTTGGTGAGCAAGATGGCCGGCCAACTCGGGGCCTTCAGCCGCGACCTCGCGCCCGCGAGCGCCTTCCTGCGTGCGGCCCTGGCGCTGGAACTGGCCGCCGCGTTCCCACTGGTCGGCTGGTTCATTATCACGCCGCTGGCCGCCGTCGTCTCGCTCGGCGCAACCGCCTTTGCCCTGCTCAAGTGGATGCCGCGCCCTACTCCTCGCCCGGTCGAAGACGGGACAGGGGTGAGGGTGAACGCGGCGTAGTGCATGTTCCCCAAACCCAAAGGACACATCACCACAGGTCAAACTCTATGCGCCTCATTCTTCTCCTCCTCAGCCTCGTGGCCGCCCTCGCACTCACAGCCTGCGAGAAGACCTCGCACACCGTTCGCTACGAAGTAAACGGCACCGCGCGCGACGTGCGCGTGACTTACCGCAACGCCAGCGGCGCAATCGAAGAACAAGCCAGCGTACCCCTGCCCTGGAGCCTAGAGTTCACCGCCGAGACGTTCGATTGGCTGCATGTGCACGTCTTCAACGCCACACTCTCCGGCACGGTGAGTTGTAAGGTGTTGATTGACGGCCAGGTGTTCAGAGAAGCCGAGTCCACGGGCGGGCTGACCACCGCGAGCTGCGGCGGCCTGCTACTCGTTGACCCGACTCCCACGCCCACGCCATGACCACGTTGAACCGCCGCCGCTTCCTGCAACTCGCCGGGTTGGTGGCCGCCAGCGCGGCGCTGGCGGCCTGCGACAACGAAAACCCGTTGGGCCGCCCGGTACAACGATTGCGCCAGCGACTCGCCGGCCAGCCCGCGCCGCTCGGGCCATGGCCGGAGGACGACGCCGCAACCTTCGCCGCCCTGAATCGGCTGACCTTCGGCCCGCGCCTGGAAGAGCGCCGGCGTGTGGCCGAGATCGGTCTGCCGGCCTGGATCGAGGAGCAGCTGGCGCCCACTGCCATTGACGACGGCGCCACCGACGTGCTGCTGGCCGGCTTCGACACGCTGAAGATGCGCGCCCACGAGCTGCACGCCTGGAGCGACAAGCTCTTCGACGATCAAGACCGCACGACCGTCCCGGACGAACTGCGCCGCGCCACGCTGCTGCGCCAGATTTACAGCCGCCGCCAACTGTACGAAATCATGGTCGAGTTCTGGACCGACCATTTCAACATCAGTACCGAGAAGGGCGACTGTTTCTACCTCAAGACGGTGGACGACCGCGACGTCATTCGCCCGCACGCGCTCGGCAACTTCCGCGATCTGCTACAGGCCTCGGCTCATTCGCCGGCGATGCTCGTCTACCTCGACCAGCACGTCAGCGATAAGAGCCATCCCAACGAAAACTACGCCCGCGAGCTGCTGGAGCTGCACACGCTCGGCGTGGACGGCGGTTACACCCAGCGCGACGTGATGGAGCTGGCGCGCGCGCTCACCGGCTGGACGGTGGTCGAGACGACGGCCCTGGCGGCCTGGCGCTGGCGCGGCGATTTTGCCTTCGACCCCAATAAGCATGACGATGGTTTGAAGACCGTGCTGGGGATGCGGCTGGAGCCGGCGGGCCAGCGCGAAGCCGAGCGCGTGATTGACGCGTTGGCCGCTCATCCGAGCACCGCGCGCTTCATCACACGCAAACTGGCCCGGCGTTGCCTCGGGCCGGACGCACCCCCTGAACTACTGGCTCGCGCTGCGCAAACCTTCATGCAGGCCGGCGGCGACATCCGCGCTGTGCTGCGCGTCCTGCTGCTGGAGGGAGTCGCGGCAAACGCCTCCTCGCCCCTTGGGAGAGGGGGCTGGGGGATGAGGGTCTTCAAGCGCCCGGTCAACTTCGTCGTCTCGGCGCTGCGGCAGCTCAACGCCGTCACCGACGTCGGCCGGCCGCTGCTGGACGTGCTGGCGCGCTCCGGCCAACCGCTCTTTGGCTGGCCCACGCCCGACGGCTATCCCGACCGGGCCGAAGCCTGGCAGGGCAACTTGATGCCGCGCTGGCAGTTCGCGCTGGCTCTGGCGCGGAACGAAGTCGAAGGCACCGAAATCAATGTCGCCGAACTGTTGGCCGGGGACTCGCCGCAAGCGCTGGCCGACCGGCTGGCTGTTTTACTGCTCGGCGCGCCGTTGCCCACGCCTCAGCGCGATTCGTTGCTTGCGGACCTGCGCGAAGCCGACGCCGAACTGCCTCAGGTGCTGACCGCTGGCCTGCTCGCTTCACCCGCCTTTCAATGGCGTTGAGTACAAATTCATCAGTCATCCTTCAACCATGCCCACTACTCTCACCCGCCGCCGGTTCCCTCGATCGTCCGCCTTGCTCTCCGGCACCCTGGCCGCCTTCGCACAGCGAAGGATGCCAAGTTGGATGCCGCGTCTGAGCTTCGCGCCAAAGGACGAAGCCCCGCGCGGCGACACGCTCGTGGTCGTTTTTCTGCGCGGCGCGGCGGACGTGCTCAACATGATCGTGCCGCACGGCGAGAGCGCCTACTACGCGCAACGCCCCACGCTCGCCATCCCCCGGCCCGACCAGACCTCCGCGCCTCGCAGCGCACGCGTGCTGGACCTCGACGGCTTCTTCGGCCTGCACCCGGCGCTGGCCGCGCTGCTGCCCGCCTGGCAGGAAAAGCACCTGGCCGTCATTCACGCCTGCGGCGCGCCGGACGAGTCGCGCTCGCACTTCCGCGCGATGGAGCTGATGGAGCGCGGCGTGGAAGATGAACGCGGCCCGGCTTCCGGCTGGCTCGGGCGGCATCTCGCGACGCTCAACACCGGCAACCGCTCGCCGCTGCGCGCCATCGGCCTGGGTGCGCTGACGCCGCGCAGCCTGAGCGGTGCGGTCCCGGCCGCCGCCCTGCGCTCTATCGCCGATTTTCACCTGGGCGGGGATGCGCGCGCGGTCGAGCATATGCGGGCCGCGCTTGCCTCGCTATACGCCGGCGCCGGGCCGCTCGATGTCATCGGACAAGAGACCCTCGACATCCTCGACACCCTTCAGGCCCTCGATCCGCTCGGTTATTCTCCAACCTCCGATCTCCAATACCCTGCTTCCGATTTCGGCATGGGCCTGCGCCAGATCGCCATGTTGATCAAGGCCGAGGTCGGGCTGGAAGTGGCGGCGCTCGATTTAGGCGGGTGGGACACGCACTTCGCGCAAGGCGGCAGCGACGGCCTGATGGCGGGCCTGCTGCACGACCTGGCCGACGGGCTGGCTGCCTTCCACGCCGACCTGTTCGAGTATGCGAACCGATTGACGATCGTGGTGATGAGTGAGTTTGGGCGCAGGCTGACCGAGAACGCCTCGCTCGGCACCGACCACGGCCACGGCAGCGCCATGCTGCTCATGGGCGGGAATGTGCGGGGCGGCCAGGTGCACGGGCGATGGCCGGGCCTGAACGAGGGACAACTGGTCGGGCCGGGCGACCTGGCCGTGACCACCGACTACCGCGACGTGCTGGCCGAGGTCTGTCTCAAGCGACTCAACAACCCCGCGATCGCGGACATCTTCCCCAACTATGTCGCGCAAATCAGAGGGTTCTTGAGATAGAAGGGGCTTCAAAGACGAAGAGCGGATGGAACATCGCGCCTCTCCACTCGCGGCGGGAGAGGGGCGAGGGATAAGACAAGACCTCACCCTCGCCCCTCCGACCGAAAGTACAGAAACACAAACCCTGCCGCCGTCGCCGTCAGCGCGTGCCACAGGCCGTGCCACTGGAACAGGCTGGCCGGGTCGCAGGGCAGGCGTGCGTCCGCCAGCCAGGTGGCCGCCGCCAGCGCAAACGTCGTAAGCGCGGCGATGAGCCAGCCGAACTGCATCCGGGGCCGACGCTTCAACCAGGCCGCGATCTCCAGCGCCGCCGCGCCCCCGAACAAGCCCACGAACACCACCTGTTGCAGCGCGTTGGCGAACACCATCTGCAAGCCGCCCAGCACGTTGACGCCGACATACAGCGCGGCCAAAGTCGCAGGCGACATCGGTCGCAGGCGGTGCGCGTTCACCAGCAGGATCAGGCTCAGCAGCAGGTAGACGCCCACCAAATCGAACCACTCACCCAGGCGCGTGAGCGAGGCGTGATAGAACCACGAGCCGAGGCCGACCGCCATCACTGCCCCGCCGAACACGGTCTGGTATTCGGGCCGGGCCGCACGGCGCGGCGGCGCAAAGACGATCAGCAGCCCGACCAGCACGAAGGCCAGATTGGAATGCGTGTTGATCGGCTGTACTATAAACGAGTCGCGCAACGTCTCACAGTAACAGTTGACCTGCTCGCAACCGTCGCGCGGCCAGGCGTTCCAGGGCGAGGGCAACGGCGTCAAACTCACGGCGAGTGCAGTCGCCAGGCCAAACACAGCCAGCGCGCGCGCCCACCAGATCCAAAAACTCATGAGACGAGGTGTTATCCTTTGGCCGGATTGTAAGCGAGGATGGCCGCGTCTCGCGGAGTCTGGCGAGGCGGCTTGGCGGGTTCAGGATTGTTGGTTGGGCCGTCTGTCGAAGGCAACCCAACAACTCTGCCCAATCACCAGGTCGAAATTTCTTATGAATCGCACAATGACGGGTTAATGCTGCGCCCCGATAATTCCTCCGACATGAATTGGATTGCGGGTCTGAAGCGCGCGCGTCGTTTCCCGAAGCCTGAAGAGGTCTTCGGTACTTGAGTTTGGGAACACGTTCGCGCTATTGCACCCAAGCCGCTTAAGCCCGAAGGCCTCTCAGACATGAGAGGCCTTCTTAGTTAACTCAGGAGAAGGCTCTGATGACCACCATAACGACCACCGCCGTCTGCCCCGAATGCGAGGGCGCGCTGGCCCTGGCCAATGTGATGGAAGGCGAAATCGTCGTCTGCCCCGATTGCGGCGTGGACCTGGAGGTGCTTGCGATTGCGCCGGTGCAGCTCGCGTTAGCCCCCCAGGAAGCCGAAGACTGGGGCGAGTAGACCATGAGGGTCGGCGTCCTGTATTCCCGCCTGCGTGTAGAAGAGAAGTGGCTGTTCGAGGCGCTCGAAAAACGCGGCGTGGACTATGACCGGCTGGACGACCGCGAGGTGCGTTTCTCCATCGAAGACCCGGAGGCCTGGGAGCAGTACGATGTCGTGCTGGAGCGCAGCATCTCTTACGGGCGCGGCCTGTACGCCTGCAAAGTGCTCAACGCCTGGGGGATCCCCACCGTCAACACCGCCAGCGTCGCCGACACTTGCGGTGACAAGCTGTGGACTTCGGCAGCGCTGAAGAAGGCCGGCGTGCCGCAGCCGCACCTGCGCCTGGCCTTCACGCCGGAGAGCGCCATCGAGGCCATGGAAGACCTGGGCTTCCCGGTGGTCCTCAAGCCCGTCATCGGCTCATGGGGGCGGATGGTCGCCAAGCTCAACGACCGCGACGCCGCCGAGGCCGTGCTCGAACATCGCACGGCGCTGGGCAACTATCAGCAAAACATCTTCTACATCCAGGAATACGTGAAAAAGCCGGGCCGCGACATCCGCGCCTTCGTCGTCGGCGATCAGACGATCTGCGCCATTTACCGCCACTCGTCGCACTGGATCACCAACACGGCGCGCGGCGGCAAGGCAACGGTGTGCCCGGTGACGCCTGCGCTCCACGACGTCTGCCTCAAAGCCGCTCGGGCAGTGGGCGGCGGCGTGCTGGCGATTGACCTGCTCGAAGACCGCGACCGGGGGCTGCTGGTCAACGAGGTGAACCACACGATGGAGTTTCATTCCACCGTGCCCGCGACGGGCGTGGATATTCCCGGCCTGATCATTGACTACACGCTGGAAGTGGGCCGGCGCAAGTCCGAGTTCAAAGGTCACTATCAGCCGGTGCCGCGCGAGTTCCCGGAGGCGCCTGCTCAATCGCGCGCGACGCCCCTCACCCATGACCAAACTTAGAGCGTCCATCGTCGGTGCGTCGGGCTACACCGGTGGCGAGTTGCTGCGGCTGCTGCTCTTCCATCCGCACGTGGAAGTGGCGCAGGCCACCTCGGAGAGCAAGGCCGGCGAGTACGTCTTTCAGCACCACCCTAACCTGCGCAAGCGCACGCAGCTCCAGTTCGTCAGCCAGCAGGCGCTACAGCCGTGCGAGATCCTGTTTCTCGCTCTGCCTCACGGTGAGAGCCAGAGGAAGATCGAACAGTATGCAGCGCTCGCCCCGAAGATCGTGGATCTGTCCGCCGATTTTCGCCTGCGCGACGCGGCGCTCTACCGGCGCTGGTACGGCGAAGAACACGCGGCTCCACACTACCTCAAGCAGTTCGTCTACGGCCTGCCGGAGCTGCAGCGCGACGCAATCAGGATGGCCAGCTACGTCAGCGGCGTGGGCTGCAACGCCACTGCCTGCCATCTGGCGCTGCTGCCGCTGGTGCGCGCCGGCCTGCTCGACGCGGAGCGGCCGATCATCGTGGATATCAAGACCGGCTCATCCGAGGGCGGCGCAACGGTGAACCCCGGCTCACATCATCCGGAAAAAAGCCACTCGGTGCGGACTTACGCCGCGACCGGCCACCGGCACACGGCCGAGGTGATCCAGGAACTTGGGCTAAGCAACGTGCACCTGACGATGACGGCCGTAGACCTGGTACGCGGCGTCTTGGCCGCCGCCCACTGCTTTGTCAAGCCCGGAACGACCGAAAAAGATTTATGGAGGGCGTATCGGGCGGCTTACCACGCAGAACCGTTCATCCGCCTCGTCAAAGATCGGGCCGGCCTCCACCGCGTGCCCGACCCGAAGATCCTGGCCGGCAGCAATTATGCCGATGTGGGCTTCGAATTGGACCCGGCGACGAACCGCGTGGTGGCGCTGGCGGCGATTGACAACCTGATGAAGGGCGCTTCCGGCAGCGCCGTGCAGGCCATGAATCTCATGTGTGGTCTGGAGGAAACGGCCGGGTTGGAGTTTCCGGGACTACACCCAATCTGATAAAGGAAGGCGAAGAGAGCGTGTCCCTCCTGACGACCTCATCGCGAACCGCCAAGCGCAACCCGGGCAGTTTGTTCAGCAATCCGAAATCCAAAATCCGAAATCCAAAATGATTGTTGTCAAAATCGGTGGAACCAACGGCGTCAACTTTGAGGCGGTGTGCGCGGACATTGCGGCGCAGGTGCGAGCGGGTCGCCGGATCGTCGTCGTGCACGGCGGCTCGGGCGAGACCAACGCCATTTCCGAGCAGCTTGGCCATCCGCCGCAGTTCGTCACCTCGCCGTCCGGCTTCACCTCCCGCTACACCGACCGGCGGACACTGGAGATCTTTGCAATGGTGACCGCGGGCAGGATCAGCACGCTCCTCGTCGAGCGCCTGCAACGGCTGGGCGTGAACGCCTTCAGCCTCTCCGGCGTGGATGGCCGCCTGATGGTGGCGAAGCGCAAGGAAGCGATCCGCATCATTGACCCGCAGACCGGCAGGCAGCGGATGCTGCGCGACGATTACACCGGCAAGATCGAGGCG
Source organism: Anaerolineae bacterium (assembly GCA_037442085.1). GTDB lineage: Bacteria > Chloroflexota > Anaerolineae > Anaerolineales > UBA6663 > JANWXR01. The sequence continues at coordinate 31,617 of JBBIQY010000004.1, forward strand.
GTGAACGGCGAGCTGTTGACCCGGCTGATGGACCTGGGTTACACGCCCGTTATCGCACCGCTGGCGATCTCGCCCGAAGGCGAGGCCCTGAACGTGGACGCCGACCGTGCGGCGGCAAGGGTGGCCGGCGCGCTGCGGGCCGAGCAGCTCATCATCCTCAGCAATGTGCCCGGCCTGCTGCGCCAGTTCCCCGACGAGAGCACGCTGATCACGCACATTGACAAGGATAAAGTCGAACAGTCCCTGGCGTTCGCCGAGGGCCGGATGAAGAAGAAAGTACTGGGCGCCGCCGAGGCCACGCAACTCGGCGTGCCCAAAGTCATCTTCGCCGATGGGCGCGCGCCGGAGCCGGTGGCGAACGCGTTAGCCGGAAGAGGCACGGTCATTTCCTGATTTCGGATTTAGACGAGGTGACCATCACCTAGAGCCATGAGCATTCAAGACCGCGAAGCCCAACACACCTCCGGCCTGTACACCAAGCGCCCCATCGCCATCGTGCGCGGACAGGATGCGCGGCTGTGGGACAGCGCCGGCAACGAGTATATTGACTGCGTCGGCGGGCAGGGCGCGGGCAACCTCGGACACGCCAATCCCGTGGTCGCGGAGGCGATTGCCGAACAGGCCCGCACAGTGATCGCCGTGCCGGAGATGTTCTACAACGACAAGCGTGCGGCCCTGTTGGAGAAGCTGGTAAGCATCGCGCCGCCAGGGCTGACCCGTGTCTTCCTGTGCAACTCCGGCGCGGAGGCCAACGAGGCCGCCTTCAAGTTTGCGCGGCTCAAAACCGGCCGCCGCCAGATCATCGCCGCCATGCGCGGCTTCCATGGCCGCACCCTGGGCGCGCTCTCCGCCACTTGGGAGAAGAAATACCGCGAGCCGTTCGAGCCGCTCGTCCCGGGCTTCAGCCACATTCCCTACAACGATCTGGCGGCGCTGGAAGCCGCCGTCACCGAGACGACGGCGGCGGTGGTGCTGGAGGTGATTCAGGGCGAGGGCGGGGTACGGCCCGGCACGGCGGAATTTCTGCTCGGCGCCCAGCGTCTATGCCGCGAACGCGGCGCGCTGCTCATCATTGATGAAGTGCAGACGGGTTTTGGACGCACCGGCGCCATGTTCGCCTGTGCCCATCACGGGTTGACGCCGGATATTCTCTGTCTGGCCAAGTCCATCGCCGGCGGCCTGCCCATGGGAGCGGTGCTGTTCAACGATCGGGTGGGCGCATTGCCAGCACAGGTACACGGCAGCACGTTCGGCGGCAACCCTCTGGCCTGTGCGGCGGCGCTGGCCGCCATCGGCTACCTGGAGTCCGAGCGCCTGCCCGACCGCGCCGCCGAACTCGGCGCCTGGTTCTTGGGCAGGCTGGCGCAGATTCAATCGCCCCTCATCCGCGAGGTGCGCGGCCGGGGCCTGATGGTCGGCATCGAGCTGAAGCAGAAAGTGACGCCGTATCTGCAGGCGTTGATGCTGGAGCATCGCGTGCTGGCCCTGCCCGCCGGATTGACTGTGATGCGGTTCCTGCCGCCGCTGGTCATCACCCGCGACGAACTGGCGCGCGCCGCCGAGGCCGTGGAGGCGGTGCTGACGCAGCCGGTAAAGGCCGCGGTCACGGAGATGGAGTGACGGGGTGACAGGTTGAACAAGCATCGCCCTGTCACCCCACCCCATTCGATCTGCCAAGATGAGCTGCTTCTCTAATTACATCCCCCGTCCGCTCGAGATCATTGACACCACGCTGCGCGAGGGACAGCAAACATCGCTGCTGCACGACCACCACAAGTACTTCTTCACGCGCACGGACAAGGAAGAGATTTTGCGCGCGCTGATCATCTGCGGCGTGAAGTTTGTGGAGCTGTTCGCACCGGTGGTCAGCCCGCAGGAACGCGCCGACTTTGTCGCGCTCAGAGCCGTGCGCGATGCGCTCATCACGCAGAAGGGCTACACCTTTTTGCTGGCGCATGTGCGCTGCCACCCGCGCGACGTGGAGTCGGCCATCGCCGCCGGCGCGGACGGCCTCAACTTCTACATCGGCACCTCAGCCGAGGCGCGCGCCTTCAATCATGGTCGCGACCTGGATGCCATCGTGGCTCAGGCCCGCCCGCTGCTCGAAGACCTGCGCCGCAATCATCCCGACCTCATCCTGCGCTTCTCCGGCGAAGATGCCTTCCGCACGCGTGAGGCCGACATGTTCCGCATCTACGACGAGATCGCGCCGCTGGTGGATCGGCTGGGGATGCCGGATACGGTGGGCGTGGCGACCCCCGCAAGCGTCGCACAGCGGGTCGCGGCACTGCGCGAGCGTTACCCGGCCACCCCGCTCGAGGGCCACTTTCATGAAGATCGCGGCTTTGCGCTGGTCAATGCGCTGGAGGCCGTGCGCAGCGGGATGCAATACCTCAATACCACCGTGCTCGGCATCGGCGAGCGGTCGGGCATCACCTCCTTCACCGCCCTGCTCTTCAACCTCTTCATCGAGCATCACTACGATGCCCTGGAGGGCTACCATCTGCGCGGGCTATATCCGCTCAATGTGCTGGTCGCCGATAAGCTGAAGATGCTGGTGCCCTCGCGCGAGCCGGTGAGCCTGACCAACCGCACGCATACGGCGGGCGTCCACCAAAAGGCCGTCCTGCACGACTCGTCGGCGTACGAAGCCCACCCGCTCGATCAGTTCGGTGTCAGCGAAAGCGAGATCCTGCTCGGCCCACTCTCCGGCTGGAACGTCATCCACTACTTTCTGCGCGAGATCCGCTACTTCCAGATCAACGAGGCGCAGGCCAAGGAGATCACGGCCGCCTTCAAAGAACGAGTGTACGCGCTCGCCCCCGACGTATCGCCGGAGCGGGTGCTGATCGAGCTGGCCGAGCGCGAATTCGGCCTGGCGCGGCTGGCGCTGCCGGAGACGCGCACGCCCCTCGTGCAACGGCTCGACTCACCAAAACGCACATCGGGCATTACGCTGAATGGTCGTGAGCGCTGAGCATCCGGCAAGCCTCCAAGATGCCGGAACGCGTCCTTCGACTGCGCGGCCCGCGCCGCTTCGCTTAGCGCGGCCGCTCCGCTCAGGACGCTGATTGCGAGGACAGAGTGAACATGGGCAAAACCTTCGCCGAGAAAGCCCTGGCCCGCGCCGCCGGGCTGAGCGAGGTCGTCGCCGGACAGGTGGTGGATGTGCGCCCGGACATCGTGCTCTCGCACGATAACACTGCCGCCATCTACAGAATCTTTCGAGACATCGGCGTCGAGTCCATCGCCATCCCGGAGCGGCTGGCGATCACGCTCGACCACGCCGTGCCCGCGCCCACCGCCCAGCACGCTCGCAACCATGCCGAGGTGCGCGAGTTCGTCAAACGCTACGGCATTCGGCACTTTTTCGAGGTCGGGCGCGGCATCTGCCATCAGGTGCTGAGCGAAGAGGCTCTGGTCCTTCCGGGGCAGTTGATCCTGGGTGCGGATTCGCACACGCCGCACTTCGGCTGGCTGGGCGCGTTCGGGGCCGGCGTCGGCCGCACCGAGGTGGCGGCGCTGTGGGCCACCGGCGAGCTGTGGCTGCGCGTGCCGGAGACGATCAAGTTCGTGATCACCGGCGAGTTGGGCAGAGGCGTCACCAGCAAAGACTTGTGCCTGCACCTGATCGGGCAATTCGGTGCGGATGGCGGGCTGTACCTGTCGGTCGAGTTCAGTGGCCCGGCCCTCGAGAAGCTATCGCTCGACAGCCGCATGGTCATCCCCAACATGTTGGCCGAGTTCGGGGTGAAGAACGCCTACCTGCCGCCGGACGAGGCCGTGTTCGAGTATCTGGCGGAGCGCAAAGCTCGACGGCAGACCGCAGACGGTGGCTCGCGAACGGCCCAAGCTCAAATCTCAAATCTCAAATCTCAAATTAAAGCCGGCGCCCTCTACCCGGATGTTGACGCGGCCTACGCTGCCGTTTACACGATTGACGCCGCGACCATTGAGTTGACGATCGCTTGCCCGCACAGCGTGGACAACACGCAGCCGCTGGCCGCGGTCCGCGGTCGGAAAATCCACCAGGCCTTCATCGGCACCTGCACCAATGGCCGGCTGGAGGATCTGGCGGTGGCCGCCGAGGTGGTGCGCGGCAAGCGCGTCGCAGCCGGCACGCGCCTGCTGGTCATCCCGGCGTCGTCCGAGGTCTATCTGGCTGCGCTGCAGCGCGGTTACGTGCAGACCCTGCTGGAGGCCGGCGCGGTGTTTGGGACGCCGGGTTGCGGGCCGTGCATGGGCAACCACATGGGGGTGCTCGCGCCGGGTGAGGTGTGCCTCTCCTCGGCCAACCGCAACTTCAAGGGCCGCATGGGCCAGCCGGAGGCGGAGATCTATCTGGCCAGCCCGGCGGTCGTGGCGGCGAGCGCCATCACCGGCGTCATCACCGATCCGCGCGAGTTATGAGGCTCACTGAGCACACTGAGCCAGCACTGATCGCGCTGAGTTAGGTCGGCGGTAATCCGCGATCCATCAGATCCATCAGCAGCATCAACGTTCCCAATGACGATGACAATCACAGGCCGAGTCTGGAAATACGGCGATGGCGTCAACACTGATGTCATCTTCCCCGGCAAGTACACCTATACCCTGCGCGAGCCGGCTGAGATCGCCGCGCATGCGCTGGAGGACCTCGACCCGACGTTCGCGCGCGAGGCGCAGCCGGGCGACATCATCGTCGCCGGGCGCAACTGGGGCAACGGCAGCTCGCGCGAGCAGGCCGTCACCTGCCTGAAATATCGCGGCGTCGCCGCCATCGTCGCCAAGTCGTTCGCCCGCATCTACTACCGCAACGCCCTCAATCAGGGGCTGCTGCTCATCACCTGCCCCGAAGCGGTGGACGCCGCCCGCTCTGGCGATACGCTCACCCTCAACCTGGCGGATAACACCCTCCAACTTGGCGAACGCCGCTTCACCTTTCCCCCGCTCTCACCCACGGTGCTCAGCATGGTCGAGATGGGTGGCCTCGTGCCCCACCTGCGGCGCAAGCTCGGACTGAGGGCAACAAGCGACGTGCGCATTTCTGATTGACAACTGCTGATTTTCCTCATGCCATCACAATCAGAAACTCAAAATTCAAAATCCAAAATCATCCTCATCCCCGGCGACGGCGTTGGCCAGGAAGTCGTCCCCGCCGCCGCCGAGGTGCTGGCCGCGCTCGGCCTCGGGCTGAGGTTCGTCGAAGCGCCCGCCGGCTTCGAGCATTTTCAGAAAACGGGCAATGCCATCCCGGACGAGACGCTGGCGGACGTGGCCGCGGCGGGCGTGGCCCTGTTTGGGGCAACGGCCTCCCCGTCCACGATCGTCCCCGGCTACCGCAGCCCGATCCTCGCTCTGCGCCAGACGTTCGACTTGTACGCGAACCTGCGCCCCACCTTCTCCCTGCCCGGCCCCTTCTCCCGCGCCGGCGTTGATCTGCTCATCGTGCGCGAAAACACCGAGGATGTGTACGTGGGCCGCGAGCGACGCGAGGGTGAGACGGCAATCGCCGAGCGTGTGATCACCAAGCGCGGGTCAGAGCGGATTGCGCGGGCAGCGTATCAGACGGCGAGCCGCAGACGGCGGACAGCAGCGGGCGGCGGTCCGCCATCTACGGTCACAATCGTTCACAAAGCTAACGTCCTCAAGCTCACCGACGGCCTGTTCCGCGAGACCTGTCGTGCCGTCGCTGCCGAATACCCGGATGTTCAGACGAACGAAATGCTGGTGGACGCGATGGCGCTGCGGCTGATGCGCGACCCCGAGTCATTCGACGTGATCGTAACCACCAATCTGTTCGGCGACATCCTCTCCGATGAAGCCAGCGCCCTGATGGGCGGCCTGGGCTGCGCGCCGTCGGCCAACCTCGGGGAGACGGCGGCGGTGTTCGAGCCGGTGCACGGCGCCGCGCCCGATATCGCCGGGCGGGGCATTGCCAATCCCATCGGCGCAATCCTCGCGGCAGCCATGTTATTGGATCATATCGGCCAGACGGCTGCTGCCGGGCAGGTGCGCGCTGCCGTCATCGAGACGCTGCGCGCCGGCGTCTGGACGCGCGACCTCGGCGGAAACGCCGGCCTCAAGGAAATGACGCGCGCCGTCATCTCCAATCTCTAATCTTCACATGGACGAAATCCGACTCCTCGAAGACCTTTTGAACCTCTACAGCCCCACCGGCCAGGAGGCCGAGGCGGCGCACTACCTCGTGACGCAGATGCGCGCCGGCGGGCTGGAGGCGCATGTGGATGAAATCGGCAATGCGGTCGGCATAGCCGGCGAGGGGTCGTTGACGATTATGCTGCTCGGACACATTGATACCGTGCCGGGCTTCATCCCGGTGACACGCGACGGCGACCGGTTGAACGGGCGCGGCGCAGTGGATGCCAAGGGGCCGCTGGCTGCGTTTGCGGCGGCGGCGATTCGGGTCAAAGATCAACTCGCGGGCAAGCGCGTCATCGTTATCGGCGCAGTGGGCGAGGAGGGCGACAGCCGCGGAGCGCACTTCATCAAAGACCGATATCGCCCGGATTTCACGATCATCGGCGAACCGAGCGGCTGGGAGAAGGTGACTCTCGGTTACAAAGGCAGCGCCTGGTTCGAGTACAACGTGCAGCGGGCACTCGCCCACCCGGCGGCCAAGGCCGAGAGCGCCTGCGAGGCGGCGGTGGCGTTCTGGAATCGCGTGACGGCGTGGGCGGCGGAGCGCAACGGCGAAGCCCCGAAGATGTTCGATCAGGTCCTCCCCACCCTGCGCCAGATGAGTTCCGCCTCCGACGGGTTCATCGAGAGCGCGCGGCTGAAGTTCGGCGTGCGGCTGCCGCCGGGGTTGAGTCTCGGCGAACTTCACGAGGCGCTGCAGGCGTTGGCCGAGACGGCCACGCTCACATTACACGAAGGTGTGCCGGCCTATCGCGGAGAAAAGAACACGCCGCTGGTGCGCGCCCTCCTCAACGCCATCCGGCAGGCCGGCGGCAATCCCTCTTTCTCGGTGAAAAGCGGCACCTCGGATATGAACGTGGTCGCGCCGGCCTGGGGTACGCCGATCGTCGCCTACGGCCCCGGCGACTCCGCGCTCGACCATACGCCTGACGAGCACATCCTTGTCCCGGAGTACCGACGAGCCGTTGCAGTAATTGTTCAAACCTTGCTCAAGCTCGCTTAGGAGATTGGTACTAGTTCCCGACGCGATCGCACCCTTCTTCTTGACAAGCTACGTGCCCAGCTTTAGTATGCCCTTAGCTCTTCAAGTCAATCCAGCAGCCAGGATTCAAACACCATCATCTGGCATGATGGAGATAGTCAATCGTCTTGACGTCGGCTGATTTGCACTGCGTAAGACGATTCACATCTGACCTTAGAAGCACCAACTTATACCCAACCTGCTCGATCAAGCGCCTGGCGCCATGGCGGACGCCAGGAGTTGTCGTCATCCCGGATAACTGAGGCTGAGCGTTGAAGTCAGGTCCGCCGGTTCATAAGCGCAATACCCATCATGCTACTCTTGTGGGCCTGGTCATCGGGTTAGCAGCGCCAATCATCATCTTTATTACTTTGGCAGGGCTGGTAACGATCCATATTCTCCGCCCGGCGGAAACGCCCGTGGCAGCTTCCCCCGACCTAACGCCAGGGATCGGACCGACCTCCAGCACGCCGTCAGGCACCCAGATGCTCGCTGCAGCAACGCTGCTCACATCCTCAACGCTGGCGCCCGGAACGACGCCAACGATGGCAGCGCCTGCGCCACTCCTCACGCCGGCCAACTCCGAAACAGCAGTTGCCGTCACAGCCACAAGCCGTTCTCAATTGCCGGAGGCAGCCACCGCGACGGCAACAGCGCCGCCAACCGCGACGCCGGTCGTCACGTTGACAGCGACCCCAACGCCCGATGCCCCGGCGAGCGCGACACCGACCTCGAGGCCGACGGACGGCCCAACCTCGACTCCGACGCCGACCCCGACCGCAACGGCCGCTGCCGCCTGGCGGTTCATCAATCTCACCTTCAGCATTGATCCGCTCGACACCCGGCACTCGCTGATCTACGGCGAAGTGGTCAATGCCACCGGCGTCGCGCAAGAGATCACAGACTTCACCGGGACGTTTTACAACGACCAGGGTCAACTCGTGGCTGGCACCGAGCAGTTACGCCCGTATTGGCCGCTGGCCGTGTTGCCGCCCGGCAGCCAAATGCCGTTCGAGCTGCAGGTATTGAACGCCACCGGCCTGACACGCGCCGAGCTGGGCGTGCTGACCGCGCCGCGCGAAGAGGCGCCGCGCACGGACTTCACTTTCGAGAACGTCAACCAGTCCCTGAGCGGCGAGTTTTACTGCCTGCGCGGGCAACTGCGCAACCCCGGTGGACGATTGAACGAGTACCTGGTCATCGTCGGCCTGCTCTACGACAGCCAGAACAATCTGGTGAAGTTCGCCGACGAGAGCGATGGGCCGCCGATCTTTGCTGTCGGGGAACGTCTCAAGAGCTTCGAGATGTGCATCGCCCCACCCTATCCCGGCGTGGTTCGCTATGAACTCAAGGCCTGGGGCCGCTAACGCCCAATCTGGAGAAAGGAGAGACTTCACCAAGACAAGCCATCACCCCATCTCTAACCGACCCGATTGTCCCAATCCAACTTTAGGACAGGAACCATGAGGACAGTAACCATGAAGAAAACTCGTCTCGTTCTAAACGTACTTCTCATTCTAAGCCTGGCCTTGTCGTTTGGGCCGGCGGCTTTCGCCCAGAACGGGCCCAATCCGCGCCCCCTGCCTGCAACCGTGGACGCCCTGAAGCTCGACGTCCCCGTCACTGCCGAGGGACGCAGAGGCGCCCTCAATCCGGAACTGGTAGGCGCATCCGGCCCACAACAGGTGGTCGTGCGCCTGAGCGGCGAGTCCGCGGCCCAGGCGGCGGCGGCCCGCGAAACGGCCCAGGCCCAGATCGCTGTGGCGGCTGCGGCAGCCGCGCAGCAGGATAGCTTCCTGAGCGTGGCCACCAGCCTGGACGCATCCGCTAAAGTGTTGGCCCGCCTCACCAAGGTTCTGAATGCCGTGGTGCTGGAAGTGGACGGCGCGGCCCTGCCCGCCCTGGCGGCTCAACCCGGCGTGGTCTCCATCAATCCCGTGCGCAACTACGAACTGGACCTGAGCGAGACCGTGCCCTACATCGGCGCGACGCCGGCGGTTCAGGCGGCCGGCTTCCGCGGGAAAGACGTCAAGGTGGCCGTGCTCGATAGCGGCATTGACTACACCCACGTCGCGTTTGGCGGCCCCGGGACAGCAGCGGCCTATACGGCGGCCTATGGCACTTCGACGGCAGATCCGCGCAACAAAACGCTGGATGGCCTCTTCCCCACCAGTCGTGTGGTGGGCGGCTACGACTTCGTCGGCGAGGTGTGGCCCAACGGCCCGTTGGCGCCCGACCCCGACCCGATTGACTGCGGCGCAGCAGGCCTCACGCCTCCAGCAACCTGCGCCGGCGGGCACGGAACTCACGTGGCCGACATCATCGGCGGCGCGCAGGGCGTCGCGCCCGAAGTTTCCCTGTACGCCGTCAAGGTCTGCTCGGCAGTCTCAAGCTCGTGCAGCGGCGTGGCACTGCTGCAGGGCATGGAGTTCGCCGTGGACCCGAACGGCGACGGCGACCTGAGCGATCACGTTCACATCGTCAATATGTCCCTGGGCGCATCGTACGGCCAGGCCTACGATGACGACCTGTCGGCCGCGGTGGATGCGGCCACGCCGGTGGGCGTGCTCACCGTCGCTTCGGCGGGTAACAGTGCGGATCGGCCCTACATCACCGGCACCCCGTCGGCGACCTACACGGCGCTGGCCGTGGCGCAGACCACGGTGCCCAGCGACGAGGTTTTCACGATCGTGGTCAACAATCCGCCCAGCGGCTTCGGCGATCCCGTCATCGGTATGATTGCCCAACCGTGGGCCGCCCCGCTGATCAGCGCCATCACGGCTCCCGTTTTCTACGATACAACCAGTCCTGCGACGCGCATCGGCTGCACCAACGCTGCTGGCGCGAGCCCGTGGGTCGGCACCCCCCTCGCCGGTCGCATCGCTTTGATTGATCGCGGCACCTGCGCGGTCAGCATGAAAGTGAGCAATGCAGCGGCGGCGGGCGCGGTGGCGGCCATCGTCGCCAACAACGTCGCCGGCAATGTGCCGCCCATCTTCAGCTTCGGCGGCGGCACGCCCAGCATCCCCGGCTTCACGGTGACCCAGGCAGCCGGCCTCCGCTTGCGCACCATCTCCGGCAGCGCGACGGCGACCGGGACGATTGACCCGGCCTCCGCCATCAGCATCGTCGGCAGCATGGTCGCCAGCTCGTCGCGCGGCCCGAGCATGGGGCAGATGTTCTACGGCAACCAGATCATGTACGGCCAGCTCATCAAGCCCGAGATCGGCGCGCCCGGCGCCTCGATCTCGGCGGTGGCCGGCTCCGGCACGGGTGTGGAGCCGTTCGGCGGAACGTCCGGCGCGGCCCCCATGGTCTCCGGCGCGGCGGCCCTGCTGATGAACGCGACCAACTGGCAGCTCTCGCCGCCGGAACTGAAGAGCCGGCTGATGAACACCGCCGAGCGCAATATCCTCAACGGCGCGGCGATCTTCGGCAGCGGCGTACCGGCGCCGATCACCCGCATCGGCGGCGGCGAGGTGCGTGTGGATCGCGCTGTCGCGGCCAACGCAGCCGCCTGGGAGTTCAACAACCGGGGCGCGGCGCTGTCCTTCGGCTTCGTGGACGCCTCTCAAGCCACAACGACCCTGCGCCGCACGGTAGTGGTGCGCAACTACGGCGATCACCCGATCACGTACGACATCACGCCGACCTTCCGCTACGCCAACGACGTGACAAACGGTGCGGTCAACGTCAGCGCGCCGGCCTCCATCCGGGTGCCCGCGCGCAGCCAGCGCTCCTTCCGCATCACGCTGACGATTGACGGCGCGAAACTGCGCGCCTGGACGCTGAACTCCGGCTCGCAGGGCGGCAACGGCGATCTGTTGACCGTCTTCGAATACGACGGCTACCTGCTGTTGACCGATGCCGGCAACGCCGCCAACAACCTGAGCCTGCCGTGGCACGTACTGCCGCGCATCTCCAACGACGTGCGCGGCCCCAACTCGGTGCGCCTGGACCACACGGGCACCGGCTCGATCAACCTGCGCAACCAGGGCGTCGCTCCGGCCACGGTCGAGGTCTTCTCGCTCATCGGCACCGGCCCGGACATCGCCGCCGGCGGCAGAGGCGAGCAGAATCCGCCCATCCCACTGCGCGCTGTGGGTGTCCGGACGTTCGACGGCACCGGCCTCTGCCCGGCGAACACGCCGATCTTCCAGTTCGCCTTGAACACTCACTCGCGGCAGACGCATGCCAACTACCCGGCGGAATTCGACATCATCTTCGACACCAACCGAGACGGCGTCGATGACTACGCCGGGTTTACGTCGGAGAGAGGTGCCTTTGCCTCGAGCGGCCAGAACGCCTTCTTCGTCGGGCCGCTGCCGGCCGGGCCCTTTACGGCGTTCTTCTTCACCGACCACATCCTCAACAGCGGCAACACGGTGGTGACGATCTGCGGCTCGCAGATCGGCCTGACCGGCCCCACCGACACCCGACTGATTGATATTGATGTGTACGCGTTCGACAATTACTTCACCGGCAACCTCAAGTCGTCGGTGGAGGATATGACGATCGCGGCCTTCGGTGAGCGCTACTTCGGGGTCGTGAATCCCATCGCCCCGGGTGCGACGGAGCCGTTGCAGGTGCTGGCCAATCCGGCCGGCGTCAACACCACGGAGACCGGCCTGCTGTTGCTCTTCACGGGCAGCGGCGCCGGTGCTCCCCCGAACAACGAGGCGCGCCTGCTGACCGTGCGCTAACCTCGGAGACTGTTTCCCGGTCGAAGCGCCTGGCAAGCCGGCGCTTCGACCGGGATCGGAACGAGGGCGTGGCGTGCGATCCGTATTGGCGGTTTGCCGATTTGTGTGTAATTTCGTAGGCGCGGCTCTCAGACCCGCGCCTACAGGCCGAATTACACAATTTTCGGCATACGGCCTCCGTATTCCACGCCCTCGTTTTCATGTTTCCGGCAAGGCCAGTGAATGAGACCCTCGCCGCTTTTCCACGGTTTGCCGCGCGCCGCCCGGCTCAGCCTGACACTCGCCGTCGTGTTGACGTTGGGGCCAGGGGCTGCGCACGTACATAGCCAGGCGGCGCCGCCGGCTTCCTTCCCGGTTGTCATCTCAGGTGGCGGCGCAACCTGGACTTTCGACAACTCGCTCGGCATCAACCTGTTTTTCAATTGGCTGGAGCCGGGCCGGCCCGGCTTCGGCCTGGAAACCGCTCTGCTGGCCGGGAACTCCAACACTGCGCTCAACACGTCGTACACGCTCTGGCTGGATGACCGGCAGTTTGTCGCGCCCACTGCCGTCACCGCGACAGCAACCAGCCTGACCATCGGCCCGGTTATCACCGCGGGCCTTTCGGTCCAACTCCAATTCCAGGCGCTGAGCGACCGTCCGGCGCTGCGCGCTCTGGTCAATCTGCAGAACCCCGGCGCAACCAGCGTCACACGCTCGATCCGGATCACCAACAACGTCGCCTCGAATAACCGGACGATCATCCCGGACGGCGGCACCAGCAGCGGCGATAGCCTACTCACCACCCAGGATCGCTGGGCCATCACCAGCGAAGACACCCAGCCACTGCACAACCCCGTCAACTTGCACGTCTTTGCCGGCCCGAGCAGTCCGCCGGCTCTGCCCACCAGCGTCGCCACGCGAGTCTATCTCGATCCGACGAACGAGCTTGACCCCGGCTCAACCGGGCTGAACGGCGTCAGCCTCACCTTCAACCTGACCATCCCGGCCGGGGAGACGCGCCGGTTGCTGCTCTTTCATCAACTGGCGACCAGCAACGAAACTGCTCTGAGTGAAGCTGCGCGCTTCAGCACGTTCTGGCGCAAATCGGAGACGCTGCTCAGCGGCCTGTCTCCGGTGGAGATGTCTGAGGTCGTCAACTGGGCCCTGCCAGCATACGAAGTGTTCCTGCCTCTGATCCAGCGGTGAGCCGGAGAGCGCGGCCAGGGGGAGTGAGGATTAGTGATTTTGTACCAAAACCGTGTCGTTTAGCCTTTATGGTTTCTTGACTTTCAGCTTAAGCCGGCATAACATCTCGGCTAACGTAGTCCGAACATTCAGCTCGAACCAAAAATTGCACATCGCACGTCTCATGCAGTCGAGGCGATCATCCGGCAGACAGGTCGCCGCCGGAGGAAGGCCCTGCCGGACAGTTCGTTGCCAAACCGGCCATGCGCGAGGCCGGTTTTTTTCGACCGCCTCACAGGCTCAGCCAAAATCTTGAATGGCCTTTTTCATCTATGAAATTCACCCCCTCGCATTTTCGAATCCCGCTCTCTCTATGGCTATTCGTCACGCTCGTCTTGCAGTCACTCAACCCGGCATCAGCGCAGATCCCGTCCCATCCGCCCCAGTGGATCGAAGACCTCAAACTGGAACAGCCCGTTACCCTGAAGCAGAGCTTGGCCTCGGCTGCCTCCGTCCTGCCGGATTGGATCAAGGCCGCCCGCCTGGACAAGCCGCTCACGGCCAGCTCAGCCCCCGCCGCAGCGGATAGCGCTCAGCAGGCCGTCCGCGAATGGCGACCGATCCTGGTTCAACTCGCACAACCCTCGTTGGCTGACCTGGTCGCGGTTCAGGCCGACCGCAGCCTCCAGCTGGCGCAAGCTGCGCGCATTCAGGATGTCCAGGGCCGCCTGGTCGAGACCCTCCGCACCATAGACCCGACAGCCCGCGTGCTGACTCACCTGAGCCGGAGCCTCAATGCTATCGCGCTGGAGACCAACACGGCCGGCCTTGATTGGCTGGCTCGACAACCGGATGTCATCGGCCTTTTCCCGATCACCGATTACCGACTAGAGAAGAGCCGGGCGCTTGCCAAAGGCGGCCTGGCGCGTTCGAGTCACCCGCTGGCGGGCGACGCAGGCAGCGGCGTCAGGATCGCCATCCTGGACTCGGGGATAGATTTCACACACGCCAAGCTCGGCGGGCCTGGCACTGCCACCGCGTATGCCGTCGCTTATTGCGGCCGGCCCGAGGCGCGGCCCGATCCTACCGACCCGAGCTGCGCCGCCCACACCCAAGCGCCGCAATTTAATACCAAGGTCGTCGGCGGCTATGACTTTGTCGGCGAGAACTGGCCGTTCGGCCCGCTGGCGCCCGATCCCAATCCTATTGACTTTTTCGGCCATGGCACCCAGGTGGCCGACATCGCCGCCGGCCTGCCGCTGCGCAGCGCTGACCGGGCGCGGCTGCGCCTGGCCCACCTCGCGCCCGGCGCACCGAACGTGGACGTGCTCCTGTCCGGCGAACGCCTGCTGGCCAACGTCGCCTTCCGCACGACCACGGACTATGCCGTGCTCCAGCCCGGCAACTATCGTCTTCTTCTCACCCCCGCCGGGCAGACGCAGCCGGTTCTAGCTGAAATTGCCCTGGTCGTCGAGGCGGGTCAGGACTACACCGTGGTAGCGCTGGAAGTTTCCAAAGCGCTCTCCTTGTGGCCGCTCACCGATGACAGCAGCGCCCCGGCGGCCGAAAATACCCACGTGCGCTTCGTCAATGCCGCGCCCGGGGCCGGGGCGATAGATATCGCCCTCGCCAACGGCGGGCCGGTTCTGGTCTCCAACCTTGCCTTCGCCCAGGCCAGCGATTACGTGACCCTGCCTGCAGGCCAATACACGTTCGAGGTGCTGGATACAGACACATCGGCCCGTCTCTATACATCGGCGGCGCTGACGTTGAACGGCGGGCGCATCTACACAAGCTACGCGGCGGGCCGGCTTGCCGGCGCAGGGGCACAGCCGTTTGGCCTGGAGTGGAGCGTGGACGATTCCGGTGCGACGGCCGGCATGGCGCCGGGGGCCTCCCTCTATGCGGTCAAGGTCTGCTCGGCAGTGGCCGGCTCGTGCAGCGGCATCGCGCTGCTGCAGGGCCTGGAATATGCTCTCGACCCGAACCGCGACGGCGACCTGAGTGACCGGGTGGACATTATCAATCTATCGTTGGGCAGGCCATACGGGCTGGCCTACGATGAAGCGCTTTCCATGGCCATCCTGGGTGCCGGCAAGGCCGGCGTCCTGACGGTCGGCGCCGCCGGCGACAACGGCGATAAGCCCTATAACATCAATACGCCGGGCGCCTCCTACAGCGCCCTGTCTGTGGCGGCGACTTCGATCACCGGGACCGTGCTCAGCGCCTCCTCGCGCGGACCCAACGGCGGGCAAATGTTTTACAACAACGAGATCATGTATGCCCAGCTCATCAAGCCGGAGATCGCCGCCCCCGGAACGGCCGAGGCGGCGCGGGCCGGTTCCGGCGCGGGCACGCAGGCGCTCAGCGGCACGGCGGCGGCGGCGGCACACGTAAGCGGGGCGGCGGCGGTGCTCATCCACGCCACCGACCGGCAACTCTGGCAGACGGCGATCAAGTCCCGGTTGATGAACACGGCCGATCCGCGCGTGTTCGCGGAAGACGGACAGCTTGCGCCGATCCCGCGCATCGGCAGCGGCGCGTTGCGGTTGGAACGCGCGCTGACGGCTCGGGCCGTGGCCTGGGAGGAACACAACCGGGGCGGCGCTCTGTCCTTTGGACTCGTGGATGTCGCCACGCCGCGGGTCACGCTGAGCCGCCGAATCTTCATCCGAAACCTGAGCGATCAGCCCATTCGCTACCACATCTCTCCGGCGTTCCGGTACGAGGCCGACGCTTTGAGCGGCGTGGTCGCCCTGCAAGTCGCCGAATGGCTGGATGTGCCCCCGGGCGCCACCTACCCCCTGGAGATCACGCTGCACATTGACGGCTCACGTCTGAACGGCTGGCTATTGAATTCCGGCGAAAACGGCGCCAGCGGCGAAACGCTGACGGCCCTGGAATTCGACGGCTACCTGAATCTGGTGGACGCGGCCGACCCGCGCAACACCCTGAGCCTGCCCTGGCATGTGCTGCCGCGCCGGGCTGCCGACGCCATACCTGAGACGACCACGGTCCGCCTGGAGAACGGGCGCGGTGAGATGGAGATGTTCAATCACGGCATCGGCCCGGCCAACGTGGATGCTTACTCACTGGTGGCCGTCAGCGACAACCAGGCCGCCAGCTTTGCCGGGCAGGACCAGACGGTCATTGACCTGAAAGCGGTGGGCGTCCGCACCTTCTCGGTCACGGCAGGCTTCTGTTCGCCGGATTCGTCATTTCTGCTGGCCTTCGCCATCAGCACCTTCTACCGGCAAAGCCATGCCAACGCGCCCGGCCGATTCGAGATCAACCTCGACCTCAACCGTGACGGCAGCTTTGACTACCAGATGTTCAACGCCGATCTGGCCTGGCCGAACGTGAGCGATGGCCGCAACGTCGTCTGGGTGCGCAATCTGATGACCGGCGTTGCGACTGCGCGCTTCTATGTCGAGCACGCCCTGGAGAGCAGCAACTTCGGCCTGGTGGCCTGCGCCGAACAATTCGACCTGACGCCGGCCAACTATGGTCAACCGATTAGCGTGCGCATAGATGCGCGGGACTGGGCCAACTCTGGCCGGATCACGGACACGGCGGATGGGATCGTGATCGTACCCGGCGGCGACCGCTTCCTGGCGGAGGGCGGCGACGTTGGGCCTGCCAGATCGACGCGCTGGACGATCATAGATCAAGGCCCGCTAAGAACTAACCCGACCGAGTTCGGCCTGTTGTTCTTTACGGATGCGCCGCGATTGGAGAATGGCCGCCCGGCCCGGTCGGGCGCAGCCGACCCGGCGCGCGAGGCCTGGGTGATCCACATCGTTCCCTGAGTGAGTCAGGGCCGTGCCGGCTGGCACAGCACGAAGCTGCCGCTTTCGGTCACCCGGTAGTCATACTCAGCCTCGCCGGCCCGGATGATCACCCAGTAACCGGGCACGACGGCCTGGGTGTATTCCATACCTCGTTGCGGGCAACCAAGCGACCCATCGCTCCAGATAACGGCTTCGGCGCGAAGGTAGGTAAAGGCCGCGCGCGTAACGCCGCTGCGCTGTTCCAGATCTGCTTCGATAATTTCCTGCAAAGTTGGCGGCAATTCACCGACCACGGGCGCCGTCGTTGGCGGCACAGTGGCCAGCTCCGGCGGACGGCGCGTCACCGGCAGCGCCGGAAGAGGAAGCGTCTCCGTCGTGGGGAGCACCGTCGCAGTCGGTTGGGGTCGAGCGCCGGGAGTTGTCGTCGCAGGTGCGAGTGGATCTGTCGTAGGTTCAGGCTGAGCCGGCAGCGCGGTGGGTTCGGGGAGCGTCAGCGGTGCACAGGCCGCCAGCAACACGGCCAGCAATAACACAACAGCAAGTTTCATGGGGAATCCTCCGATGAAGGGTGAACCGCAGCCACTGTCCCCCTGACGCCCTCCAGCAGAGCATAGTTCCCTAGAGCTTCAGAGCTGCAGCCGATGGCGCGGATAGGAGCCAAGCACCCGCAGCATCAGCGCATACTCCGCCAGATGCTCCAACGCACGCTTGACCGGCGCTTCCGCCACCGAGCCGACGAAATCCACGTAAAACAGGTATTCCCAGACCTTGCCTACCAACGGGCGCGATTCGATCTTGGTCAAATCCAGATCGCGTAGCGCAAACACGCTCAACGCCTTGAACAATGAGCCGGGCTCGTTCTTCAACGTAAACACGATGGAGGTCTTGGCTTCACCTTCCGGCGCCGTCGGCTGCGACGCGATGGCCAGGAAGCGCGTGTAGTTTGCCGGATCATCCTCGATGCCCTCGGCCAGGACCATCATGCCATAGACCTCGGCGGCGCGGCGCGAGGCGATGGCGGCCATTTGCCCGTCGCCGACCGCCTTCACCATCTTGACGCTCCCGGCCGTGTCATAGGCCACCTCCGTCCGGACGTTGGGTAGCGAGCGCAGGTAACGCTCGCACTGCGCCAGCGCCTGTGGATGGCTGATGACTTTGCGAACCCCGGCCAGCGTCGCGCCGGGCAGGCCGATCAGGCAGTGGCGCACCCTGAGATGATGCTCACCAACGATGTGCAGCGAGTGCTGGAGCAGCAGATCGTAGTTGCGGTGGATGCTGCCGGCGACGGAATTTTCGATTGGCGCGAGGCCGCGTTCGCACGCGCCGGACTCGACAGCGGCAAACAGGGCTTCGAAGGACTCGTGCGGCACGGTCTCGACGTTTGCGCCGAAGTGCTCCAGCGCTGCCGCTTCGGAATAGGCGCCGGGCTCTCCCTGAAACGCAACGCGCATCGGTTCTTTATCCTCTACTGCCCACGGTCGGGAATTGCGCTTTTCAGCCACGAAGGGGCATGGATCATTCGTGTCCGGCGAAGGCAATGCCTTCGCCAGACCCCGGGTTTGGAGATAGCCTCTCAGAAAACCGCAGTCTGTGTCCGCGCAGCGTATCCTTCGCGCAATTCGCTGCCACTACCTCAGGCCAGTCGCGCGATGATTTCGTCGGTCATCTGGCGCGTGTTCAGCTTCCCGCCCAGGTCGGCGGTACGGCAGCCGTCCGTGATCGCACGCTCCACGGCCGCTTCGATGAGCGCCGCCTCCGCCTCGAGCTTGAGCGAGTAACGCAGCAATAGCGCCGCAGACAGGATCGCGCCGACCGGGTTGGCGATGCCTTTGCCGGCGATATCGGGCGCGGAGCCGTGGATCGGTTCGTACAGGCCCGGCCCGCCCTCGCCCAGCGAGGCCGAGGGCAACATGCCCATCGAGCCGGCCAGCACCGAGGCCTCGTCGGTAAGGATGTCGCCGAACATGTTCTCGGTCACCAGCACGTCGAAGCCGGCCGGGCTGGTGACCAGCCGCATCGCAGCGGTGTCCACAAGCATGTTCTCGAAAGCCACGTCCGGGTGCTCCGCCGCGACCTGTGCGGCGATCTGCCGCCACAAGCGCGAGGTCTCGAGGATGTTGGCCTTATCCACCGAGGTCACCTTCCGACGCCGGCTCTGCGCCAGCTTGAACGCCAGCCGCAGGACGCGCTCGATCTCGAAGTCATGATACTCCAGCACGTCAACGACGCGCGTATGGCCGTTCACCTGCTCGCGCCGCTTCTCGCCGAAGTACAGGCCGCCGGTGAGTTCGCGGATTACCAGCACATCCACGCCTCTCAGCCGCTCGGGCTTGAGCGGCGAGGCGTCCAGCAAAGCCGGATGCGTCTTGGCCGGGCGCAGGTTGGCAAAGACCCCGAGGCCTTTTCGCAAGCCGAGGATGCCCTGCTCGGGTCGAACGCTGGCGGCCGGGTCGTCCCACTTCGGCCCGCCCACCGCGCCCAGCAGCACGGCGTCCGCCGCCCGGCAATCGGCCAGCGTCTCGTCGGTCAGCGCCGTCCCGTAGCGGTCAATCGAGCTGCCGCCGATCGGGCGCTCGGTGAAATGGAAACTGTGTCCGCAGCGCGTGGCCACGGTTTCAAGAACGCGCACGGCTTCCGCCACCACGTCGGGGCCGATGCCGTCGCCGGGGAGAAGGATGACCTTTGCTTTCACGGCTTTCTCAGTCTGATGCGAAGGAGGGATGAAGAGACGATCGGTCAACGAATTGTCATCCTGTCATCCTTTCACGGGCCGGCCATCGTCAACCCGTACTCCATCGCATCCGCCAGCGCGCGCCAGCTGGCTTCGATGATGTTGGCGCTGGCGCCGACCGTCGTCCAGCGCTTTGTCCCGTTCTGCGTATCAATCAGCACGCGCGTGGTTGCGCCGGTGCCGTTGTTGCCGTCGAGGATGCGGACCTTGTAATCGGCCAGCTGGAATTTATCCAGCACCGGATAGTGCGGCGTCAATGCTTTGCGCAGCGCCTTGTCGAGCGCGTTGACCGGGCCGTTGCCCTCGGCGGCGGTATGCAGCACTTCCGGCGAGCCGGGCACGCGCACCTTCACCGTCGCCTCGGCAAAGATGCCGCGCCCGCGCCGGTGCTCGACGTTCACCGAGAAGTCAATCAGCTCGAACGGGGCGGTGTACGTCGGCTCCTGCCGCTTCATCATCATCGCTACCGAGGCCTCGGCGGCCTCGAAAGCGAAGCCCTGTGCTTCGAGCTGCTTGATCTCCGTAAGCACGCCGGCCACTTCGTCGCCGTGCTCGAACTCCAGGCCATACTCCTCGGCCTTGCTGAGCAGGTTGCCGCGCCCGGACAGCTCGCTGACGACGACGCGCATCCGATTGCCGACCTGCTCCGGATCAACATGCTGATATGATTTTGCAGTGCGCCGCATGGCGGCCACGTGGATGCCGCCCTTGTGCGCGAAAGCGCTCTTGCCGACATAGGCCAGGTGCTCGTCGGGCGCCAGATTGGCGACCTCGGCGACGAAGTGTGAGACCTCATATAAGCGCGCCAGGCGGCCCTCCGGCAGACAGCGCACGTCCAGTTTCAATTCCAGGTTGGCGATGATGGAGCACAGGTTGGCGTTGCCGCACCGCTCGCCGTAGCCGTTGATGGTGCCTTGCACCTGGATCGCGCCTTCGCGCACCGCCGCCAGCGTATTCGCCACCGCGCACTCGCTGTCGTTGTGCGTGTGAATGCCGAACGGATGCGATATTTGTTCGCGTATACGCGAACAAATATCGCCGATCTCCCACGGCATCGAGCCGCCGTTCGTATCGCACAACACCACGGTCTCTGCGCCGCCGCGCAGCGCCGCGTGCAGCGTCTCGAGGGCATACGCCGGGTCGGCCTTGTAACCGTCGAAGAAGTGTTCGGCATCGTAGATGACGCGGCGGCCGTGCGCGCGCAGATAGGCCAGGCTCTGCTCGATGATCCGCAGGTTGTCCGCCAGCGTCGTGCGCAACACCTCCGTCACGTGCAACGTCCACGTCTTGCCGACGACGGTGCAGACCGGCGTCCGGGCGTCGAGCAGGGCTTTGAGGTTGGCGTCATCGTCCACCCCCCCGCCCACGCGACAGGTCGAGCCAAAGGCGGCGATCAGCGCGTGTTTCCAGTCGAGGTCGCGTGCCCGCTCAAAGAACTCAGCGTCTTTGGGATTGCTGCCGGGCCAGCCGCCCTCGATGAAATGCACGCCCAACTCATCCAGCTTTTGTGCAATGCGCACCTTATCCGCGCAAGAGAGCGAGAGACCTTCACGCTGAGTGCCGTCACGGAGGGTGGTGTCGTAAATTTGCATCATTTTGGATTTCTGAGTTCGGATTGTGGAGTGCTGATCTACCCTCGAACTCAATCAGCCACCAGAAATCCACAATCTTCAATGCGAAGCTTCATACGCGGCGATCTTGTTCTCGAAGGACAGGATGTAGCCCAGCTCGTCTATGCCCTGGAGCAGGCAGGCCTTTGAGAAGCCGTCAATCGGGAAGGGGACGGCGCGGCCGCCCGGCAGAGTCACCGTCTGCGCTGCCAGATCAATGATCAGTTCCGCTTGCGGCGTTTCCTTGGCGAGCGCGAACAGTTCGGCGTGTGTGGCGTTATCCACCACGACGGGCAGCAGGCCGTTCTTGAGGGCATTGTTGCGGAAGATGTCGGCGAAGGAGGTGCTGATGACGGCGCGGAAGCCGTAAGCGGTGAGCGCCCACGGCGCGTGTTCGCGCGACGAGCCGCAGCCGAAGTTGTCGCCGGCCAGCAGAATCTGCGCCCCGGCGGCCCGCGGCTGGTTCAACACAAAATCCGCTTTGGGCGAGCCGTCCGCGTGACAGCGCCAGTGGTAGAAAAGCGCGTTGCCCAACCCGGCCTTGTCGGTGACTTTCAGGAATTGCGCCGGGATGATCTGGTCGGTGTCAATGTCGTTGATCGGCAGCGCGACCAGGCGGGAGGTGAGAGTAGTAAATTGAGCCATTGCAGATTTGTGATTCGTGGTTTTGGATTGCGAATTGTGTTCAATCCAAAATCAGAAATCCACAATCTAAAATCAAAGCAGCGTCCTCACGTCCGTGATCCGGCCTGTAAGCGCCGCGGCGGCGGCGGTGAGCGGCGAGGCGAGAAAGGTACGCCCTCCCTGGCCCTGCCGGCCTTCGAAGTTGCGGTTGCTGGTGCTCACCGCGTACTCGCCCGGCGCCAGCTGGTCGCCGTTCATGGCGATGCACATCGAGCAGCCGGCATAGCGCCAGTCCGCTCCGGCCTCGATGAAGATTCGGTCCAGGCCCTCGGCTTCGGCCTGCTTCTTCACCTCTTGCGAGCCGGGCACGACCAGCATCCGCACGCCCGGCGCGATTTTACGCCCCCGCAACAAGCCGGCGGCCAGCCTCAAATCGGAAATCCGCGAGTTCGTGCAACTGCCGAGGAAGACGACATTGACCGGATGGCCGAGCAGCGACTGGCCGGGGCGCAACGCCATGTACTTGAGGGCCTTCTCCAACGCCAGCTTTTGATTGGCGTCGGTCAACGTGTCCGGATCAGGCACGCAGCCTGTGATGGGCATGCCCATGCCGGGGTTCGTGCCGTAGGTGATCATCGGCTCCAGGCTGGAAGCGTCGAGGGTAATGGACTTGTCGTAGGTGGCGCCCTCGTCCGTGGGCAACCGCCGCCAGCGGGCCACGGCCTCGTCCCAGGCCGCACCCCGCGGCGCGAACTCGCGCCCGGCCAGATACTCGAAGGTCGTCTCATCCGGCGCCACCATGCCGGCGCGCGCACCGCCCTCGATGCTCATGTTACAGATGGTCATGCGCTGCTCCATCGTCAGCGCGCGGATGGCCGGGCCGGTGTACTCGAAGACATGGCCGGTGCCGCCGCCCACGCCAATGCGGGCAATGAGAGCGAGGATGATGTCCTTGGAGGAGACGCCCGGGTTCAGCCGGCCCTCGACCTGCACCTGGTAGGTCTGCGGCTTACGTTGCAGCAGGCACTGGCTCGCCAGCACCATCTCCACTTCGCTGGTGCCGATGCCGAAAGCCAGCGCGCCGAACGCGCCGTGCGTGGAAGTGTGACTGTCGCCGCACACGATCGTCATGCCCGGCTGAGTCAGGCCCAGCTCTGGCCCGATGACGTGGACGATGCCGCGCCGGGGCGAGTGCAGGCCATACAGCTGGATCCCAAATTCGGCGCAGTTGGCCTCCAACATCTTGATCTGCTTCGCGGCCAGCTCGTCAAGGATCGGCAGGTCGGGGCTGAAGGTGGGAATACTGTGATCCATCGTCGCCACGGTCTTGTCCGGACGACGCACCCGCAGGCCCCGCGCACGTAGACCGGTGAAGGCCTGCGGCGAGGTCACTTCATGAATAAGATGCAGGTCAATGTACAGCACCGCCGGCGAGCCCGGTTCCTGGGTGACAACGTGCTGATCCCAGATTTTTTCGAACAGTGTCTGTGGCATTGTGCTCTGACCAGGCGAGAACGACTCAGTTGAGCGTCACACCGAGCCGGGGCAACTGCGCCGGCTGCGGCGTGGGCGGGTTGGGCGTGGTCTCCGAACGCGGCGCTCGAGCGGCAGGCCCCGTCAGACCAGACAAATCCCAAGCAGCAGGGATCTGGCGCAACTCAGCAAAGGGATCATACCAATCCGGCATCCGGTCGTTGGGCGAAGAGATCGGGGCGTTCATTTCGACTCCTGGCCGTTGGCGCTGTGCGCCGGGGCGGCGACCTCGGCGGGGGACTCTGGCGAGCCGTACTGGCCGGTGGTCACGAGCAGTTTGTTGAGCGCTGCCAGATAAGCTTTGGCGCTGGCGACGATGATGTCGGTATCCGCGCCATACCCGCCAAACGAGCGGGCGCGCGCTGTATCGTCCTGCGCCGTCAGCGTCGGCGAACCAGCATGACTCTGGATGCGGACCGTCACTTCACCCTGCGCGTCAATGCCTTCGGTGATGGCGTGGATGGAAAACTCCAGCAGCGTATTCGGCGCCTGGACGATAGCGTCAATCGCCTTGTACGTGGCGTCCACCGGGCCGGTGCCGATGGCGGCGTAGACGTGGCGGCGCCCGCCCGGGCCAATCAGGCGCACCGTGGCCGTCGGCAGGCCCATCGTGCCGCAGGCCACCTGCAAACCGTCCAGCGTAAAGAACTCACGCGGTTGAAGGATTTCATCGGAGACCAGCGCCTCCAGGTCGGCGTCGGTGATCACCTTCTTCTTGTCCGCCAACGCCTTGAAACGCTCGAAGGCCTTGTCGAGATCGCTCTCGTTGAGCAGATAACCCAACTCCTGCAGGCGGGCCTTGAGCGCATGCCGGCCCGAGTGTTTGCCCAACACCAGCCGCGTGTGCTGTGCACCGACCGTCTCCGGGCGCATGATTTCATAGGTCTGGTGATGCTTGAGCATCCCATCCTGATGGATACCGGCCTCGTGCGCAAAAGCGTTGCTGCCGACGACGGCCTTGTTCGGCGGGACGAGGAAGCCGGTATAGTTGCTGACCAGCTTGCTGACGCGCATGATCTGTGTCGTGTCTATGCCGGTTTGCAAGCCGAAGACCGGCCGGCGCGTATGCAGCGCCATCACCACTTCTTCCAGCGAAGTGTTGCCTGCCCGCTCGCCGATGCCGTTGATCGTCACCTCCACCTGTCGCGCGCCGTTACGGATCCCGGCCAGCGTGTTCGCCGTCGCCAGGCCCAGGTCATCGTGGCAGTGGGTGGAGAGGATGACGTTTTCGATGCCGGGCACGTGTTTCACGATCCCGGCGATCAGTTTGCCATATTCGTCCGGCGTGGTGTAGCCGACGGTGTCGGGGATGTTAAGCGTCGTCGCGCCGGCTTTGATGGCCTCGGCCAGCACGACGTACAGAAATTCCGGGTCGCTGCGCCCAGCATCTTCCGGGCTGAACTCCACGTCCTCGCACAGGCTGCGCGCATAGGCCACCATTTCTGCTACCCGCTCGATCACTGCCTCCGGATCCATCTTGAGCTTGTATTTCATGTGGATCGGAGAGGTGGCGAGGAAGGTGTGGATGCGCGGACGGGCCGCCGGGCTAACGGCCTGCCAGGCTTTATCAATATCGTTCTTGTTGGCGCGCGCCAGCGCACAGATGATGGGCCGCCGCACCTGTCCGGGCGAAAACTCGATCCCCACCGGGTCGCCGACCTCCAGCGCGATGCGGCGCACCGCCTCCAGGTCATCGGGCGAAGCAGCGGGGAAGCCGGCCTCGATCACGTCCACGCCGAGACGGGCCAGCGCGCGCGCCACCTCCAGCTTCTCCGTCGAAGTCATCGAAGCGCCGGGAGATTGCTCGCCATCACGCAGGGTGGTGTCGAAGATGCGTACGTAGTTGTTCATAGCAGAATGCTCACTGCCCAATTCGCAATGCGCATGGCGCATTGCGAATTTCGAATTGGGCCTTCGGTCATCCTTGTTCGTCCGGCTTTACGACGACCGGGTTGAGGAACGGCATCATGGCGCGCAGCTCAGCGCCGACTTTCTCGATGGGGTGCTCCTGCTGACGTTTGCGCTCAGCGTTGAACCAGGGCCGGCCGGCTTCGTTCTCGGCGATCCATTTTTTTGCGTAGGTGCCGTCGCGGATCTCGTCGAGCATCCGCTGCATCTCGCCCAGCGTCTCCTCGGTGATGAGGCGCGGGCCGCCGGTGTAGCTGCCGTGCTCGGCGGTATCGCTGACCGAGTAGTGCATGTAATTGATACCGCCGCGATAGAACAGGTCCACGATCAGCTTAAGTTCGTGCAGGCATTCGAAGTAAGCGACTTCCGGCTGATAACCGTTCTT
This sequence comes from Anaerolineae bacterium, assembly GCA_037442085.1. GTDB lineage: Bacteria > Chloroflexota > Anaerolineae > Anaerolineales > UBA6663 > JANWXR01. Next base: position 57,231 of record JBBIQY010000004.1, read on the forward strand.
CACCAGCGTCTCGAAGCCGGCGCGGACGAGGGCGCTGACGCCGCCGCATAACACGGCCTGCTCACCGAACAGGTCGGTCTCGGTCTCCTCGGCGAACGTCGTCTCGAGCACGCCGGCGCGCGTGAGGCCGAGCGCCTTGGCGTAGGAGAGCGTGAGCGCCTTCGCGCCGCCGGTGGCGTCCTGGTGAATGGCGATCAGCGCCGGCGTCCCACCGCCCTCGACGAACACTTCACGCACGCGATGGCCGGGCGCTTTCGGCGCAACCATCGTCACATCCACATAGGGCGGCGGCGTGATGGTGTTGAAGCGGATGTTGAAGCCATGACCGAACATCAGCATCTTGCCCGCCGACAGGTACGGCTCGATCTCGGCTTTATAGATCTTCGCTTGCTTCACGTCCGGCGCCAGGATCATGATCACGTCCGCCCAGTCGGACACCTCGTCCACGTTGCCGACGGTAAGGCCGGCGGCCTCCGCCTTGGCGCGGCTCCGGCTGTCGGGCGCCAGGCCGACCCTGACGTTTACACCGCTGTCTCTCAAGCAGAGCGCATGCGCGTGCCCCTGCGAGCCGTAGCCGATGACGGCCACTTTTTTTGCCTGGATGAGCGCCAGGTCAGCGTTCTTTTCGTAGTAGATCGTTGCCATGAAATCTCCAAATGACGGATTGCGGATTGACACTCAGAGCGAGGGATAGAGCGCCTCGTCGGTGTGGAAGTTCAGCAGGGCATCGAACACATCCGAGTCACTGACGATGCCGACCGGGCGCCCCTCGACGGCGACGGGCAGGCGCCGGATACGGTGCCGCATCATCAACGCCGCGCAGCGCCGCGCCGGGCAGTCGGGGGTAACGGTGATGAGCGGGCTGGTCATGGCTTCGGCCACGCGCACGCGGCCCGGCTCGCGCCCGGCAGCGACAACCTTGCTCAAAATATCGTGTTTGGTGATGATGCCGTACGCCCCGCCCTCGTAACGCGGCGGCACGATCAGGCTAGAAATTTTCTTGGCCTGCATCTTGCGAATAGCGTACGCCACCGACTCGCCGGCGTCCACCGTTTGCAGCGGCTGACGCATCAGGTGTTGGGCCGTTAACATCATCACACGGACATAGCCAGCCCGGCGAGCGCGACCTCGCCGTTGCTGTGTTCAGCGACCTGGGCAGCCACGGTCGGCGGGTTCGGGCTGACGGTCTCGGCCCCGCGCGCCATCGCCACGATGCCGGTACGCACCATCTCGATGATACCGAACGGCTGCAAGACTTTGATCAACCCCTCGATCTTGTCCTCGGAGCCGGTGACCTCCAACATCAGCGATTTTTCTTCGATGTCCACCACGCGCGCGCGGAACACGTCCGCCAGTTGCAGAATCTCGGCGCGCTTGCCGTTGGCAGCAGAGACTTTAACCAGCGCCAGGTCGCGCACGACGGCGGCCTTGTCGGTCACGTCATCCACCCGCAGCACGTTGACCAATTTGTACAAGTTGGCCTCGATGCGGCGGGCCGTCACGTCATCGGTATCTACCACGATCGTCATGCGGCTCACGCCGTCCTGCTCGGTGCGGCCCACCGTCAGCGACTCGATGTTGAAGGCGCGCCGACGAAACAGCGAAGCAACGCGGTTCAGCACGCCGGGTTTGTCTTCCACGTAAGCGACCAGAATGTGTTTAGGCATAAGGTCTCCGATCAGAAAGTGGAAAGTGGAAAGCGAAGCCTTACCTGCTACTTTCTATTTCGCTACTTCGGCATTTCCCATTCCGTATCGGCGCCGGTCTCGGCCATCACGTTGACGGCGGGCTTCGGGCGGCGGATCATGTTGTGCAGGTCGGCGCCGGCTGGAACCATCGGGAAGACGGTATCCTCCTGTTCCACCTGGAAGTCCATCACCACCGTGCCCGGATGCGCGCGCGCGGCTTCGACGGCGGCCTGTACCTCCGCGCGGCGGGTGATGCGTAGGCCTTTCAGTCCGAAGGCCTCGGCGAGCTTGACGAAGTCGGGGCCGAGCAGCGGGGTAGCGGCGTAACGCTTCTCGTAGAAGAACTCTTGCCACTGGCGCACCATGCCCAAGTAGGCGTTGTTGATAATGGCAATGTTGAGCTTGAGATTCTCCTGCGCGACGGTGGCCAGCTCCGCCATCGTCATCTGAAAGCCGCCATCGCCGGCGATGACCCACACTTCCTTGTCCGGGCGGGCGAACTTGGCGCCGATCGCCGCCGGAAGGGCGAAGCCCATGGTGCCCAGGCCGCCCGAAGTGATCAGCGAACGCGGCTGCTCATGGCGGAAATACTGCGCCTCCCACATCTGGTGCTGGCCAACGTCGGTGACGACGATCGGATCCACCTCGCGGGTCAGCCGCCAGATGTCGTGGATGGCGTGCGCGGCATACAGGTGGCCGAAGTCCGGAAGGCTCTGGATGTCGCGCACGGCCGAGTCACCCTTCATCTCGTGGATATGCTCCAGCCAGGCCTCGCGGTCCAGCGGCTGGACCTGCGGCGCCAACTCCTCTAGCACGCTGCGCAGGTCGCCTAGCAAGGCCGCGTCCACGCGGACGTTCTTATTGACTTCGGAAGGATCAATTTCGATATGAATCTTGCGCGCATTTGGCGCATAAGTCTTGAGGTTGCCGGTCACCCGGTCGTCGAAGCGCATGCCGCAGGCGATGAGCAGGTCGGCCTGCTGAATGGCCATATTCACCCAGGCTTCGCCGTGCATGCCCATCATGCCCAGGTTGAGCGGATGCGAAGCCGGGATGCCGCCCAGGCCGAGTAACGTGACGGCGATGGGGATCTGCGCCTTCTCGGCCAGGTCGAGCACGAGGCGCGTCGCGCCGGACTTGATGACGCCCTGGCCGGCCAGGATGAGGGGGCGCTTGGCCGAGTTGATCAGGTCAATCGCGTGCTGATACTCGGAGGGCAGCGCGCGCAGGTTGGGCCGGTAGCCGGGCAGGCGCGGCGCGGCGGCCGCCCAGTCGAAGTCGGCGGTGAGCTGCTGCGCGTCTTTGGTAATGTCCACCAGCACCGGGCCGGGCCGGCCGCTGCTGGCGATGTAGTAGGCCTCGCGCAGCGTGCGGGCGATATCTTCCGGGCGGGTGACCAGGTAATTGTGCTTGGTGATCGGCAGCGTCACGCCGGTCACATCGGTTTCCTGAAAGGCATCCGAGCCGATGGCCTTCGACCCGACCTGGCCGGTGATACAGACGATGGGCGATGAGTCCATCATGGCGGTGGCGATGCCGGTGACCATGTTGGTGGCGCCGGGGCCGGAGGTGGCGATGGCCGTGCCCACCCGTCCGCTGGCGCGGGCGTAACCGTCGGCCATATGGGTCGCGCCCTGCTCATGCCGGACGAGCACGTGATGGATTTGCGGATATTTCGTCATCGCATCATAGGTCGGCAGGATCGCGCCGCCGGGATAACCAAAGATGACGTCCACCCCCTCGCGCACCAGACATTCCCAAACGATTTCGGCTCCGGTCAGTTTCATAGTCTTCTCCATCCTTCCGCTGTCTGCTCACTACTGGCTACTTTCTGGAAAGTAGTTGTCTACTCGATGAGCGGTGCGAGCGACTTCCACCCGTACGCCACTTCGATCAACGTCTTGCCGCCGATCTCGATCTCTTTCTCGCGCACGTACTGACCGCCGAGCGCCTCGTAAAACTTGCGCGCCGGGTTCTCGGCCAGCACCCAGACCAGCATGGAACTCAGGCCGCGCCGCTGCAACTCCCGTGCGATTTCCTTAACCAGCGCGCGCCCGACGCCTCGGCCCTTTTGCTCGGCCAGCAGGTAAATGGCATACAGCTCACCGGTGTAGGTCGCATCGCCCTCACGCTCCGGCCCGCCGACGGCAAAACCGATCACCGCGCCCTCGTCCTCAGCGACGACCAGATACGATTGCCGCTCAGGGGCGACGGCCTGGCGCCACCGCGCCGCGCGCTGCTCGACCGACAAGGCCGCCAGAAACTCGTCGGGCACGAGGCCGGCGTACGTCGCGCGCCAGCTCGCCACGGGCACCCACGCAATCGCCTCCGCATCGTCCGCCGTCGCCCGCCGAATGAACATTCAACCTTCCACAACGACGCAGCCGTGGTGCGTAGTCCGTTCAAATCGTCACCGCGCCAACGGACGCGGATGAGACGCTGTTGGCATATTTCGCCATGACGCCGGTCTTGTAGCGCGGGGCAGGCGGCTGCCAGGCCGCTTTGCGGCGGGCCAGCTCGTCCGGCGCGATCGCGACGTTGATCGCGCGCGCCTTCACATCAATCTCAATCAGGTCGCCCTCGTGGACGAAGGCGATCATCCCGCCGCGGGCGGCCTCCGGCGCCACATGCCCGGCAGAGATGCCGCGCGTCGCGCCGGAGAAACGGCCATCGGTGAGCAGGGCCACGCTCTCGCTCAAGCCCGCGCCGGCAATCGCGGCCGTCACGCCGAGCATCTCGCGCATCCCCGGTCCGCCCTTCGGGCCTTCATAGCGGATCACTACCACATCGCCGGCGCGGATGCGGCCCTCGGTCACCGCCTGCATCGCGTCCTCCTCCCGATCAAAGACACGGGCCGGGCCCTTGAAGTACTGCACGTCGTTGGCGGCGGTCTTGTGGACGCAGCCCTCTTCGGCCAGGTTGCCGTGCAGGATGACCAGGCCGCCGGTAGGCTTGAGCGGTTGATCCAGCGAGTAGACGATTTGCTGGCCGGGGGTCTCCTGCGCGTTGGCACACGCTTCGGCAATCGTCTGGCCGGTGACCGTGAGACAGTCGCCGTGGAGATGGCCGCCGTCGAGCAGACGCTTCATCACCAGTGGGATGCCGCCGGCGGCATGCAGGTCAGCGGCGGTGAACCGGCCGCCCGGCTTCAGGTCGCAGATGAGGGGTGTGCGCGCGCTGAGGGCATCGAAGTCGTCAATATGCAGGTCAACGCCTGCTTCCTGGGCCAGCGCCAACAGGTGCAGCACAGCGTTCGTCGAGCCGCCGGTGGCGGCGACGGAGATGATGGCGTTTTCGAAAGCGCGACGGGAGAGGATACGGGAGGGGCGGAGGTCGTTCTTGAGGAGGTCCATGACCAGGCGTCCACACTCATAGGCGACGCGATCCTTGTCGGCGGCCATGGCAGGCACGGAGTTGAAGCCGACGGGCGATAGGCCGATGAACTCCATGAGGGTGGACATGGTGTTGGCCGTGAATTGCCCACCGCATGCGCCCGCGCCTGGACAGGCCTGGTTCTCGATGGCCTCGAACTGCGCCTGGGTGAGGCGGCCGGCCGCGTACGCGCCCACCGCCTCGAACACATCCTGGATGGTCAGGTCGCGGCCCTCGACGTGGCCGGGCGCGATGGAGCCGCCGTACAGCGCCAGGCTGGGAAGGTCGAGGCGCGCCATGGCCATCAGCACGCCGGGGTTGGTCTTGTCGCAACCGCTCAAGCACACCAGCGCATCGAAGTGGTTGCCGCGCGCCACCAGCTCGACCGAGTCCGCGATCACCTCCCGGCTGATGAGCGAGGCTTTCATGCCTTCTGCGCCCATGCTGATGCCGTCCGAGATCGAGACCGTGTTGAACTCCAGCGGCGTGCCGCCCGCGGCGCGAATCCCCTCCTTCACCTTCGCCGCCAGCCGGCGCAGATGAAAATTGCACGGCCCGATTTCGATCCAGGTGTTGGCCACGCCGACCAGGGGCCGGCGCAGGTCGTCGTCGGTGAAGCCGACGGCCTTGAACATGGCCCGCGCAGGCGCGCGGTTGGGACCGTCGGTGATGGCGCGGCTGTTGCGCTTCAGATCGGTCAAAGAGTCCTCCGAAAACAAAAGGAGCCGCCCGGTTGGTTTGAGCGGCTCCTGAGTGAGCGTGTGCTGTGCGGTGTGTGTGACTTATCTGCGCCCGACCGTCACCGTCGCCAGCCCAAACCGTGAGGGGCCCTCGACGAGGGCCACAATAAGGAAGAGGCTAATCAGGACGACAACAAACAGCATGGCAGAGTTGGGGTAAATATAGACACTCGAAGCGGGGCTGTCATTGGGCCGATTGCCCAAAACCTGCAGGCAGAATGTGCTTCATTTGCACGAAGGCACGTCCAGAGCGCTTAAGCAGAGAGAAACTCCGGCTTAAGTTTTCCTGAACAAGGATTGAAAGCCGGCTGACCGTCTCAACAAAAGAGCTACCCGTGGCCGGGTAGCTCTCCCGAGCTGTGTGGTGAAGGATGGCCGTGCCCAAGCGAAGGCGTTGCTGATTTCGGCCCGCAAGGGCCGTGCCTCAGCCCCAGATTGAAACGGAAATGATGTGGCTAGTTCCAGTTTACGGCTTGGGTGCTGGGATTGTTCCAGTTGACGGCCGCCAACACTCTCGGCCCACCTGCCAGGCCACTTGCCAGAGCGGACAAGAAGAGAGTGACAACGACAACTGCAATCGCCAGTCGCTGCCGGAAAGTGATATGGTGTGTCACAGTGAAATCTCTTTGAACCGGGGGATTGTCCTGAACCTGAATGACCAGCCATCGGTCACGTTACACAGCACGTGAGTCTCCGGGTCGCCCTCGCTTTGTTTTTATTCAGGTTTTCAGGATGGAGCAATTTTAGGGATTTACCGCTTGATGTCAATCCGTTTGCCTGCCGCGGCGGCAAGATTTCACATCATTTTTACGGCCCGGCTCGTCCCGGCGAGTGCCTCCGCTCCAGCTCGGCCTCGACCTGCGCCAGCGTCAGGCCGCGCGCCGCCAGCAGCACCAGCGTGTGATAGAGCAGGTCGGCAACCTCGGCGATCACGCGCTCATCCCCCTGCCCCTTTACTGCCAGGATCACTTCGACGGCCTCCTCGCCCACCTTCTTAACGATCTCATCCTCGCCGGCAGCAAGCAGTCTGGCCGTGTACGAGCCTGGAGACGGGTTCGTTTTACGCTCCTGGATGATCTCGAAGAGTCGTTGCAGCATGTGACCGCGCGAGTCGATGCTCGCTCAATTCGTCGCCGGCGGGGCAGCCACGGCGTGCGGCCTCACCCGGAAAAGGCGGAAGGCGGCCTGGACCGCCGGCCCAATCAGCACGGCGAAGGCGACCGTCCCCAGGCCGAGCGGCCCGCCCAGCAGCCAGCCGACGATCACCACCGTCACCTCCAGCGCGCCGCGGGTTACCCGAACGCTCAGGCCCGTCGTCCGGTGCAAGGCCAGCATCAGGCTGTCGCGCGGGCCGGCGCCGGCGTCTACCCCGATGTAGATGGCCGTGGCCACACCCATCAGGCCCACCGCCGACAGGAGCATCGCCATTTGCAAGAGCAGATGATCCGTCACGTCCGGGATCAGCCACAGACACAGGTCGAGCCAGGGGCCGATGCATAGGATGTTGGCCAGCGTGCCCCAGCCCACTTTCTCCCTGAGCACCAGTGAGAGCGCCAGCACCACAAAGCCGACCAGGATGCTGAGCGTGCCGACGGTCAGGCCCGTGATCCGGGCCAGCGCCACCTCCAGCACCGCCCACGGGCTCGTACCCAGGTGGGCGCGGATCAGGGTCGCAATTGATAGGCCGAACAGCGCGAACCCGACCTGGATCACGGCGAAATCACGCGGAAAGGTCTTCCACCGGACGGGCTTGAGTATACGGTCAGAGCCTAACATGATAATCGCCTTCGCAGACCCACTTGTACGTCGTCAGTTCGCGCAGGCCCAGCGGGCCGCGGGCGTGCAGGCGCTGCGTGCTGATGGCCACCTCCGCGCCCAGGCCAAATTGCCCGCCATCGGTGAAGCGCGTGCTGGCATTGACATACACCGCCGCCGAGTCCACTTCGGCCACGAAGCGGCGTGCATTGGCCTCATCGCCCGTCAGGATGCCGTCCGAGTGAGCGGTGCTGTGTGCGGCGATGTGGGCCAGGGCTTCGTCCAGCGAGCCCACCACCTTGAGGCCGAGCACCAGAGAGAGCCATTCGGTGTCAAAGTCGGCGGGGCCGGCGGGGAACACAGGATTATTGATGAGCGACGACGGGAGAAGGGCGAGGGCGCGCGGCTCGGCGCGGAAGGTGACGCCGTTGGGCGCCAGATGCGCGACCAACCGCGGCAGAAAGTTGGCGGCGATGGCGCGATGCACCAACACGGTGTCGAGCGCGTTGCAGACCGTCGGGCGCTGGGTCTTGGCGTTGTGGATGACGGCCAGCGACTTCTCCAAATCGGCGCTCGCGTCCACAAACAGGTGGCAGATGCCGATGCCGCCTGTCATCACCGGAATGCGGCTGTGGGCGCGGCAAAACTCGTGCAGGCTGTTGCCGCCGCGCGGGATGATCAGGTCAATGTAATCGGCGAGCTGCAGCAGCTCTAGCACCAGGGCGCGGTCGGTGTCGTCCACGAACTGCACGGCGTCGGCGGGCAGGCCGGCCTCGACCAGCGTTTCACGAATGAGGGCGATTAGCGCGCGGTTGCTGTGGAGGGTCTCGCTGCCGCCGCGCAGGATCGCCGCATTGCCGGACTTCACCGCCAGGCCGGTGATGTCCACCGTCACGTTCGGGCGCGCTTCGTAGATGACGCCAAGCACGCCAAGCGGTACGCGCTGCTTGCGCAGGCGCAGGCCGTTGGGCAGGGTTTGCACATCCCAGGCTTCGCCGACCGGGTCGGGCAGTTGCGCCACGCGGCGCAGGTCGTCGGCGATGCCGCGCAGGCGCTGCTCGTTCAACACCAGCCGGTCGAGCAGATGAGGCGCAAGGTTGGCGGTTCTGGCCTGCGCGAGATCGTCTGCATTGGCTGCCAGGACGTCGGCGCAACGCGCCAGCAGAGCGTCGGCGAGCAAGTGCAGCGCACGGTTCTTCTGTCCGGAGTCGGCGCGCACCAATTGTCGCGCAGCAAGTTTGGCGCGCCGGCCCATTTCAATCAGCATAGTTTTCTCCCAGACTCAGTAGATCGCAGAATGGCCTGATGCGGCCCACAACATGAGGGGCCTGTTCAGCCGGTAAGATTGTCGGTACCACCAAAACAATCGCCGGAGAACAAGCCCATGTCCGATGATAAGCTGAGA
>JBBIQY010000005.1:0-65525 GCA_037442085.1 Anaerolineae bacterium
GGGGGACAACGTGAACATGAGCGTGGAGTTGATCACGCCGGTGGCGCTGGAGGCGGGCAGCCGCTTCGCCATCCGTGAAGGCGGCTTGACCGTCGGCGCCGGCGTCATCACCACGGTGCACGACTAAAGCGCATTCCGTATTGCGTGTTCTCCGTTCGGCCCGAACCGGATACGCAATACGCATTACGGAATAGGTGAGTTATGGCGAAGCAGAAGATCCGTATCCGGCTGAAGGCTTATGATCATCGCGTGCTCGATCAATCGGCGAAGCGGATTGTAGAGACGGCGGAACGCACCGGCGCGAAAGTCGTCGGCCCGGTGCCGCTCCCGACCCGCCTGGAACGTTACACCGTCCGGCGCAGCCCTTTTATTGACAAAGACTCGCATGAGCACTTTGAGATCCGCACCCATAAGCGCCTGATTGACGTGCTCGACCCGGACTCGAAGACGATTGACCTGTTGACCCGGCTGAATCTTCCGGCTGGTGTTGATATCGAAATTAAGCTATAATCTCGTGCTTCCCCCGAATGGGCGAAGCCTAGTCTGGTCACGAGCCTGACGCCGTCCGCGGCCCACTTTGACGAGCGCTGCGACCGCAGGCTGACGTCCAGACCGTAGGGATGATGATGCCGTTGCCCAGGCAGACAGTCCCATTTTGACTGCTGAGACTCGAGGGTCTTGGCTGCAACCAAGGAGCATTCCATGAAAGGGCTGATTGGCAAGAAAGTTGGCATGACCCAGCTCATCTCGAATGCTGGCGCAGTGACGCCGGTGACGCTGATCGAAGCTGGGCCGTGTTTTGTGACTCAGGTTCGCACCGTCGAGAAGGACGGCTATTCGGCCGTTCAACTGGGCTTCGAGGAAGTGAATCCGCGCAAGCTCACCGGCGGCGAGAAGGGCCACCTCAAGCGCAACGGCCTGAATTTGCCGCCGCTGCGCCACCTCCACGAGTTCCGCACGGATAACCCGGACGTGAAGGAGGGCGACAAGATCGCCGTAGATGTGTTCGCCGTCGGCGAACATGTAGATGTGACGGGCGTCAGCAAAGGCAAGGGCTTTCAGGGCGGCATCAAGCGTCATCACTTCCGTCGTCAGAACAAGACGCACGGCGCGTCCGACCGCACCCGCGCTCCGGGCGCCAGCTCCTCCAACACCACGCCGGGCCGACTCCGCAAAGGCAAGCGGATGGCCGGTCACATGGGGATGGAGCGCGTCACCTCGCAAAACATCCAGGTCGCCCTGGTGGATGCCGAGCGCAACCTGATCGGTGTGCGTGGCAGTGTGCCGGGCGCCAACGGCGCGATCGTGTACATCAAGCCTGCTCGGAAGGGAGGTAAGTGATTGGAGATCAGGGATGAGAGATGAGAGATTGAAACTCAATCTCCGCTCTCCAATTGCCAGTCTCCGTTCACGAACAGTCATGGAAGTCGAAGTCAAGAACCTCAAGGGTGAAAAGGTCAGCACGGTTGAGTTGCCGGCGGCTATTTTTGAGGCGCCCATTCGTAAAGACCTGATGCACCAGGCATTGGTGCGCCAGTTGGCGAACGCCCGTCAGGGCACACACTCCACCAAGACGCGCGGCGAGGTGGCCGGCGGGGGCAAGAAGCCTTGGAAGCAGAAGGGCACGGGCCGCGCCCGACAAGGCTCGACGCGTGCGCCGCAGTGGAAGGGCGGCGGCAAAGTCCACACGCCAAAGCCGCGCGACTATAGCTTGAGGATGCCGCGTCAGATGCGCCGAGCGGCGCTGCGCTCGGCGCTGAGCGCCAAGGCCGCCGAGGCCCAAATTGTGGTTGTGCAGGACTTGACGTTGGACAAGCCCAAAACTTCCGAGATGCTGCAGGCGCTGGTGAATCTGGTGGGCACGGATAGCGCACTGGTGCTGCTGCCGGAGAGGAACGACAACGTCGAGAAATCCATCCGCAACATCGAGCATGCCAAGTATCTGCGCGCCAATTACCTCAACATCCGCGATCTGCTTGGCTATGATCGGCTGGTGATGCCGCTTTCGGCCCTGGACGTCATCCAGAGCTATCTGGGCTGAGGAGTAACGAGCAATGCTGACGCTGTACGACATTCTGCGGCGCCCGGTGGAGACCGAAAAGTCTCGTTATCAGAACCGCAAGCTGCATCAATACGTGTTTGAAGTCGCGCCGCAGGCCACCAAAACCCAAGTCAAGGAAGCGGTCGAGACGCTGTTCGATGTGGATGTCATCAAGGTGAACATGCTGATTGTGCCGGCCAAGAAAGGCCGCCGGGGCAGGATGCGTCGCGTGGTGACGCGTAACCCCGAATACAAAAAGGCTATTGTCACGATTCGCGCCGATCAGACGATCGAACTTTTCGAGGGTGTACAGGCGTAACTGCGTTACGGAGACATCATGGCTGTCAAAGTCTACAAACCCACCTCGCCCGGCCGGCGCGGCATGACCAGCCCGACCTTCGAGGAAATTACCAAGACCAAGCCGGAGCGCCGGCTGACCCGGCCTAAGCGCAAGACCGGCGGGCGCGATAACCAGGGCACCATCAGTGTGCGCCACCGCGGCGGCGGCAACCGGCGTCAATTGCGCCTGGTTGACTTCAAGCGCGATAAGCTGGACGTCCCGGCCAAGGTCGCGGCGATCGAGTACGATCCAAACCGCACCGCCCGCCTCGCCCTGCTGTTTTACGCGGACGGCGAGAAGCGCTACATCATCGCGCCGCTGGAGCTGAATGTCGGCGATACCGTGATCGCCAGCAAACGTGAAATTGATATCCGCCCCGGTAACGCGCTGCGCATCGCCAACATTCCGGTTGGCACCACGATTCACAACATCGAAATCCAGCCGGGCAAGGGCGCGCAGATTGCGCGCTCGGCGGGCATGGCCGCGCAGTTGCTGGGCAAGGAGGGCGATTACGCACAGGTCCGTCTGCCCTCGGGTGAGGTGCGCCTGATCCGCCAGGACTGCATGGCGACCATCGGCGTGGTAGGCAACCTGGATCACGCCAATGTCAAGCTGGGCAAGGCGGGCCGCAAGCGCCACCTGGGCATCCGCCCAACAGTGCGCGGCACGGCGATGTCACCGCGCGACCATCCACACGGCGGCGGTGAGGGCCGTCAGCCGGTGGGCAAGCCGGGGCCGCGCAGCCCCTGGGGCATGCCGACGCGCGGCTACAAGACTCGCCGCAACAAGAAGTCGAGTCAGTTTATCGTGAAACGGCGAGGTCGCCGGTAAGACGGAAAAGGTGGCGCGGACCCGGGTGTGAGCGCAAGGGCGCACATGGCGGAACACGCGCTACGGTGGAGCAGCTATGTCCCGTTCACAGAAAAAAGGCCCTTTCGTGGAGCCGAAATTGCTGAAGCGCGTGGAGAGCATGAATCAGCGCGGCGACAAGAAGGTCATCAAGACCTGGAGCCGGGCCAGCACCATCTTTCCGCAGATGGTCGGCCACACCATCGCCGTGCACGATGGCCGCCGCCATGTTCCGATCTATATCACCGAGAATATGGTCGGCCATAAGCTGGGCGAGTTCGCGCCAACGCGCACCTTCCGCGGCCATGTGGCCAAGGAGGAGAAGACGACAGCCACCGGCGAGGGAGGGAAGAAATGACCGAAGTTCGCGCGCAAGCCCGCTATGTGGGCGTGTCGGCGCAAAAGGCGCGGCTGGTCGTGGACCTGGTGCGCGGCCAGAGAGCCGAAGATGCGCTCAATGTGCTCAAGTTCATGCCCAAGGCGGCGGCCCGCCACGTCTACAAAGTCGTCAAGACCGCCATGGCCAACGCCGACGAGAATTTCGGCCTGAACGTCGGCGATCTGTTCATTACCAAAGCGTTCGTGGATGAAGCGCCTACCCGCAAGTGGCGGCGCTTTGGCGCACGTGGGCGCTTCAAGCCGCTGCTGCGGCGTTCGGCGCATATCACCATCGTCGTGGCGGAGAAAGAAGGAGCGGCGTCCTAATGGGTCGTAAAGTTCATCCGATCGGCTTCCGGCTGGGCATCATCAAAGACTGGGAGGCGCGCTGGTATGCGCCGCGCGGCAAATACGCCGCTCAGCTCCAGCAGGACTTCCAGATTCGCCAGCTGGTGTACCGTGAAGCGCCCAAAGCCGCCATCGCGCGCGTGGATATTGACCGCTCGCCGTCGAGCGTGACGATCACGATCTGGACGGCCAAGCCCGGCATCCTGATTGGGCGCAAGGGTGCCGCGGTGAAGGTGCTGCGCCAGAAGTTGGAAGCGCTGACCGGCGCCAAGGTCAAGCTGGAGATTGAGGAGATCGCCAAGCCCGACCTGGAAGCGCAATTGGTGGCCGAGAACATCACCGACCAGATCGAGCGCCGCATCAGCCACAGCCGGGCGATGAAGCGCGCCATTCAGCAGGCGATGAAGATGGGCGCGCAAGGCGTCAAGATCGTCGCCTCGGGTCGGCTCGGCGGCGCCGAAATGTCGCGCCGCGAGGTGGCGCGCGAGGGCCGCGTGCCGTCGCAGACGCTGCGCGCCGATATTGACTTCGCACGCGCCGAAGCCCTGACCACCTTTGGCCACATCGGCGTCAAGGTGTGGATCTACAAGGGCGAGAAGATGCCGGAAGCGATCGAAGTGCCGGAAGTGCAAGAGGACGTTTACGTCAGCGAATAGGGAGGGCGGACGGCGACCGGCAGAGAGCGACGGGCGCGCTTGTCGGCCGCATGCCGTGAGCCAGACGCCCTCAGCCAACGAGGTGAGACGATGTTGATGCCAAAGCGCGTCAAATGGCGCAAACAAATGCGCGGGCGCATGACCGGACACGAGACCCGCGGCGTAGAGATTGCATTTGGCGAGTACGCCCTGCAGGCGCTCGAGCCGTGCTGGCTGACGCAGCGCCAGATCGAGGCCGCCCGCCGCGCCCTGGTGCGCTACATGAAGCGCCGCGGCAAAGTCTGGGTGCGGATCTTCCCCGATAAACCGGTGACCAAGCGCGCCGCCGAGAGCCGCATGGGCAAGGGCAAGGGCGCCGTGGATCACTGGGTCGCCGTCATCAAGCCGGGCCGGATCATCTTCGAAGTGGCCGGCCTGCCGGAAGAAGTGGCGCGCGAGGCGATCCGCCTGGCTTCGCACAAGCTGCCTATCAAGACCAAGATGATCGTGGCCGCCGATCTGATCGGCGCCGGAGGTCAGTCATGAGTCCAGAAGAAATTCGGGCGCTGAGCACGGAGGAGATCGCCGCCAAGCTCGAAGATGCCCGCGAAGAGTTGTTCAAGCTGCGGTTTCGATTTCGAACCGGCCAGTTGAAAGATTACAGCCGGCTGCGCGCGACTCGCCGCGCCATTGCGCGCTTCGCGACCATTCTGCGAGAGCGTGCCCTAGCGGCGCAGCTGGCCGCGAAGGAGAGCTAACATGGCCCGCCGTCGTTTGACCGGCAAAGTAATCAGCAACAAGATGATGAAAACGGTGGTGGTGCAGGTGGATAGCAGCTTCCGCCATCCGTTGTATGGCAAGGTGGTGCACCGCACCCACAAGTACCTGGCCCACGACGAGCAGGCCTGCCAGCCGGGCGACAAGGTGCAGATCGTGGAGAGCCGCCCCCTCAGCAAGCGCAAGCGCTGGGTCGTGGAAAGTGTGCTCAGCCGCGGGGTGCAGGTCTCGGAGGTTGCGCCGGAACCGGCCGTCGAGGCCGTTGTCGGGGAGATGCCTGCCGAGACAGCATCGGCGTCGCTCGGAAGCCCGCTCTCAGGGAGTGAGTCATGATCCAGCAGGAGTCTCGACTGACGGTGGCGGATAACACCGGCGCTCGCGAGCTCCTGGTGATCCGCGTCATGGGCGGCTCCAAGCGCCGCTATGGTTACATCGGCGACGTGGTGGTGGCGACGGTGAAGGACGCCGCGCCGCAAGGCTCGGTGAAGAAGTCGGCCATCGTCAAGGCCGTAATTGTGCGCTGCGCCAAGGAATTCAAGCGGGACGACGGCTCGTACATTCGCTTTGACGACAACGCCGCCGTCATCCTGGATGAGGACGGTGAGAACCCCAAAGGCACGCGCATCTTTGGCCCGGTGGCGCGCGAGCTGCGCGAGAAGGGTTTCATGAAAATCGTCTCGCTCGCGCCGGAAGTGCTTTGAGGCGCGCCGGAATGCGTCCGGCGTCGGATCGTGAGCTGCGCAACACGCACGATGCGAGGTGGCTTATGAAGATGAAGATCAAGAAGGGCGACACCGTCGAAGTGATCGCCGGCAAAGATAAAGGCAAACGCGGTGAGGTACGGCAGGTGCTGCCCAAAGAAAACCGGGTGATCGTGCAGGGCGTCAACGTGCGCAAGAAACACAAGAAGGCCAACCCGGGACAGTCCGGCGTCCAGGGCCAGCCGCAGATCATAGAGTTCGACGCGCCGCTGCATGCTTCCAACGTGATGGTGGTGGACCCCAAGGAAAATAAGCCGACCCGGGTGGGCTACCGGCTGGAGGGCGGCAAGTGGGTGCGCTATGCCAAAAAGAGCGGCGAGCTGCTGGATAAATAAGGCGAGGTTGAGATGCACCGACTCCACGAGTTCTATAAGCAGGAAGCGCTGCCGCAGTTGATGCGCGAGTTCCAGCTCAAGAATGTCATGCAGGCACCGCGCCTGGAGAAGATCGTCGTCAACATCGGCGTCGGCTCCGAGACGCAGACCGACAGCAAAGCGGTGGACGCCGCCGTCGGCGACCTGATGATCATCACCGGCCAGAAACCGGTCGTGACCAAAGCGCGCAAAAGTATCTCGAACTTCAAGCTGCGCGAAGGCAAAGCGATCGGCGTCAAGGTGACGCTGCGCGGCGAGAGGATGTGGGCCTTCCTCGACCGGCTGATGAACCTGGCGCTGCCGCGCGTGCGCGACTTCCGCGGCGTGCCGGCGGACGCCTTCGACGGGCGCGGCAATTACACGCTCGGCCTGCGTGAGCAGCTCGTGTTCCCGGAGATCGAGTACGACAAGATTGACAAGCTGCGCGGTATGGAGATCACGGTGGTCACCTCGGCCCGCACCGATGAACAGGGGCGGCGCCTGTTGCAGCTGCTGGGGATGCCGTTCCGCAAGAAAGGCGCGAATTAAGATGGCCAAGAAGTGCATGCAATACCGCGAGATGCGGCGCAAGTACGAAGTGCGGGTGCGCAACCGCTGCAAGTTGTGTGGGCGCCCGCGCGGCTTCATCCGCCGTTTCCAGTTGTGTCGCATTTGTTTCCGTGAACTGGCGCTCGCCGGGAAGATCCCGGGCGTGGTCAAGTCATCCTGGTAACAGGCGAGGAGAGCAGGTATGCACAGCGATCCTATTGCGGATATGCTCACACGCATTCGAAATGCGTTGATGGCCGGGCACGCCAGCGTGTCTCTGCCCAGCTCAAAGCTGAAGCTGGCCATCGCCCAGATTCTTAAGGAAGAGGGCTTCATCGAGGATTACCAGGTGCTGCTCGCCGACGGCGCGGTGCAGCCCTCGCTGCGCCTGACGCTCAAATACGTCGGCCAGCGCCGCGAGAAGCGCCCGGTGATCTCCGGCCTGGAACGTGTCTCTAAGCCGGGACGCCGCATCTACACCCGCAAGAGTGAAATCCCGTGGGTGCTTTCCGGCATGGGCATCGCGATCCTGTCCACGCCGCGCGGCGTGATGACGGGTGCCAAGGCCCGTAAGCTGGGCGTGGGCGGTGAAGTCCTGTGCAAAGTGTGGTAAGGAGCGAGTGAGGGATGTCCCGAATAGGCAAGAAGCCCATCGTCCTGCCGAAGAATGTGACGGTGGACATTCACGATAACACGGTCAAAGTCAAAGGCCCCAAGGGTGAGCTGGTGCGACGTTTTGCGCCGGAGATCGAGATCGTGCTGGAGAACGGCGAGATCGTCCTGAAGCGTTCATCCGAAACGCGCCAGGTGCGCGCACTGCACGGCACCACGCGCGCTGTTCTCAATAACATGGTCAACGGCGTGAGCCAGGGCTTTACCAAGACTTTGCAGGTGGAGGGCGTCGGCTACAAGGCCGAGATGAAGGGCAAACAACTGGTCTTGTCGTTGGGTTACTCCCACCCGATTGTGATGGATCCGCCGGCGGGCATCAGCTTTGCCTGGGATGAAAAGGCGCGCCTGATCACGGTGAGCGGCATTGACCGAGAGCTGGTCGGGCAGGTCGCTGCCGACCTGCGCGCCTGGCGTCCGCCCGAGCCGTACAAGGGCAAGGGCCTGCGCTACCAGGGCGAGCAGATCAGGCGCAAGGCCGGCAAGGCCCGCAAGGCCGGCTAAGGAGTGAACTGAAATGGCGAAGGCAAAACGTGTCGAAAGCCGGGCGCGCCGCCACCGCCGCGTGCGCGCGCGCATCGCCGGGACGGCAGTCCGCCCGCGGCTCAACGTCTTCCGCAGCCTGTCGAATATCTACGTCCAGTTGATTGACGATCAGCGCGGCGTCACTCTGGCCTCGGCTTCGACGATTGATGCCGAACTGAAGGCCAGCCTGGGCGGCAAGAAAAAATCCGAGCAGGCCAGGTTGGTCGGCGCGGCAATTGCGGAACGGGCCAAGGCCAAGGGCATCACCCAGGTGGTGTTTGACCGCGGCGGGTACAAGTATCACGGACGTGTCAAGGCGGTGGCCGATGGCGCGCGTGAAGGTGGACTGGAGTTCTAAATGGCCGATCAGCGACAGCAACGACAGCAACGTCAGCCGCGCCGCGACCGCGACGAGGATCGCGGCAACGAGCTGGATGAGCGCGTGATTGACATCGCCCGCGTCGCCAAAGTGATCAAGGGCGGGCGCCGCTTCGCCTTTCGTGTCGTGGTGGTGGCTGGCGACAATCGCGGCCACGTGAGCATCGGCATAGGCAAGAGCCGCGCCGTGCCGGATGCCATCCGCAAAGCGACCGAGCGTGCCCGTCGCAGCCTGCGCGCCGTCACGCTGGCGGGCAACACTATTCCCCACGAGATCGTCGGACAGCGCGGCGGCGCGAAGGTGCTGCTCAAGCCGGCCTCGCCCGGCACGGGCGTGATCGCCGGCGGCGGCGTGCGTGCCGTGCTCGAAGTGGCCGGCGTGCGCGACATCCTGACCAAATCCATGGGCAGCCCGAACGTGCTCAACGTCGTCAACGCCACGCTGGACGCGCTGACCAAACTCAAGCAGCCGAGCGTCGAGGCGGCCAGCCGCGGCAAAGACCTGCGGTCGGTGACGCCGTTCTGGAGCCGGAGCAAGAAGAATGGCTGAGAACATCCCTGCCAATAAGCTGCGGATCACGTTGGTCCGCAGCCCCATCGGTTTTTCCTACCGACACAAGGCCACCATACGCGCACTCGGTCTGCGCAAAATCCGGCAGACGGTGGAGCAGAACGACACGCCCGTCATTCGCGGCATGTTGGCCAAGGTGGCGCGGCTGGTGAAAGTGGAGACGGTGTAGGCCATGAAACTCCATGACTTAGGCCCCAACCCTGGGGCAAATCGGAAGAAGACCCGCGTCGGGCGTGGCATCGCAGCAGGCAAAGGGAAGACGGCCGGACGTGGCACCAAGGGTGAGGGCGCGCGCAAAAGCAGCGGTGGCAAGCTGTACCGCCAGGGCGGCAATCTGCCGTTTTATCGCAGCCTGCCTTTCAAGCGCGGCTTTGTCAACATCTTTCGCACCGAGTACGCGGAGGTGAACGTGGAGCGGTTGGCCGGCTTTGCGGCCAACACGGAGGTGACGCCGGAGAAACTGGTGGAAGCCGGCATCGTGCGCGATCTGACTCAGCCCATCGTCCTGCTCGGCCAGGGCGAGGTGAACGCAGCGTTGACGGTCAGAGTGCATCGGGCGACCAAGTCGGCGGTGGCCAAGGTAGAAGCTGCTGGCGGCAAGGTCGAGCTCATCGCCCCGGCGGAATAATGGGCGCTAATCGAGGTAAGCCATGAGCGAATTCTTCGCGGCCCTGCGGCGCATCTGGTCGGCGGAAGACCTGCGCAATCGCATCCTGATCACCATCGGCATTCTGGTGATCTACCGTCTGGCGGCGCACGTGCCCGTGCCGGGCGTCAACGTGGACGCCGTGCGTGGGCTGCTGCAAGGCCAGACTTCGGCGGCGGGCAACCTGGTCAATCTGCTGGACCTGCTCTCGGGCGGCACGGTTTCCAATTTGTCTGTGCTAGCGATGGGCGTCTACCCATATATCACCGCGCAGATCATCCTGCAGCTTCTGGTGCCCATCATCCCGCGTTTGCAGCGCATGATGGAGGAGGACCCGAACCGCGGTCGCGAGATGATGGAGCGCTGGACGTATTACCTGGCCGTGCCGATGGCGGCGCTGAACGCCTTCGGCCAGATTCAGTTGATTCGCTCGTTGCCGTCCAATACGCCGGTGCTGCTCTTTGATACGGCGCTGGGCGGCCCCGGACTAGGCTTCAACCTACCGACGCTGACGATGATCATCGCCATGACCGGCGGCACCATGTTTGCCATCTGGCTGGGTGAGTTGATCTCGGAGTATGGCCTGCGCAAACAGGGCCTGTCGCTGATCATCTTTGCCGGCATTGTGGCGCGCGTGCCGTTCAACGTCGGCCAGCTGCTCAGCGACCAGACGCGCTGGTTAACCTCGCTGCTGGCCTTCATCTTCGTCCTGGTGCTGATGGTCTTCGCCATCGTGTTCGTCCAGCAGGGTCGGCGCAACGTGCCGGTGATGTACCCGGGCCGGCGCATGGGCAACCGCATGAGCCTGCCGGTGCGCGGCAACCTGCCGTTGCAAATCAACATGGCCGGCATGATCCCGATCATCTTCGCCCAGTCCATCCTGACCTTCCCGGCCATCATCGCGCAGTTCTTTGTGAACGCGGAGACGCAATGGGTGCGCGACTTCGCGCGCAGCGTAAGCAACTTGTTTGGTGCGCAGGACCCGTGGTACTGGCTGCTGTACTTCCTGTGCGTCGTCGGCTTCACCTTTTTCTATACCGACGTGCTGTTCACCCAGCAGAACTATGGCGAAAACCTGAAGCGGGCCGGCGCGCAGATCCCGGGCGTGACTAGAGGCGCGCCGACGCAGAAGTACCTGACGAAAGTGCTGCGCCGCATCACGCTGCCGGGCGCAGTCTTCCTCGGCATCGTTGCCGTCATGCCTTTCCTGATCCAGCAAAGCGGCCTGATCCCAGTGGCCGCTCAGCTCTCGATCCTGAGCACCGGCCTGCTGATCGTGGTCGGCGTGGTGCGCGACACGTTCTTTGGCCTGGACGCGGAGCTGAAGCTGCGCGGCTACAGCGACTCGCTGCTGGTGAAATAATCGGAAGTAAACGGTGCCCGTGCCCCATTACCTACTATTGTATGGCCCGCCCGGCGCGGGCAAGGGCACTCAAGCGCAGATCCTGACGGCGGAGTACGGGCTGCCGCAGGTGGCCTCGGGCGACCTTTTTCGCGACCATCTGAAGCGGATGACGCCGCTCGGCCAGTTGGCCAAGCAGTACATGGACAAGGGCGAGCTGGTTCCCGATGATGTGACGGTGCGCATGATCCGCGATCGGCTGTCTCAGCCGGATGCGATAGCCGGCGCGTTGCTGGACGGCTTCCCGCGCACCATTCCGCAGGCCGAGGCGCTCGACCGCCTGCTGGCCGAGTTCGGCGGCAAGGTGGATGTGGTGCTCTCGATCCGGGTGCGTGAGAGTGTGCTGTTGGAGCGGCTCGCGTCTCGCTACGTCTGCCGCGGCCCGCAGCAGCATGTGTTCAACAGCATCACCAACCCGCCGAAGATGGCGGGTCGGTGTGATGTGTGCGGCGCCGATCTATTTCAGCGCGACGATGACAAAGCCGAGGTGCAGGCCCGGCGCATCGAAGTGTTTTTGGAGCAGACCGCGCCGCTAGCCGACTTTTATCGTCGGCGCGGGCAACTGGTGGAGATTGACGGCGAGCAGCCGGTGGCGGCGGTAACCGAGCAGGTGCGGGCCGCCGTGAAACGCGCCTTCGCGGAGAAATGAAGCGCGCCTTCGGCGATCAGCGCGGCTGGCACAAGGGCGTCGAGCTGAAGAGCGCCCGCGAGTTGGCGGTGATGCGCCAGGCAGGCCGGATCGCAGCGCTGGCGCTGGCCGAAATGCAGGCCAGGCTGAAGCCGGGAGTGACCGGCCGGCAATTGGACGCTCTCGCGGAGAAAGTGATCGCGCAGCACAAGGGCCGGCCAGCATTCAAAGGTTATCCGGGGCCGTATCCCTATCCGTTCAGCACCACCATCTCGATCAACGAGCAGTTGGTGCACAGCCTGCCGACGAAGCGCGAGATTCGCGACGGCGACCTGGTGACGCTGGACTGTGGAGTGCTGTTCGAAGGGTTCTACGCCGACGCCGCGGTGAGCGTTGGGGTAGGGCGCTGTTCGCCCGAGGTGGCGCAACTGCTCGCCGTCACCGAGCAGGCGCTGTATCAGGGAATTGCGCAGGCGCGGCCCGGCAACCATGTTGGCGATGTGTCAGCAGCCATCCAGCAGGTTGTGGAGAGCCGCGGTTATCGGCTGGCGCGCGAGTATACCGGGCACGGCATTGGCCGGCACATGCACGAAGACCCGGAAGTGCCGAACCTGGGCCGGGCCGGCACCGGGCGGCTGTGGCGGCCCGGCATGGTGGTCGCCATTGAGCCGATGGTTCTCGTCGGTCAGGATGAGACGGTGACTCAGCCCGACAAGTGGACGGTCGTCTCCGCCGATGGTTCGCTAACCTGCCATTTTGAACACACGGTGGCGGTCACGGATGGCGAGCCCGAGATATTGACAAAGTTGTGATTTGCCCTAGACCTAACGTAGGGCGCTGAGTATAATTCGCGTTCGCGCCCCGCGCCGGGTTTGAAGTTTCTACCGGGCGCGCCTGCGCAGGAGTTATGACGATGAAAGTCCAAGCCTCTGTTCGCAAACGTTGCGCCAAATGCAAGATCGTGCGCCGGCGTCGGCGTGTCTACGTTATCTGTACCGACCCGACGCACAAGCAGCGGCAAGGCTGAGAGGAAAGTATCTATGCGTATCGAAGGTGTTGACCTGCCACGCGACAAGCGCGTCGAATACGGCCTGACCTATCTGTACGGCATTGGCCTAAAGTCGGCCCAAGACATCCTGGCGGCGACCAAGGTCAATCCGAGCACGCGCGTCAAGGACTTAACCGAGGCGGAACAGACTGCTATCCGCGAGTACATTGCCCAGCACTACCAAGTGGAAGGCGATTTGCGTCGCGAGGTGCAACTCAACATCAAGCGGCTGATGGAGATCGGCTGTTACCGCGGCCTGCGGCACCGACGTAACCTGCCGGTACGCGGCCAACGCACGCGCACCAACTCGCGCACGCGCAAGGGCGCCAAGAAAACGGTGGCCGGGCGAGGCCGGCGGCGCGGCGCCAAGAAGAAGTAATTGTGGCCGATGGCGAACGGCTGAGGGTAGGTGGTCTGGCCGATCACATTCGGGCTCCTTCCGGCCCGCGGCTGTGTGACCGGCCTGGTAACACGATCTGCACTCTGTAAGACGCCAGAAGCTAAGTGAGGCACAATGGCTCGTCCAACTAAAGTCACTCGGCGCGCTTCCGGCCAGAAGAAGAAGTCGGCCCCGGCCTTTGGCCAGGCGCACATCTTCGCGTCGTTCAACAACACCATTGTCACTTTCACCGACCAACAGGGCCAGACCATCTGCTGGAGTTCGGCGGGCACGGCCGGGTTCAAGGGCTCGCGCAAGAGCACGCCCTACGCGGCCCGCATGGCCGCCCAACAGGCCGCGCAGCAGGCCCAAAACCTGGGCATGGCCGAGGTGGACCTGTTTATCAAAGGCCCCGGCCCGGGCCGCGAGTCTGCGATCCGCGCCATTCAAAGCGTCGGGCTGAAGGTGCGCTCGATCAACGACGTGACCCCCATCCCGCACAACGGCTGCCGCCCGCCGAAAAAGCGACGCGTCTGATTCATCGGAAGGAAACGTATGGCGAAATATACCGGCCCCGTCTGTCGCCTCTGCCGGCGCGAGGGCGAGAAACTCTATTTGAAAGGCTCCCGCTGCATCTCCGGGAAGTGCCCCTTTGATCGTCAGGACAAGACGCGCGATTTTCCGCCCGGCCTACATGGCCGTGATACGCAATTCAAGCGAAGTCGCTCGTCGGACTACCTGAACCAGCTGCGCGAAAAGCAGAAGGCGCGCCGCATGTACGGTGTGCTGGAGGCGCAGTTCCGTCGCTACTACGAACTGGCGCTCAAGAGCCGCGGCGTCACCGGCCAGATGCTCCTCCAGTTGCTGGAACGTCGGCTGGATAATGTGCTCTACCGTCTGGGCTATGCCTCCAGCCGCGCCCAAGCCCGCCAGCTCATCACGCATGGCCACTTCCTGGTCAACAAACGCCGCGCCAGCATCCCGTCAATGCTGGTGAAGCCGGGCGACACGATTGAAGTCCGACCTGCGTCGCAGCGGTTGGACTATTTCAAGTTGCTGAAGGAGTCCGATGAGCCGCGCTCGGCCCCGGCCTGGCTGATCCGCGACTGGAAAACTCTGTCCGCGCAAGTGAGCAAGCTACCGGCGCGCGAGGAAATTGACTCCCGACTAAACGAACAGCTCATCGTCGAATACTACTCGCGCTAAACGGCGGCCGGCCCGGCCGACTTTCGTCGGGAGGAAAAGGACCTATGAGCGTCACCAACAACATGGTTCTGCCCAAGATCGAGGGCGAGAACATTTCGCGGAACTATGGCAAGTTCATCATCAGCCCGCTCGAAAGCGGCTATGGTGTCACGCTGGGCAATGCGCTGCGCCGCGTGCTGCTCTCCTCGCTAGAGGGCGCAGCCGTCAGCTCGGTGCGCGTCTCCGATGTGCCGCACGAGTTCTCCGACATCCCCGGGGTGAAGGAGGACATGACCCAGTTGCTGCTGCAACTCAAGCAACTGCGCCTGATCCTGCACGAGGGCGAGACGGCACGCCTGCGCCTCGACGTACAGGGCGAGGGCGAAGTGACCGCCGCCGACATCATCTGCCCGTCGGAAGTCGAGATCGTGAACCCGGACTTGTACCTGTTCACGGTAGACAATGACAAGACGCGGCTGGAGATCGAGATGACCGTACAGCGCGGGCGTGGCTACTCGCCGGCGGAAGAACGTGGGCGGCTGCCGATCGGCGAGGTGCCGGTGGATGCCATCTACAGCCCGATCAAGCGCGTTGCCTTCGACGTGCAGCGCGCGCGCGTCGGCCAGAATACCAACTACGACCGGCTGATCATCGAAGTCTGGTCGGACGGCACGCTGCGACCGGAGGCAGCGCTCAAGCAGAGCGCCCAGATCCTCATCTCGCACCTGCGGATGATCGCCGGCGTGACCGAGGAGTCGCTTGCGCCGGTGGCGCCGACCGAAGAAGCGCCGAGGTTGTCGAGCGAGGTCTATGAAATGCCGATCGAGAACCTCGACCTGTCGGTGCGCGTGTTCAATTCGCTCAAGCGCACGGGCATCACCACCGTCGGCGAGGTGCTCGATATGCTCAATAAGGGCGAAGAAGCCATGCTGGCCATTCGCAACTTCGGCGACAAGAGCCTGGACGAGCTGCGCGTCAAACTGCGTGAGAAGGGTTATCTCAAGGACGAGCCGAAGTCCGAGGTGGAGGGTCAACGATGAAGCATCGTGTTGCCGGTCGGAAGCTGGGGCGCTCGCTGGGACAGCGCAACTCCCTGCGACGCACCCTCATCCGCCAACTCCTGGAACATGAACGGATCCGGACCACCGAGGCCAAGGCGAAGTTCATTCGCGGCGAGGTGGAAAAACTGGTGACCGTGGCCAAGCGCGGCCTGAAGGCCAGCGCCGAGGATACGCCCCTCGCCAAAGCCCGGGCCGTGCACGCTCGACGTCAGATCAAAGCCAGCCTGAACAGCGATTCGCTGGTGAAGAAGATGTTCGACACGCTGGCCCCGCGCTACGAGAAGCGCCCCGGCGGCTATACGCGCATCCTCAAGCTCGGCCCGCGCCTGGGCGATGCAGCCGAGATGGTGCTGATCGAGTTTGTGGAGGAGTAAAAATCTCTAATCTCCAGATTCGAAGATCGGAGACTGGAGATGCGTGATGTCCCGCTATCGCGCCGTCGTCGAATACGACGGCACGGAGTTTCTCGGTTTTCAGCGGCAGGCGCAGGGGCGCACCGTGCAGGGCGAATTGGAGCATGGCCTGCGCCGGATCGGTTGGAACGGCACGGCAGTGCTCGGGGCAGGGCGCACGGACTCAGGCGTCCATGCCGTCGGACAGGTGATCGCCTTCGACTTGGCGTGGCAGCACGGCGAAGCGGCCTTGTTGCGGGCGCTCAATGCCAGCCTGCCCGCCGATGTGAGCGTGAAGGCGGTAGAGGTGTGCGCGCCGGGGTTTCATCCGCGGTACGAGGCAAAGGCGCGGCGCTACCGTTACACGCTCTACCTGGCGCCGGTGCGCTCACCGCTGAAGGCGCGTTACGCCTGGAACATTGCCACGCCGCTCGATCTGGCGGCACTGCGCCAGGCCAGCGCACTGGTGTTGGGTGCGCACGACTTTGCGACGTTCGGAACGGACCCCGACAACGGCAGTAACACCGTCCGGACGGTCAGCATCGCGGAGTGGCGACGCACGGACGATGGGTTGACCTTTGACATTCAGGCTGAGGCCTTTCTGTACCGGATGGTGCGGAGCCTCGTCGGCGCCCTGAAACGGGTGGGCGCCGGCGAACTGAGCCTGGCGGCTTTTGCAGACCTGCTGCACGCCCGCGACCGGGCGCAGTGCCCGCCGCCGGCTCCGCCGCACGGCCTGTGCTTGCTGGAAGTGATTTATTGAGTGAAGGAGATGCAGATACCGAGGGAATCGAGTTCCCTCGAGTTCCTGTGGCTCCGAGGATGACCATGACTGTGAACAAGACGTTCGTCACGAAACCGAGCGACGTTCAGCGCCAGTGGGTGCTGGTGGATGCCGACGGCCAGAACCTGGGCCGGCTCGCCACTCAGGTGGCGGCGCTGCTGCGCGGCAAGCACAAGCCGTACTTCACGCCCAGCCTGGACGTGGGCGATTACGTCGTCGTCGTCAACGCCGAGAAGGTGACGGTGACCGGCGGCAAGCTGCTCGAAAAGGAGTATTACAACTACTCCGGCTACCCGGGTGGCCTGCGCATCACCCAGCTCAAGGACCAGTTGGCAAAGCACCCGGATCGCGTCATCATTCACGCAGTGAAGGGTATGTTGCCGCACAACAAGCTGGGCCGCGCCATGCTCAAAAAACTCAAGGTTTATGCCGGGCCGGAGCATCCGCACAAAGCGCAGACGCCCAGGAAACTCGGCGAGTAAGGAGAGCACGACATGGGTTCGCAATACTATGAAGGCGTTGGCCGCCGTAAGACCAGCACCGCCCGGGCGCGCCTCAGCATCGGCGACGGAACGGTCGTGTGCAATGAGCGCCCTGGTCAGGAGTATTTTGGCCGGCTGGGTGACCTGGAAGCCGTTGTCGCGCCGATCAAAGCGGTGGGCATGGCGGGCCGCTTCACCGTCAGCCTGCGCGTCGAGGGCGGTGGGCAGACCGGGCAGGCGGGCGCGGCGCGCATGGCGATTGCGCGCGCCCTTCTCAAGTTCAACCCGGACTATCGCAAGCCGCTCCGCCGTGGCGGTTATCTGACGCGCGATGACCGCGAGAAGGAACGCAAGAAGCCCGGCCTCAAGCGCGCGCGCAAGGCCCCCACGTATACCAAGCGCTAAACGTCGGCTGTCCGGCGTCCGGAGGGATTAGGGTATCATGCCCTAATCCCTTTTTGATTCTGGCTCCGCCCGCCAGAAGACAAGGTCGTGACTCATGCCCGCCATCACCATCGTCGGCCTTGGCCCAGGCAACCCCCGACTTTTGACACGCGAAGCGTGGGAGGCGCTAAGCGTCGCGCCCGAGGTCTACCTGCGCACAGCCCGCCACCCCACCGTTGCCGGATTGCCCCCAGGCCTCGTCGTGCACGCCTTCGACGATCTCTACGAAACCAGCGCCGATTTCGAGCAGGTCTACGAACGTATCGCGGCGCGCGTCCTGGAATTGGGCGCACGGCCCGAAGGCGTGGTCTACGCCGTGCCCGGCCACCCGAACGTGGCTGAAGCATCCGTCGCGCTGATTCGGAAAGGGGCGGCGGAGCGCGGTCTGCCCGTGCGGCTGATTGCCGGGCTGTCGTTCATCGAGCCGGCGCTGGAGGCGTTGGGCGTGGACGCGCTGCCGCACTTGCAACTGGCCGACGCGCTGGAGCTGGCCGCGCGTCATCATCCCACCTTTCATCCCGATGCGCCTGCGCTCGTTGCGCAGCTCTACTCGGCGGACCTGGCCAGCGACGTGAAACTCACGCTGATGAACCAATACCCGGATGAGCACCTCGTCCAACTGATCCATGCGGTCAGCACACCGGACGAGCGCGTCGAGACGTTGCCGCTCTATGAGCTGGATCGCAGCCCGCACATCGCCCACCTGACTGCGCTGTACGTACCGCCGCTGCCGCGCGCCTCCGGCTTCGAGTCCTTTCAGGACATCATCGCCCACCTGCGCGCGCCGGAAGGCTGCCCGTGGGACCGCGAACAGACCCATCTCAGCCTGCGCCGTTATCTGCTGGAAGAAACCTATGAGGTGTTGCATGCCCTTGACGTGGAGGACATGGACGCCTTGCGCGGTGAACTCGGCGACCTGCTGCTGCAGATCGTCCTGCACGCGCAGATCGCCACAGAAGCGGGGGCATTCACCATGGCCGATGTGCTCGCCGACATTCGGGAGAAGATGATCCGCCGCCATCCGCACGTCTTTGGCGCTGTGACCGTGGCCGGAGCAAGTGAGGTGGTGCGGAACTGGGAACAGATCAAAGCCGAGGAACGCAAAGACCAGCCCGCCCGGGCCGACGGCGCGCTGGGCGAAACGCCGCCCGGTCTGCCGGCGCTGGCCCAGGCCGAGGCGTATCAGAAACACGCGGCCAAAGTCGGTTTCGATTGGCCGGATATTACCGGCGTGCGCGCCAAAGTCGAGGAAGAGATCGCCGAAGTGGAAGCCGCGCCCGACGCCGTCGAACGCGCCAGAGAGATGGGCGACCTGTTGTTCGCAGTGGTCAACTGGGCGCGCTGGCTAAAGGTGGAGCCGGAGACGGCGCTGCGCCAGGCAAACGCGCGTTTCGCCGCGCGCTTTCTCCAGGTCGAAGCCGCCGCCCGCTCGCAAGGCCGTGCACTGACCGCGCTGACCCTGGCCGAGCTGGACGAGTTGTGGGAGCAGGCGAAGGCGGCTAAATGAGGCGACCGCCCCTGACGCCCGGATCAGTCTCGCGCCTCTCTCGACAGGTTACCAGGGCGACTACACCACCGCCTCAGCCGGTCAGTGTGCCGCGCACCCAGTCGCCGATCCAATAGTATTTGAAGTCCTTGCCCTGGCTCGTCTCGATGCCGCCCCATACGCCATACACCAGCGCGCCCAGCGGTAGCAGGGTGATGGCGCAGGCAATGGGGATGCACAGCAGGCCAATGACTATTGCCGAAAGAGTAGCGGTGAGCGCCCAGGCCATGCCGACCACGGCGCCGCCGCCGACCCAGAGGATTAACTGCATCACGAAGCTTTGCAGAGAGTGGTAGGCCACATAGCGCGAGCGGTCGCGAAAGATAAAGTAAACAATCAGCGCCGCGACGGGGCCGAGCGCTCCGGTTACGAGGTTGAGCAACACGCTCAGATGCGCCAGCATCGCCCAGGTGCGCTCATCGGTGGGTGAGAGCGGCGCGGGGCCATAGGTGGGTGGGGGTGGCGGCGCCTCGCCGGTAGGGGGATAGTTGTCGGTCATGGTCGTCTCCTGACCAGTCTTACGCACGGGCGCGGGCCGGAGTTGCGCCAGCCGTGAAGTTAAAGAGGCCCGCCTAAAGCGGGCCTCGGCTCGCTATTCGGTTTTTCGCCTTATGCCCAGCCTTGATTCTTGACGAAGTCGGTAACGACCGGGATGGTCACCGTGCGGCCCTGGTAGGCCTGCACACCCAAATAAACCTGATAGCCAAAGAGGAGCAGACCAGTGCAACACCCGACGAAGAAAGGCCCAAGCACCACGCCGTTGATGACGGCGATGACGCCCAGGATGAGGGCTTGCGCGTTGTGGCTGCGGATGAAGGGCCGATTCTTCTTGTCCTCGAGCAGGAGCACGATTATGGGCACGATTGGGCTCAGGATATAGGTCAGCAGGCTCCAAAGCTTGTCATCGCTGGTAATGCCGCCGCTCATATCGCCCATCATCGGTTGGTCAGTCATGAGGCTACTCCTTGTGGAAAGAGAAAGGGAAAGAGATTGGCGCTAATTCTAAGCCATTCGAGACGAAGCGCAAGCAGCCGCCGTCGCCCAAAGTTTGCAGGTGCGGCTGTGCTAGAATGCCGCGCAATGCCGCCGCTTCACGCCACGCGCATCGTCTTCATGGGCACGCCGGAGTTTGCCATCCCCAGCCTGCGCGCCCTGCTGCAGCACACCCGCGTCGTTGGAGTGGTCACCCAGCCCGACCGGCCCGCCGGTCGTGGTCAGAAGTTGATCGAGTCGCCGGTGAAGCGGGCGGCGTGGGAGGCCGGCGCACCTGTCATCCAGCCGCAACGGTTGCGGGAGCCGGCAGCCCTCGCACAGCTTGCGGCCTGGCAGCCCGATCTGATCGTCGTCGCTGCCTTTGGCCAGATCCTCCAACCGGCGGTGCTTCGCCTGCCGCCGCACGGCTGTATCAATGTTCATGCCTCCCTGCTCCCGCGCTGGCGCGGTGCGGCGCCGGTAGCCGCCGCCCTGGCCGCCGGCGATGCCGAGACCGGCGTCACCTTAATGCAAATGGACGCCGGCCTGGATACCGGCCCGCTGCTCGCGAAGCGGGCCGAGCCGATTCGGCCCGGCGACACGACAGCGACCTTGACCGAACGCCTCGCAGCATTGGGCGCCGACTTGTTAATAGAACACCTGCCCGCGTACCTGGCCGGAGACTTGAAGCCTCAGGCGCAGGACGAGGCGCTGGCGACCTACGCGCCCCCGCTCAAGAAGGAAGACGGTCATCTTGATTTCACGCGCAGCGCAGTGGAACTGGAGCGCCGCATTCGGGCGCTCACCCCGTGGCCGGGCGCGTTTGCGCTCTGGCATGGCCAGCCGCTGAAGGTGCTGCGGGCCGCGCTGGCTGAAGGTGTTGCCGGCGAGCCGGGCAAGGTCATGCCGCTCCCCAACGGCGTGGCCGTGGCCTGCGCGGACGGCGCGCTGCGCCTGCTCGATGTTCAGCCTGCCGGCAAACGCGCCATGTCTGCCGCCGATTTCGCCCGGGGCGCGCCGGGATTCATCGGCTCATGGTTGGAATAGCAAAGCCAAGACCTGCCGGGTCTTGTCGGCGCATAGCTTCGGCACGTTTTCGGTCAGATCGGCAGGTCTGGCCGCCAACCGCCAAGAGACTTCGCCATGTTCCCTATCCCACTTTCTCGACTTCTTGCCGCCCTGTTACCTGATCCGCTGGAAACACTCCTGGCCGACTCGCTCGACCACTTCAGCAAACAGGTCAAGCCGGCGCTGTATGCGTACCTGTGTGAGACGGACAAACGCGCCGCCGTGCGCAAGGCGCTCAACGAGGGTATAGACGCGGCTGTCGCGTACCTCAAGCCAAAGCTGATGAAGCAGTTCAGGCTGCCCGCTGCGGCGGCCTCGGCGGCAGCCACCTTCATCGTCAAGACCCTGGCCGTGCGTGGTCGCAGCCGGCTATGCGCCGAGCTGGAGCGGCAACTCGGGCCGCTGCCGCGCCAGACGCCGAAGCGAAAATCTAAACGCCAAACCGCGCGTCGGCCCACCCAACGCGTCTCCTCGGCCCGCGCGCGTTCCGCCTCGGCCAAACGCAAGCCGCGTGCCGCCGCTCAGCGCCGATGAAGGCCCTCATCCTGGGTGTGGGCGCGATCGGCGCATACCTCGGTGTTAGCCTGGCGCAGGCCGGGCATGCCGTCACATTCCTGGTGCGGCCGGCCACCGCCGCCCACCTGCGCACCCATGGCCTCCGCCTTACACGCGGTGACCGGCAACAGGTGTTGAGCGCGCCCACCGTGGTCGAGTCGCCGACGGCGGCGCTGCGGACGACGCACGACGTGCTCATTATTGCCCTCAAATCGTTCGACACTGCCGCTGCCCTGGCTGAACTGCGTGCCGCGACCGACTCGCCGCCGCCCATCCTCTGCCTGCAAAACGGCGTGGACAACGAGGCCGCCCTGGCGCAGGCGTTTGGTGCGGAGCGCGTCATCGCCGGGACGGTGACGACCGCCGTAGGGAAGCGCGGCGCCGGCGATTTCGTCGTCGAGCGGGAACGCGGCGTGGGCGTCGCGCTGGGCCACACGCTGAGCGAGCGGCTGTTGGCTGCCCTCAACCAGGCCGGGCTGAACGCGCGCGGTTACACGTCAGCCGGCGCGCTCAAGTGGTCTAAGCTGCTGACCAACCTGTTGGGCAACGCCACTTCGGCCATCCTCGATCTAAGCGTCGCCGAGGTCTTGGCCGATGCGCGCCTGTTTGCTCTGGAGCAGAGACAGTTGCGTGAATGTTTGAGCGTGATGCGGGCGTTGCGCCACGCGGTGGTGGATTTGCCGCGGACTCCGGTGCGCGCGCTGGCGTTCGGCGCGCAGTTGCCGAGCTGGCTGGCGCGGCCAGTGCTCCAGCGCGGCCTGGCATCGGCGCGCGGCGGCAAGCAGCCCTCGCTCCACATTGATCTGCACAGCGGACGTCCGACCGAGGTGCGCTGGCTGCACGGCGCGGTGGCGCGGCATGGGGCGGAACTTGGAGTGGCGACCCCCGTAAATCAAGTCCTGGCGGAGACGGTGGAGGCTCTGAGCATAGGCCGCCTGCAGCCCGAAAGTTTCCGGCGACGGCCTGAAGCCTTGCTAAGTTTGATAAACGTCTGACGCACTGTTATAATCCGGCTCACATCGGGGCGTGGCGCAGCCCGGCTAGCGCACCTGCATGGGGTGCAGGGGGTCGGCGGTTCAAATCCGCCCGCCCCGACAGACCCGGACAGGGCGACGTGATGGGGAACGTCGCCCTGTTCCTTCCGAGGCAGCCAGCGGCGAGGCGTGACGTTTGTCATCCGCTTCCAGTGACGTTTGCGACCTTACTGCGCTGCTCAAAGCGAGCATAACAATAGTTAGCCTCCCACCCTTCCTTCAACACAGGAGAAACTCTCATGGCCGACAGCGTTTACAAAGTCATCGAGATCATTGGCGTCAGTCCCGAGTCCTGGGAGAAGGCGGCCGCCAACGCCATCGCCCGGGCGGCCAAGACGCTGCGCGACCTGCGCATCGCCGAGGTCGCCGAACTCGACATGCAGATCGAGGATGGCAAGGTGATTTCCTACCGCGCCAAGCTCAAGGTCTCCTTCAAGTACGAAGAAAAAGACTGAGCCGCGTTAAACGCGGACGACCTCACCCTTCAGGGGGCAATTTATTTCTTGCGCAGACCCTCCACCAGCTCGATATAGCGCTGCATCGCGGCTTCTTTTTTCATGCCCTTCTGCTTGGCCCAGGCGTCGTACTTGGCCCGTTCCACAAAGTTGAAGCCGCCCGGCCGTTCACCGGATACATCACCCGACGTGGCCTGCTTGTATAGGGCATAGAGCTTGAGCAGCGTAGTGTCATCCGGCTTCTTGGGCAATTCCTTGGCGGCTTTGGCCGCTTGTTCGAAGCGGGCTTTGAGATCAGCCATACGTCCTCCTCGGGTAAACGTCTGAATTGAGTCGCTGCCGGTCACGGCGGCGCAAATGTAGCACAACTCTGACCCGACCTCAATTCCGGTGTGAAGCCGGGCGCCCGTCGCTTTTGCAGGCCGCAGCCGGTGAGGCGGCTAATCACCCGGCGAGTAGCCGCGGCGACCGCAAACTTGCGATCGCAGGGCGTTCGACGGCCAGCCGACCTGAGCCTTCTTTGACAGGACGCCTGCTCTGCGCTATAACCCGCCGCCATGTCTCCCCTGCAGGGCGTCAGTATTGTCGGCATCGGCCAGATACCGGTGCAGAAGCGCAACCCTAAATCGTTGCGCGAGATGGGCGTGGAGGCCGTGCGCCTGGCGCTCCACGACGCGGGCGTGGAGGCTGCCGACGCGCTGTTCGTCGGCAATATGCTGGCCGATGAGCTGCAGGGCCAGAAGCACCTGGCCGCGCTGTTGGCGAGCGCCGCCGGCCTGCGCGGCGTGGAAGCGCTGGACGTTGCGGCTGCCACCGGCACGGGCGCGGCGGCGTTACGCATGGCCTACCTGGCCGTCGCCAGCGGCAGCGCCCATCGCGCTGTCGCCCTGGGCGTGGAGAAGATGAGCGACGGCAATGCCACCCCCGCCCTTGCCAAAGCGTTGGACGCCGAGCGTGAAGTCCCCCTCGGCGCAACCCTGCTCAGCCAGAACGCGCGGCTGATGGCTCTGTACCTCGATCGCTATGGCCTGACCGCCGATCATCTGAACCACTTCCCCTGGATCGCGCACCGTAACGCACGCACCAACCCGAACGCGCTCTTCCGTGACAAGGACGTCTCGCTGGATGACATCCGCGCCTCGCGCGTGATCACGCCGCCCATGCGCCTGTACGATGCAGCCCCCATCTGTGATGGCGCAGCGGCGGTGGTGCTCGCGCCCAGCACCGAGGCGCGCGCCTACACACCGCAGCCGGTGCAGGTGCTCGGCGCCAGCGTCGCCACCGACTGGTTCTGTCTGGACGACCGGCCCGACCCCTTTCAACTGTACGCCGTGCAGCGTGCTGCTCGGGAGGCCTTCCGCGCCGCCAACGTTCACCGCAGCGATATTGACCTGTTCGAAACCCACGACGCCTTCAGTATCATGACCTGCCTGTCGCTGGAGGCGCTGGGTTATGCCGCGCCCGGACAGGGCTGGCGGCTGGCCGCCGAGGGCGTCATCGCGCTGGACGGCGCGCTGCCCACCTCCACGCTGGGCGGCCTCAAGGCGCGTGGCCACCCGATCGGCGCCTCCGCGCTCTACCAGACCTGTGAAATCGTGCAGCAACTGACGGGCCGCGCCGGGCCGAACCAGGTGGCGAACGCCAGGCTGGCGATGCTGTTGAGCATAGGCGGTGTTGCTAGCACAGCCATCACACATATCTTCGGTGTCTAACGTCATCCGAATTTAGTACGTCCGCCACTTTTGCCGGTCAGCCGTGTTTTTAGAATCGTCAGCGTTGCTATCCGAGGCGTAATTGTTTGCTGTGGGGCGACGACATATTCCGGCAGCGCCTGAGCGATCCTTCCCGGGTGCTCCGAAAGTACAGCGTGGACGTTCACATTGCTGGTGAAAAGGATGTCCGACCTTTCGCTTGCTGAATTGCTTCCAGATTTGCGGTCGGGCCGGCGCCCACTGGCGGACTATCTGTCCGAACTGGAATATCGCTTTGCTGAAACCGAGCCACAAGTGCTGGCCTTTCTGCCGGAGCCCGGCCGCTTCGAACGGTTGCGGCGTGACGCCGCCGCACTCGAAGCCCGCTTCCCTGAACCGGCGACGCGGCCGCGGCTCTTTGGCGTACCGGTCGGCATCAAAGACATCTTTCATGCAGACGGCTTCCCGACGACGGGCGGAAGCCGACTGCCGCCGGAAGTGCTGCGCGGCCCGCAGGCCGAGAGCGTGACGCGGCTGATCGAAGCCGGCGCGCTCATCCTTGGCAAGACCGTCTCCACCGAGTTCGCTTACTTCGCGCCCGGCCCGACGCGCAACCCCCGGAGTTCCGCCGGCACGACTCACACCCCCGGCGGCTCCAGCAGCGGCTCAGCAGCAGCAGTCGCGGCAGGACTGGCCCCGCTCACCCTCGGCACGCAGACCATCGGCTCGATCCTGCGCCCGGCCTCCTTCTGTGGCGTCGTCGGCTTCAAGCCCACCTATGATCGGGTCTCGCGGGCCGGGGTCATCCCGCTTTCGCCCTCGCTCGATCATGTTGGGTGGTTCGCAGAGGATGTGGCCGGAGTCGCGCTGGCGGCGAGTGTGTTGATTGGAGATTGGAGATTGGAGATTGAGCCAGGGCAGAAGCCTGTGTTGGGGGTGCCGGCCGGCCCGTACCTCGAGCGTGCGTCGAGCGAGATGCTCGCGCACTTCCACGCCGTCTGTGAGCGTTTGCGCGAGGCCGGTTATGCGCTCAAATCTGTGGCTATCCTCTCGGACATCGCCGCGCTGTGTGAACGCCACAACCTGCTTATGGCCGGCGAGGCCGCCCGCGTGCACGCCGACTGGTATGCGCGCTTCTCCGACCTGTATCATCTCAAGACTCGTGAGCTGATCGAACGTGGACGAACTGTGTCTGACCCGGTGCTGGCCGAGCTGCGTGGCAGCCGCCCGCAGTTGCGGCAGGCGCTGGCCCATGCCATGGCCAAACACGACGTTTCCGTGTGGGTCGCGCCGGCCGCCGTCGGCCCCGCGCCGGAGGGCCTAGCGAGCACCGGCGACCCGGTGATGAACCTGCCCTGGACTCATGCCGGCCTGCCCGCCCTCAGCCTGCCAGCGGGAGAGATCGCCGGCCTGCCCGTCGGCCTGCAACTCGTCGGGCATTTCGGCGCAGACGAGCAGTTGCTGGCCTGGGCTGTCGAGATCGAGAAGGTGATTTGAACTACGACGGCGCTGAGCATGCCCAGGCTTCACCGGCGTACTTTGCGCCCTTCGCATCTTGGCGGTAAAGTCACGCCATGAACATCCAGAGCGAGATCCGCAAAGGCGCTTACTACGACTCGGTCGTGCTCATGCAGTTGCAGCGCGCGCTGCTCAGCCTGCCCGGCGTTCAGGACGCCGGCGTGGTGATGGCGAACCCGGCCAACAAGGACCTGCTGGCCGCCAGCAGTCTGCTCACCGCCGCCGCTGATCATGCCGGCCCGGACGATCTGCTCATCGTCGTCAAAGCGGAAGATGAACCGCATGCCAAAGAAGCCCTGGCACAGGTGGATGCCCTGCTGGCCCGCAAGCGAACCGGTAATGAGAGCGACTTCCGCCCGCGCAGCCTGGCCGCTGCCGCCCGGCTTCTGCCCGAGGCGGGCTGGGTGCTCGTCTCTGTGCCGGGACGCTTTGCTGCGAGTGTGGCCCGTGAGGCGCTGGATCTCGGCAAACACGTCTTCCTGTACAGCGACAACGTCTCCCTCGAAGATGAGATTGCCCTCAAGCAGAGCGCCCGCGAGCAGGGTCTGCTGGTAATGGGGCCGGACTGCGGCACGGCCATCATCAGCGGTGTCGGGCTGGGTTTCGCCAATCGCGTGCGGCGCGGCCACATCGGCCTCGTTGCGGCGTCGGGCACCGGCCTGCAAGCCGTCGCGAGCCGCATTCATCAATTGGGCGGCGGCGTCTCGCAGGCGCTCGGCACCGGCGGGCGCGACCTCAGGGCGGAGGTCGGCGCGCTCACCGCCCATCCGGCCCTCGATGTGCTGGCGCGGGACCCGGAAACCCACGTCATCGTCCTCATCAGCAAGCCGCCGTCGCCCGAGGTGGCCACGCGCCTGCTTGCTCGTGCACAAACGTGTGGCAAGCCCGTCGTCGTGAATTTCATCGGTTATCCGCCCCCGGCGCGTGTGCTGGGCAACCTGCATTTCGCCGCAAGCTTGAGCGAGACGGCGGAGCTGGCGCTGAAACTGGAGTCCTGGAGACCGGAGACTTCGCCTCAATCCCCAATCTCCAATCTCTACCTGCGCGGCCTGTTCTCCGGCGGCACGCTGGCCTATGAAGCCATGCTCGTGCTGCAAGCGACGCTGCATCCCCTGTTTTCCAACTCGCCGATCTCCAAGCACCAATCTCTCACTGACCCGCTCAAGAGCCGGGCGCACACCCTTCTCGACCTGGGAGGCGATGAGTTCACCGTGGGCCGTCTGCACCCGATGCTCGACAACGACCTGCGGATTCGCCGCCTCAAGCAGGAGGCCGCCGACCCCGAAGTCGGCCTGATCCTGCTGGACGTGGTGCTGGGTGAGGGCGCGCACCCGGACCCGGCGGGCGAACTGGCGCCGGCGCTGGCAGAGGCGCTGGAGATTGGAAAGCCGAGATTGGAAATTGTAACGATGGTGGTGGGGACGGAGGCTGACCCGCAGAGTCTCGAGGCGCAGGTTGAGAAGTTGCAGAAAGCAGGTTGCCGGGTGTTCACCGACCCCGGCGAGGCGCTGGCGTATGTGAGCCGCCGGTTTGTTTCCCCGCCTGCCATGGATTTTGTGCCCATCGCCCTCGACCGTTTCACGCGGCCGTTGGCGGCGCTCAACGTCGGCCTCGAAGCGTTCCACGCCAGCCTGCTTGCCCAGGGGGCGCAGTCCCTGCACGTAGATTGGAAGCCCCCGGCGGCCGGCAACGAAAAGCTGGCTGCGATATTGGCGAAGATGAAGAGCAGGAAGTAGAGCAGAGAAAGTTCGAGCTGCATCTCTTGCTGCTTGCCCATTTCTATCAGACCCCATGGACATTGAAACCGCCAACGCCACCGCCCTCGACCGAATGATGTCGGCCCGACCTGTGCTCACCGGTCTGGCGCCGGCACGCGCCGTGATCCCCGGCATGCGCGATAACCTCCTGCTGCACGCCGGCCCGCCGATTGAGTGGGCGCGCATGTCCGGCCCATTGCGCGGGGCCATCATCGGCGCGCTACTGTTCGAGGGCCTGGCCCAGGACGAGGCGCAGGCGGTTGCGCTGGCCGAACGCGGCGAGGTACAGTTTGCGCCCTGCCATGAACACAACACCGTCGGCCCGATGGCAGGCGTGACCTCGGCTTCGATGCTGGTGCACGTGGTCGAGAACGTGACGCATGGCAACACGGCTTATTGCAACCTGAACGAGGGCCTAGGCAAGGTGCTGCGCTACGGCGCGTATAGCGAGGAAGTGCTCAGGCGCCTGCGCTGGCTGAACAACACCCTTGGCCCGGTGGTGGCCGAAGCGCTGGCACTGAGCGGGGGCCTCGACCTGCGCGCGCTGATCGCTGAGGCGCTGCACATGGGCGATGAGGGCCATAACCGCAACCGCGCCACCACCCTGATCTTTTTGCGCAACCTGGCGCCCTTTATCATCCGCGCCACCGACGACCGCAGCCTCGCGGCAGAAGTGCTCAAGTTCATCGGCGAGAACCCCCTCTACGCGCTGAACGCCGTCATGGCAGCTTGCAAGGCGATATGTGACGCCGCCCATGGGATCGAGGGCTGCACGTTGGTGACGGCGATGACGCGCAACGGCACGGATTTCGGCATTCGCGTCAGCGGCCTGCCCGGCCGGTGGTTCACCGCGCCGGCGCAAATCCCCGTCGGCCTGTTCTTCCCCGGCTTCACGCAGGAGGACGCTAACCCCGACATCGGCGACAGCGCCATCACCGAGACGGCAGGCATCGGCGGGTTCGCCATGGCGACGGCGCCGGCCATCGTTACCTTCGTTGGCGGGACGCCGAAGGATGCGCTGCACGCCACCCTGGAGATGTACGAGATCACAGCGGCGGAGCACAAGCACTTCACCATCCCATCGCTCGATTTTCGCGGCTCGCCCACCGGCATTGACATCCGCAAGGTCGTGGAGCTGGGCATCACGCCGCGTATCAACACCGGTATCGCGCATAAGAACGCCGGCGTGGGCCAGGTGGGCGCTGGCCTGGTGCGCCCGCCGCTGGAGATCTTCGAACAGGCCGTCCTGGCCTATGCTGAAACGTACGGCCTGTAGAATGACGTTTGTAACCATCGTCGAGGCGCCGCAGGATGACGGACCGTTCGGCGCGCGGCATCGGCGAGCACAAGTCCGTCTGGAAGCGCCGCCCTTCACCGCCGAGAAAGTGTACTGGGCGCTGAGGGAGGCCGATTTAGCGAAGCAGGGGCAGCATCTGGCTCGCCCCTCCCTGGGGAGATGTGACTATGTCCGACTCTCGTCTTCATACTCTGCTCGAAGAACTGCGTCAGGAGCTGCAACGCGCGCCGGCGCTGGAAGCCGATGAGCGCGACATGCTCAACCAACTGGTGCGTGATATCCAGACGTTGCTGGCCGCCGAAACGCCGGATCGGGACGAGTCCGTGCTCGGCCGGCTCGACGACGCCATCAAGCAGTTCGAAGTCTCGCATCCCATCCTGACCCGCGCCCTGAGCCAGTTGTTCAACTCACTCAGCCAGGGCGGCGTCTAGTCATCGGTCGTCAATCTCCAATCCCTTTTTCAAAGGACTTCCCATGAAAGTCATTGACCTCACCATCCCGCTCGGCATCGGCACGCCCGCCTGGCCCACCTACGAACCGCTGCAAATCAAATACTTCAAACGCCTTGCCCCGAACGGCGCCAATGGCCAGGTGTTGACGCATTCGAATCATCTGGGCACGCATCTGGACGGCGAGATCCACTTCTACACACCGGGCCGCGACATGGCCGAGTTGCCGCTGGACTACCTGGTGCACGAGGGCGCGATCGTAGACCTGAGCGACGCCTGCGGTGACTATGATGTCTATACGAGCCGGATGATCGAGGAGCGGGTAGAGGTCCGGGAGGGCGACATCCTCATCATCCACACCGGCTATCACCACTTCGGCTGGGACCAGCCGACGGCGGATGAGATCCGTTACATGGTCAAGCATCCGGGGCCGGACCGCGAATTCGCCGAGTGGTGTAAAGCCAAGAAGCTGCGCTGGTTGGCGGTGGATTGCGGCAGCGCCGATCACCCGATGAATACCATCATCCGCGACTGGATGCCGCGCCAGGCCCGCCAGGCCGAGAAGCACTTTCAGAAGACGTTCGGCAAGTCGCTGGCCGAATTTTTCGATGACACGAAGTATCAGCTCATGCACCTCGAGCTGTTCCCCTTCGGCATCATTCATGCCGAGTGCGTGGGCGGCGATATTGACCTGCTGCTCAATCGCCGCGCGACCATCGGCTTCTTTCCCTGGCGCTTCGTGGACGGCGAGGCCAGCATCGGGCGCTGCGTGGCCTTCGTGGACGACGCCGAGTACCAGGCGTTGATGGCGAAGAAGGCGGCCCTGCCCAAGACCAAACATGGCGACTGTTATGACCCGGCGCACGTGGCGCGCTTGAACGCCAGGAGCAGAAGCGCTTAGCCGACCTGGCCGCCAGCGCGACCCCTTGACTGCTGCACAAATACCGTCCGTTCAAAATTGTAAGAACCTACTAACCCACTTGGGCCGCTGGAAAATGGCCCTCGCGTGGGGCGACGCGCGGTCAGTGCGTTTCTAAACTTTTGACAGCTCCAGCCAGGTTGTCCAAAGAAAACGCGCCGACCATGACGTCGCCCCTCGCCCATTCCTCCGCTCTCTTCAATCAGCCCCGGCTCGAACGCGGCAATTGCGGCATCGGCTTCATCGCCGATCAGCACGGGCGCGCCTCGCATGCCATCCTGTGCCAGGCCTTGCAGGCGCTGAGCAACCTCCAGCATCGCGGCGCCATCGCCGCCGACGCCCAGACCGGCGACGGCGCAGGTACGCTCACCCCGCTGCCGCGCCGCCTGTTCGCGCGCGAAGTCGAGCGGCTGACGGGCAAAGTGGTGGACCCCGCCAGCCTGGGCGTCGGGGTCTTCTTCTTCCAGCCCGGCACCGAAGAGATCTGTCGCCGGCTGTTAGAAGCGGCCTGCGCTGATCAGGGCCTGACGGTCTTGTGTTGGCGCAAGCCACCCACCGATCCCGCCACCCTCGGCCCGCGCGCCCGCGCCACGCTGCCCGTCATTGAGCAAGCCCTGATCCTCCGTCACCCCTCCTCCGCCACCCGCCCTCCGTCATTTGAGCACGCCCTCTACTTGGCCCGCAAAACCTTCGAGAAGATGGCGCGCGCTGAGCACGGCGCTTACGTGCCCTCCATGTCCGCGCGTACGATTGTGTACAAGGGCCTGTTCAATGCGCCGCAGTTGCCAGCCTTCTACGCCGACTTGCGCGACCCGGACTATGAAGTCGCCCTGGCCGTCTTTCACCAGCGCTACAGCACCAACACGTTGCCCACCTGGCAGCGCGCTCAGCCGTTCCGCGTGCTCTGCCATAACGGCGAGATCAACACCCTGCAGGGCAACGTCAACTGGATGAAGGCCCGTGAGCCGCTGTTGAACGCCGCTTTTGCCGAAGCGGCAGCGCTGCGCCCGGTGATTGACCCAGACGGCAGCGACTCGGCCATGCTGGACAACGTCGTCGAGCTGCTTTGCCTGGGCGGGCGCGTCATTCAGCACGCGGTCACCATGCTCGTCCCGCCGGCCTGGGAACGCCTCCCGGATCTCCCGGAAGCCATCCGCGACTTCTACGAATATCACAGTTGCCTGACCGAGCCGTGGGACGGCCCGGCAGCGCTGGCCTTCACGGACGGCGTGCGCGTCGGCGTTTCGCTCGACCGGAATGGCCTGCGGCCCAACCGCTACGTCGTCACCGAGGACGGGTTGGTGATCGCCGGCTCGGAGGCCGGCATCGTGCCCATTGATGAGGCGCGCGTGCAACTGAAGGGCAAACTCGGTCCCGGCCAGGCGCTGGTGGTGGATACCGAACGCGGCGTTGTGATGCGCGACCTGCAGGTAAAAGGCGAGCTGGCGGTGCGCAAACCGTACGGCGCATGGGTGCGGCGCGGGATCAGGAGATTGAAGGAAGCCGGCAGCCGGAGGGAGGGCAGGGATGAAGCAACGGATCGCGCCTGCCTACCGCCTTCCTCCTTGCTTTTTCAGCAAGCCGCCTTTGGCTACACCTCCGAAGAGCTGGTGATGGTGTTGCGCCCGATGATCGAGGCCGGCGCCGAAGCGATCGGCTCGATGGGTGACGACACGCCGACTGCTGCGCTTTCTGCCAAGCCGCGTCCGTTGTTCGGTTACTTCCGTCAGCGTTTTGCCGAAGTGACCAACCCGCCGATTGACCCGGTGCGCGAACAGTTGGTCATGTCATTGAAAGTTCAGTTGGGTGCGCGGCGCAACTTCCTGGCCGAGACAGCGGCGCAGGCGGAGCTGCTGGAGCTGGACACGCCGTTCCTCACCGCCGCCGACCTGGCACAGTTGCGGGCCGATTCGCACCTCAGGCCGGTCACGCTCTCGACGCTGTTCCCGGCGCGAGACGGGGCCGCCGGCCTGCAGTCCGCGCTCGACGCGCTGCGCCGGCAGGCGGAGGCCGAAGTGCGCGCCAGCGCCGAGGTGCTCATCCTCAGTGACCGGGGCGTGGACGCCGACCATACCTTTATCCCGTCGTTGCTCGCCCTCGGCGCCGTGCACCATCATCTGCTGCGCTGTGATCTGCGGACGCGCGTGGACTTCGTGGTGGATAGCGGCGAGCCGCGCGACGTGCATCACTTCGCCTGCCTGATCGGCTTCGGCGCGGCGGCCATTCATCCCTACCTCGCGCTGGCGACGGCGCTGGAGTTGGATCGTGGCGCGAACCCGCCCGACGAAGTCATTCACCGTTACCTGCATGCCGCCGAGCACGGCCTGCTCAAGATCATGTCGAAGATGGGTATCAGCACGGTGGACGCTTACTGCGGCGCGCAGACCTTCGAGATCATCGGCCTGAGCGACGCGGTGGTGGCGGAGCACTTTGCCGGCACGCCGGCACACCTGGGCGGCCTGGACCTGGCCGATATCGCGTCCATCGTGGGGCGCTGGCACCAGTCCGCTTTTGCCGGCGAGAAACCCACCCTCGACAGCCCCGGCTTCTACAAATTCAAGCGCAACGGCGAGCTGCATGCCTTCAGCCCACAGATCGTGCACGCGCTGCACGAGGCGGTGCGCGGCTTCGACAAACCGAACCAGCCGGGCGCGCTCAACGGCCGGTGGGCCGAGGGCTACGCCGCGTACAAACGGTACAGCGCGTTGCAGCACAACCGTGAGGCTATTGACCCGCGTGATTTGCTGGAGATCGTCCCTGATCGGGCAGGCCTGGCCGGTTCGATCGGCGACCCCCATCCGCGAAGCAACTCCTTCTCACCAACGGAGAGTGAGGTGGAGGACGCCCGCGCCATCGTGCGCCGCTTCTCTACTGCTGCCATGTCGCATGGCGCCCTCTCCAAGGAAGCGCATGAGACCATGGCGATTGCCATGAACCGCCTGGGCGCGTGGAGCAACTCGGGCGAGGGCGGCGAGGATCCGGCGCGCTATCCGACCGAGGCCAACGACCGTATCAAGCAGGTGGCCTCGGCGCGCTTTGGCGTCACCACCCACTATCTCGTCTCGGCGGACGAATTGCAGATCAAGATGGCGCAGGGCAGCAAGCCCGGCGAGGGCGGCCAGTTGCCCGGCCATAAGGTCTCGCCGGAGATCGCCGCCATCCGCCACGCCACGCCCGGCGTCACGCTCATCTCGCCGCCGCCGCACCACGACATCTACAGCATCGAAGATTTGGCGCAGTTGATCTACGACCTGCGGCAGGTCAATCCGCGGGCAGCCATCTCGGTGAAGCTGGTGGCGCAGGCCGGCGTGGGCACCATCGCGGCGGGCGTCGCCAAAGCGGGCGCGGACGTGATCCTCATCAGCGGCAACTCGGGCGGCACGGGCGCGTCGCCGCTCAGCAGCATCAAGTACGCGGGCATCCCGTGGGAGCTGGGCCTGGTCGAGGCGCAGCACATGCTCATCGCCAGCGGCCTGCGCGGGCGGGTGCGGCTGCGCGCCGACGGCGGGATGCGTACCGGGCGCGACGTTGTGATCGCGGCCCTGCTCGGCGCGGACGAGTTCTCGTTTGGCACAGCGGCAGTGATTGCCGAGGGCTGTGTCATGGCGCGCGTCTGCCACCTGAACACCTGCCCGGCGGGCATCGCCACTCAGAAGCCCGAGCTGCGCGCCAAGTTCGACGCCACGCCCGAGCACCTGATGGCCTTCATCCTGTACGTGGCCGAAGAAGTGCGCGAGCTGCTGGCCGAGCTGGGCGCGCGTTCGCTCGAGGAGATCATCGGGCGAGTGGAATTGTTGCGGCCCAAATCGAAAGTTGCCGGTGAAAAGTTGGCGTCTTCGATCTTCAATCTTCAGGCTTTGCTTGCACCCCCCGGCGACGGGCCGCGCCGGTACGTAGGCGAGCCGAACCCCGTCCCCACCGACTCGCCGCTCAACACCCAACTGGTGGAGGACTATCGGCGCTTCACTCAGGCGGCGGCCTCGCATCAGCAATTCTTCTATGGCATCCGCAACAGTGACCGCACCTTCGGCGCGCAACTGGCAGGTCTGCTGGCGCGACGAGAGGTGGCCGGGGAAACGCGATCGCGTGGCGTGGTGGCGGTCAAGGTGCGTGGCAGCGCTGGCCAATCCTTCGGCGCGTTC
Organism: Anaerolineae bacterium; assembly: GCA_037442085.1. Classification (GTDB taxonomy): domain Bacteria; phylum Chloroflexota; class Anaerolineae; order Anaerolineales; family UBA6663; genus JANWXR01. The sequence continues at coordinate 35,029 of JBBIQY010000005.1, forward strand.
GCCGTGGCCGGCATGCACTTGACTCTGGCGGGCGAGGCCAATGACTACGTTGGCAAGGGGCTGACGGGCGGGCGCATTGTCATCCACCCGCCGGCCGCCTCCGACTTCCCCGAGTTCTCTCAACTGCTTGACAAGTGGAAGCTGCGCGAGACGAGGGCGTTGCGCGAGACGTGGGGACAGACGCTGGCCGGCAACACGTGCCTGTACGGCGCAACCAGCGGCGAGGTCTATATCGCCGGCCGTGCCGGTGAGCGCTTCGCCGTGCGCAACAGCGGCGCGGACGCAATTGTCGAAGGCGTGGGCGATCACGGCTGCGAGTACATGACGGGCGGGACGGTCATTGTGCTCGGCTCGATTGGCTACAACTTCGGCGCGGGGATGACAGGCGGTGTGGCCTACATTCTGGACGACGGCTGGTCGCTCAAGCGCATCAACCTGGAGCTGGTGCGTGTGGAGACGCCAAGCGAGGCCGATTTGGCGGAAGTGCGGCGCCGCGTGCAGCAGCACGTTGCGCTAACACGCAGCGTGGTCGGGCGAGCGCTGCTTCAGCATTGGGAGTCGGGCGCGCGACATTTCATCAAGATCGTGCCCAAGACCGTACCGGGGCTGCAGCCGGCGCCGGCCATCCACGAGGCGCAACCGGTTCCGGCCTGATCAGCGGGCGCATCAGCCGGCGTGTGCCCATAATGTTCCGGTGTGCACGCAAAAGATGTCAGTGACAGCCGCATCCTGAGCGGAGCGGGCTGCTTTTGCCCGCGCAGTCGAAGGAGCGGCTGACAACCTTTGCGTGCACACATGTTCCGTGTTGCATTGACGCTCAGAGTCGCGTGTGGTATAGTCTCGCGCGCTGTCAGTGGGTGCTGAAAGCAAGCGAAACCGCAATTGGACCCGTGGTGTAGCTGGCCCAACACGCGGCCCTGTCAAGGCCGAGAACGCGGGTTCGAATCCCGTCGGGTCCGCAGTCAACAAACAATTGTGATGGAGATAGAGCTGAGGGCGGGTTGTCTAGCCTATCGTGCTTCACTCCAGACAAAGGCTCTTTCGAGCAGCGCTCGAAAGAGCCTTTTTCGTCGCCCCGTGTGGCGCGCTGATTTGGACGAGGCCGCCGGCTTTGATCGAGTCGGAGATCCGCCAATTCAAGACTATCGCTATCCCAATTCTTTGTGATGTTTGGCCGCCGCGTGCGTGATAAACGAGGCTGTTTCGAGAATAGGGGCTGACCCACAATCAATAAGTAGCTCCGTAATCTCCGTTTCTAAGTCAAGGACCGACCTGATGTTGACGGAGAGCGGCCCCGCCTGAAGGAGGCGGCATGTAACGTCGGTTGCCGACAGCGGGTAGGAAGGGTAACGGTGTCTCGGCCGAAACAGGAGGTGGTGTATGATACATCTTGAATTGACCGAAGAGGAGCAGCATCTTCTAGCCGACGTGCTCGACACCAACATCGGCGAGCTGCGGCTGGAGATCGCCAACACCGACAACGCCGAATACCGGGAGATGCTGAAACAGCGTGAGCGCGTGCTCCGCCGGCTACTGGCTGAGCTGCAATCTGCGCCGATTACGGTTTAGGCGCCGGTCGGGCGACCGGCGCTCAGGAGATGCACAGTCTCTGACCCGGCCAAACAGCGCGCGACCGGTTGGTGGACTGGAGGTGTGCCATGACCGATCGAAATCTTGCCCCGCCGGCGAGCAGGGACCCACATGCCCTGTTGGAGCAGGCCTTCGTTGCCGAATACCTTGCCGATCACGGGTACCGACTGGATGAGTTGGCGGATTTGCCGCGCGAGCAGGCTAGGGCGCTGATGGCGGAGGCGTCCCGCTATGCGGCCCGACTACAGCCATCATCTCGTCGCTGGTCACCGGCTAGGGCGCTGATGGCGGAGGCGTCCCGCTATGCCTCGGCCCGACTCGCCGAAGTCGAAGCACGGGCGCACTTCGTCGAGGACATTGACGAGGGCCGCCGGCGCCGGCAGCGGTGAGGCCGTGAGCAGCCGGGGATCGTCAGCCGCTGCGTCTGACTAAACTCTATGGCCAAGATCGCCGTCGTCACCGATAGTGCTGCCTGTGTGCCGGCTGCGCTCAAGAAACAGTTGGGCATCTATGAAGTCCCGTTCGAACTGAACTGGGACGGGGTCGTCTATCGCGACGACGAAGACTTTCAGCCGGCGGAGTTCTACGGCCGGTTTCGCCGGGCGCACACCTCCCACCCAACGACCTCGCAGCCGCCGCTCGGCGCCTTCGCCACGCTGTACGACCGGCTCAGCCAGGCCTATGACGGCATCGTCTCCATCCATGTCGCCGCCAAGTTGTCCGGCACGGTGGCGACGGCGCAACTCGCTGCCGAGCAACTTTCACGGACGCCTATCAAGATCTTGGATTCGGGCACGGCGACGATTGCCGAGGGCTTTGTGGTGTTGGCCGCGGCCCGGGCCGCCGCCGGCGGCGCTTCGCTGGAGGAGGTGGTGGCGGCCGCGGAACGTGTCCGGGACCGGGTTGATTTTTTTGCGACGCTCAAGACCCTCGAACAGGTGCATCGCGGCGGGCGGCTGGGCGAGGCCGCGCGGCTGCTCGGCACACAACTGGGCATCTCGCCGGTTCTGAATCTCAGGGAAGGCGCGGTCAGCATCGTGTGCCTGACGCGCACCTGGAAAAACGCGCTCAAGCAAATCGTCGAGTTGGCGGCGGAGCGAATGCACGGCAAACAGGCTGTCCATGCCTCCGTCTTTCACGCGGACGCGCTGGCCGACGCCGAATGGTTGCGCGTCCAGTTTCTGGAGCGCGTGCCGTGCATCGAGTTCTATCTGACCGAGTTCACGCCGGTGATGGGTGCGCACACCGGTCCGGATGTGGTTGGGTTGGCGTTTTATGCTGACGATTGAAACTCTTCTGCTCTGTCTGGGCGCTTATCTGTGGGGTTCGCTGTCCCCCTCCTACTTCATCGCGCGCTGGCGCTGGGACATTGACCTGCGCCGCTACGGCAGCGGCAACGTCGGCAGCACAAACCTTGGCGAGCAGCTCGGTCTTGCATGGAAACTGGCTGCCGGCCTGGCCGATGTCCTCAAGGGCCTGGCGCCGCCGCTGGTGGCGCGTTGGCTGGGCTTCGACCTCACGACCGTCGTCCTGGCCGGCCTCGCCACCCTGGTCGGCCACAACTGGTCACTGTACCTGGGCTTCAAAGGTGGACGTGGCATTGCCGTGACTTTAGGGGTCTTGTGTATCTGGGAGTTCCGGCTGGTGCTCTTTCTGCTGGTCTGCTTCGCGCTGCCGCACGTGCTGGGCTGGGGCGGCCTGATCTCGATGGTGGCCCTGGCGCTGCTTGCGCCCGCCGCTTGGAGTCTGCAGGCCCCTCTCCCCGTGATCGCCGGCAGCGCGCTGATTGCAGCGCTTGTGGCGCTCAAGCGCCTGGAGGCCAACCGGCTGCCGTTGCCGGTGGATTTGAAGGAGAGGCTTGCCGTCCTCTGGCGCCGGCTCTGGCTCGACCGCGATGTGCCGCCGGATCAGCCCTGGGAGAAACGCGGTCGCTTCTAGCGCCGCTCAGGAGCGCTGCTCATGATCTGAGCGTGTTCGCGATCAAGGCGGTGACACAGGGGTTGACCCAGTAATTGGCGTGCGCCTCGAACAGGCCGCCGGTCTCGACCCGCACATCCTGAATCGGAAACTCGGGAAACACTGTCGCGATCGGGGCGGCAATGGGGTCGCCGGGCGCATACACGTTGAGCCACTGGCGAACGGTGTGCGGGCTGATCGCGCCGAGCTCGCGTCGCCGCTGCCCGGCATAGACGAGCGTGCGCAGGGGGCAGCCAATGGTGATCCAGGCCGCCAGGCGGTAGCGGTCGGCCTCGGCGCGCAAGACATCGAAGGCGATCACCGAGCCTAAGCTCTCGCTGACCAGGACGACCTCCTGCTTCAGATGAGTCAATTCGGCCAGCGTCTGTCGCAGCCGGTGGCGGATGGCTTCGCGCTGCCGGGTGGGAATGAAGTAAGCGGCAACGCCGGCCAGGCCGTTGACGAAGTGGTGTGCTCCATCGGAGATGCGCCGAACCAGGCGCGGCGAGCGCCGGGCCGGGCGGCCGGTGAAGCGCAGAGCCAGGCTGTGGAGCCGAGCCGTTACCCGGTCGCGGAAGGCGGGTAGTTGAGCGCCGGCGTCCATCAGGTCACCCCACCAGACTGGGCGCACCAGCGGTTGACGATCCAGATGCTGAGCGAGGGCAGATTGTTGTGCGACCCAAAAGTCGTGTTTGAAACAGCCGACGCCGTGGATGGTGACGAGCGTGTGTTTCATCTGCTGCGGCAACTCCTTGTCCTAGGTCTACAGGACAATAACTTCTAGCAAAGACGCTTTAGCAAGAGATGAGTGAACCGAGAGGCTGGGGCCGGGGCGACTACATGGCTATTGCCCGCGCTCACGCGCCCTCCGGAACCTGTGCCTTCACCCAATGTTCACGCATCCTTTATCCTGCCTCCTTTGACAGCATCCCCGTAATCGCTTATATCCTTCGCAGGTATATCACCTCAAACTCCACAGCTTCATCACCAGAGCCGGGAGATTTCTGACCTTAGTTGGCAGATAGGTCAGGCGCCCGAAGCATCCTTCTTTGCATGTGGATTTTTATGCCGACCCAACGATCGCGCTTTCACTCTTCTATGCTCATAATCGGGCTACGACTTGCAGCCGTGTTATTCACGCCGGTCGCCGTAGTGGGCGGGCTGGCTGCGAGGATGCCCGGAGAGGCGCTGGCCATTGCCCATGCCCAGGGTGGGAACAATGTTTTCCTGCCCCTAATGATAAAAGGGGGCGGCAGCGCGCTCGCCACGCTGGCTGCGCAGATGCAGCCGGGGACGTGGGCGGAGTTGCCGACCAGCGAGTTGACCAATCAACTGCTCACCGACAGCGCCAACTACAGCTACATCACCCAATACAGCGAAGATATGGTGTGGGACCCCGTCTCGCGGCAATTGTTCTTCGTCGGTGGGCCGCACACCGGACAGATAAAATTCATCACTTACAGCGAAGCGACGAACGCCTGGCGCGCCGAGCCGCGGCCGGCGTTCTGGAACTGCGCGGCCAACGAGCCGTGGGGTCTCTGTCGCGGACACGCTTACGATCATAATGCCCTCAACGCTGCAGCAGGCAAACTCTACTTCCGCCACTACAATTCCGCCACCGTCAGCCAGTACGACATCGCGGCGAAGGCGTGGAGCCAGTTGCCCGACATCCCCTCGAACGTGCTTTACCCGAGCACGTGCTGCGGCGCGCTGGAGTATTTCCCTGAGATGAATGGATTGGTGGCGGTGATGGGCGCGCTCGGCGAGGTCGGGCTTTATACGCCGGCCAGCAACCAGTGGAGGCAGCTTGCCAGCAGCGTGCCGATGGGTAGCTACACCAACTTTGCCGAATATAGCCCGGTTCATAAGGTGATGATCTTTGGCGGGGGCTGGGGCAGCGGCGACCGGAAGGCGCTGCACAAGCTGACGGCGACCGGCGCGGTCACGCGCCTCAACGATCACCCCTTCGACCAGCTCGGCGCCTCACAAAGTATTGTGACCGTGGACCCGGTCAGCGGCAAGTATCTGGTCTTCGGGAAGATCGCCGACCAGCCGGCGTTTTACGAATACGATGTGGCAACGGATAGTTGGACGCCGCAGCCCGCCTCGCGCCGGCCGCCGTTCTTCGATGTGGGCGTGGACGGCCCGCTCTTTGGCACGGTGGCCGCTCCCATCAGCACCTATGGCGTCACCGCCTTTCTCAACTACGACTGGGATAACTCGAAGCTTTATCTTTACAAGCACACTTCGGGCGGCGCGCTCCACACCGCAGTCGGCGGAGAGGCGCCGGCCGCCTCGCCCGAGTCGGACTTTGCCGCGCGCTGCAACGACCCGAACGTGGTGCGGTGTTACAACTTCGATGACGCGGCCGACCTCGCCCCACGCATGTACGACCCGTGGGGAGGCGCGGCACGCTGCACCAATAATCGCTGCTGGCTGGTAGACACCGTGAATAAAGCCAGCGGCGCCGGCGCGCTGCGTTTCGAGATCCCCTCCAATAGCGGCTCCGATACCTCCGGCAGTTTCTGGCTCAACTTCAGAGACGATCTCTCGGTGCAGTTCGGCGGCAACGAACAGTTCTTTATCCAGTGGCGGCAGCGCTTCTCGCCGGAATTTCTCACGACCAAATATGCAGGCGGCGGTGGCTGGAAGCAGTCCATCATCGGCACCGGCGACCAGCCCGGCCGGACATACTACTCGTGTACCGCCCTCGAAGTGGTCACCGTTAATGGCTACCATCGCGGCTTCGCGCAGATGTACAACTCGTGCACCGGCTCAACCTCGCACGGCCCGTTCGATGGATTTGAAGAGCCGTTCGGGGCATACGATTTCAAGTTGCAAAATGCGCGGCCCGCGCCCTATTGCCTGTACTCGCAGACCCGTACCCATCCCCCCACGCAATTTCCGCCGACCGGGAACTGCTTCGGCTATTTTGCCAACGAGTGGATGACGTTTCAGGTGGGCCTTCGGCTGGGGCCGCGCGTCAACGACGAGTTCGTAAACAGCTACGTGCGGTTGTGGATTGCGCGTGAGGGACGACCGGCCGAGCTGGCGATCAACTGGGGGCCGTATAACCTGACCGCCGGCGCGCCGGCTGAGAATCAGCGCTTCGGAAAGATCTGGCTGTTGCCGTATAACACCAACAAAGACCCCGCCCAGGCGCACCCGGTCGCCTACACGTGGTACGACGAGTTGATCATCTCACGCAGCCGCATCGCCGATCCGGGCGTGCCGCCGCCGGTTCTGGACAAGCTGCTGTTTCTGCCCGTCGTCATCCGACGCTGAGTCAGGAGAGAGGATCATGCCATCTCACACAACGCGCAGATGCCGGATGAGGGGGCTGGTGCTCGCCGTTCTGCTGGGCGCGGCTCTGACGACCTTCCGCCTGCCGGTTGAAGCGCAGATAACGCCGCTGCACGTTTACCTGCCGCTGGTGATGCGTCACTGCCAGCCGACCGCCGCCGGCTGCCTTGCCCTGCCGGCGACCCCTGGCTGGTATGAAATCCCCAACAGCCGCCTGCGGCCGGTGTGTGCGGCGGAGAACGGCTTTCCGGCGGTGTGGGGCGTGATGGGCTGCGCGGGCATTACGGAGGCTTGGAGTGGCGGCGTCTTCGACACAACCCGCAACCGGCTGATCATTTGGGGCGGAGGCCACAACGACTACTACGGCAACGAACTTTACGCGCTGGATTTGGACGACCTGAGCATGCGGCGCTTGAATGATCCGGGTCTGCCCGTTGGGTCGTTTTCCACCTGCCAAGAGGCAATTGCCAACGGCACGCAGGCCAACAGTCGTCACACCTATGATGGGATCGAGTACCTGCCCAACGTGGATCGCATGTTTGTGTTTAGCGGGTCGCTGGCGTGCGCTGCCGGTGACTTTGGCCGCGATACGTGGACGTTCGATTTCCAGACGATGCGGTGGCAGCGGATGAACCCGACCGGCCCCTTGCCGGCCGCCTGGCCCGGTGTACTTTCGGCTTACGATCCCAACACCGGCCTGGTCTTCGTCCACGACACGTACTACCTCTACGCCTACAATCTCAGTAGCGATGCCTACGTCCGCGTCAGCGACTGGGCCGGTCTGGGCTATCAGCTGAACGCGGCCATTGATCCCAAGCGCAAACGCTTCGTCATCGTCGGCTGGGACTCGGAGCAGCAGGCCGGGCGGGTCTATGCCTACGACATCAGCAATGTCGCCGGCAACAGCGCGCGGGCCATCCAGACGCTGAACACCAGCGGCGGCGCGGCGCTGATCGAGAAGGTTTATCCGGGCCTGGCTTACGATCCGGTCACGGATCGCATGGTCGCCTGGGCCGGCGGCAACACCGTTTACAGCCTCAACCTGGATACGAACGTGTGGACGCCGGTCACGTTTCCCAACGGGCCAGGGCCCCAATTGCAAAACGGCACCCTGGGGCGCTGGCAATATTCACCGGCCTCCGGGGTCTTCGTGTACTATGGCTCGGTGGATGCGAACGCTTTTGTATTCAGGCTGCCCTGATCGTCGGTGCTTGCCGCGGTGAGTGCGCTCACCGCGCGATGAGGGATTACGGATTATCCGGCCCCGGCACACCCACGCCGATGGGGTTGGCCGGGTCTTTGCTCCACTCGAACCAGCCGCCATCGTAGACGGCTATATCCGGCCAGCCCATCAGGTGGGCGTAGAAGAAGGCCTCGCTGGCGCGCCAGCCTGTGCCGCAGTAGTAGGCGATAAGCTTGTCGGGCGTGATGCTGGCCTCCCGCCAGTTGGCGGCGATCTCCGGGTAGGCGCGCATGGTGTTGTCCACGTTGCGATAGTGTTCCATGTGGTGGGCGTCCGAGCCGCAATTGCCCCAGACCGAGCCGGGGATGCGTCCGCGCGGCTCGATGTAATCGTAGCCGCTCACGCCGCCGATGTGCTCGGCCCAGGTTCGGATGTCAACCAGCTCGGCTTTGGGGCTGGCGATGAGTTCGCGCGCCTCGTCAATATCGGCGAAGTAGCGCGGATAGCGGGGAATAGAGAGGCCAAAGGACTCAACCGAGGTGGGCTGGCGCAACGCTGTCTCCAGCGCGTAGCCGGCGGTCACCCACCCGTCGTAGCCGCCGTCCAACAGGCGCACGTCCTCGATGCCGCAGTACATCAGGATCAGCGCGGCGCGCAGCGCGGCGGTGTCGCGGCTATAGACGATGACGGTCGCGTCGTGGGTGAGGCCCAGCGCTCGCAGCGTTGCATCCAGCTCGGTGGGCAAGCGGCGGTTCCAGGTGTCGGGCGACTCGAGCCGGTTGGTGTCCAGGTACAGCGCGCCGGGCAGATGGCCTGCGGCGTACTCCTCCGGCATACCGTAGTTGACATGGAAGAGGGTGTAACCGTTGCCGGCGTACGTCTCCGGCTTTCCGCCGTGGATCAGCTCGTGCAACCAGTCCACGTGGACGAGCTTGTGATACCGAGGCAGGCGTTCCAGCGGCAGGCGCTCATCGGCGGCCCAGGTTGGCTGGCCGGCCTCGTAGACGAGCACGGTCGGGTAGCCGAGCTTGCCAAGGGCCTGCGCGAATTGCTCTCCTTCGGCTCGGGTGTAGCCGTAGGTCACGATGGTCTTGTCGGGCGTTACGCCCTTGGCCGCCCAATGCTGCGCGTGTTCGGCGGGGTCAATCAGATCGAACCATTTGAGCGGCCAGGCGACGGCCCCGGGGATGTGGCCGCTGCGTGCTTCACCCCGCAAACGCCAGCCGTTGTAGGCCGCCATAGGACGCACATCTACCACGACCAGCGCGGGCTGGCCCAGTCGGTCTTTGAGTTCGGCTGTGGGGAGGTGGAAGACCAGAGCGGTGTCGGTGGAGGTCGTCATCCCGGCTTGCTTTTTGGGGTTGGGCAAGTGTGGCTTGGCGACGCAAACGGCCTTTGCGCTTGGAGGGATTGCGGCCTTGCGTCATGAAAATCTTTCGGCCCGCAGCGGCCCTAACTCTATGGCCGGGCTCTCGCCGCACGCCAGTTGCGCGATCAGCTCGCCGGTCACCGGGCCAAGCGATATGCCGAGCATGGCGTGGCCGGTGGCGATCAGCAGGTTGTCATACTGCCTCGAGCGCTCGATGATCGGCAGTCCGTCCGGCGTGCACGGGCGCAGGCCGCGCCATATCTCGAGCCTCTCGGCGTGCCCGACATCGGGCAGATAGGGTTGCACGCCGCGCTGCACGGCTTCGACCCGGCGACGGTTGATCGAGAAATCGAGGCCGGCGAGTTCGAGCGTGCCGGCGAAGCGCAGCGTCTCGCCCAGCGGCGTGACCGCTACCCACGTCTCCCCGAGCAACAGCGGCAGCGTCGGGCTGAGGGCCGGGCGTCTCACCGTAATGCTGTAGCCTTTCGCCGGCTGAATGGGCAGCTTGAGCTGCAGGTCGCGCGCCAGAGCCGGCGACCCTATGCCGGCCGCCAGCACGACCTGTGCCGGAGTAAAATCACCGCCCGTCGTGCGCACGCGCGTGATGCGCCGCCCGTTCACCTCGAAACCGATCACACCGATGCCGGTGCGGATAGCGGCGCCGAGTTTCTCGGCGTGCGCCGCCAGCCCGCGCACGAAGCGGGCCGGGTTCAGGTGGGCATCGTCCGGAAAATGCAGCCCGCCGAGCACGGTTTCCGACACGTTGGGCTCGAGCGCGCGTATGCCCTGGCCATCCAGCACGTGCACCTTCAGGCCGTACTCGCTGAGCAGCGCGGCCTCGGCTTCTGCCTCCGCCAGCCCGTGCCGGCTGACGAACAACTTGAGCAACCCGCGTGTTTCGTAGCCGAAGTCGAACCCGAGGCGTGACAGGTCATCGAACAACGCCCGACTCGCCAGCCCCAGATCACGCAACACCGGGATGGCGGCCCGGCTGCGCGCCTCGGTGCCGGCCAGGGCGAATCGCAACAGCCATTCCATCAGGTCTCGGTCGGCGCACGGCCGGAGGTAGAACGGGCTGTCGGGATCGAACAGCCACTTCAGCCCGTTGCGCAGCGCTTGCTGGGCGAAGGCGGACAGCGGCAGGCTGTGGCTGGGGACGATCAGACCTGCATTGCCGAATGAACTGCCTGCACCGATCTGGCTGCGTTCAAGCAACGTCACCGCTGCGCCGCGCCGGGCGAGGCTGAACATGGCGCAGACGCCGATCACCCCGCCGCCGATGATCAGGATCGTTTCAGCGCCCATCGCCTCCACCCCGGCTGGAGCGAGCAAAGTTCCGGGCGCCGTCGCCGTGATAATCGCGGCTCAGGCGGCGTTCGAGGTAGGTTTGGGTATTTCCGGTGTGGGGCGGCATGGCAACCTCCGGGCTGAAGTGTCGGACTCATTGTAGCCGCCCGCCGGTTGGCAACCACTGACTGCCATATGTCCTGATGAGCCGACGCCCCTCAGGTGGAGGGGGCGCCGCCCTGTTGGGTGGACCTAGGCGCCTCCCTCAACATCGGCCAATACCAGGCCAGCGCGGCCAGCGTCCCGAGCGCCGTAAACGTCAGCGCGGCGGCGTGCGCTTCCGGCGGGTAGTGGCCGGCGGCGTCCCGCGGCCACGCGCCGATGATCAGGCCCATCAGCGCCTGCAGGCTGAACGTGCCACCAATTCCGAAGACGTTTGCGCTGGTGGACGCCCGCCCGGTCAGCTCCGGCGGAAACAAGAAACGCGGCTGGACGAGCAGCAGGATGCTAAAGCCGCCCGACAGACCGAAGCCGAACATCAGCGCGGCAAGGAGCGCCGGCGGCGGGTGCATCGCGAGCGTGAGTTGAATGGCGACACAGAGCATGGTTCCCGCCGCCACCACGCCGGCCAGCCCCAGCCGATCAGCCAGCCAGCCCGAGGTCAGAAAGCCGAGCGTCACGCCCAGGCTGAGCAGAGAGAGGAGATTGCCGGCGGCGACCTTCTCTAGGCCAAAGACCTCGAACAGATACGGCCCGGCCCACAAGCCCTGAAACGCCAGCAATGTGCCGTTGGTAAAGAAGATGAGCGGCGCGATGCGCCAGAAACGCAAATCGCTGAAGACCTGCCACAGCCCGCCGCCGCGAACGTAGAGCGTTTGGCCGCCCGGCGAAGGACGCACGCCCACGCTCGACCGCTGCTCGATCCACGCCACGCCGGGCGGCGTGTTGCGTGTGAGCGCGGCGATGGCGGCGGCGACCAGCAGGATAATGGCTGCGCCGTAGGCGAACACGCTGCGCCAGCCGAACGCCGCTGCGAAGGCGGCCAGCGGCGTGGCGGCGATCAGTGCGCCGGAGGAGCCTAAGCCGACGAGCAGGCCGGAGACGGTGGAGTAGCGCTGCGCCTCAAGCCACCGGCTGAAGGCTTTGAGCGCGCCCATCAGCACGCCGGCCATGCCCGCGCCGATCAGCGCGCGCCCCAGCGCCAGAGTTGCAAAAGACGAGGCCGAGGCGAAGAGCAGGCTACCGGCCACACCCACCAGCATCAGGCCCGGCGTTACCCAGCGCGGGCCATAGCGATCCAGCGCCGCGCCCAGTGGAATCTGCACGGCAGCGAACGTGGCAAAGAACAGGCTGGTCATCAACCCTAGCTGCTCGGCATCCAAGTTCAACTCGCGCGCGAGGTCGGCGGCGATGACGGCGTTGGCCGAGCGATAGAAGAACGAGAGAAAGTAAGCGGCGGTGAAGCAGACGAATACGAGGGAGGATTTGGACATGAAAGTCGGGCCGAGCGATTAGACTGCACTGTCTGGGCGATTACCGTCGCGGCTCCTTCCCTCACTGACTCTCACTCGCGTTCCGCTTTCCGGCATGGGATTGAGGCCGCGGGTTTTCGTCCGCGGCCTTTTTATTTCCCGCTGATTCCCTGACACTTTGAAAACTGCTCATGGAATGCGGCATAATTTGGTTGTCTGACGACCACAGGAGCCGCAACCATGAGCAGCAGTCATGAATTGTACAACCGATTGAGCCAAACGCTGTTTGGCTTGGTTAAAGGAACCAACCGTAAACAAGTGGCGAATTGGATTGGGATCGTGGTGGGCCTGTTGCCAGGCAACGCGCTGGCCCTGAGCCAGATCGCGACCCACCTGCCCATGAGAACGACCGCCGAAGCCCGAGTAACCTTGATCCGAAGTTGGCTCAAGAATCTGCGGGGCGATGGGTGGACGTTCTACGAGCCGATCTTGGCGCACGTTCTCTGCGGCTGGCAAGCCGTGGAAGCGCTCCTGATCCTGGATGGGGTGATGGTGTTTGGGGATCGCTGGCAAATCTTCCGGGTGTCGTTGCGGCATGGCTGCCGGGCGATCCCGCTGGGCTGGGTGGTGCTGGCGGGCAAAGGCGTAACCTCGGTTGAAAAACGGGAAGCGCTGTTGACCCGCGTGGCGGTTTTCTTGCGCCGACGCGTGAAGCGGGTCGTCTGGCTGGCCGACCGTGGATTCCGCGATACGGATCGGGCCATTTTGTGCCGGAAATTGCGCTGGAATTACGCGATTCGCGTGATGAACAACACCTACGTGACCCTGGACGATGGCCGGGAGCCTCGGATTGATTGTTTGGGCGTGCCGCACGGTCAGCGCCGCTATTTTCAAAGTGTCGGGCTGACCCGCGAAGCCAAACGGCGAACCAATTTGTCGGTGTGCTGGACCGAAGGCGATGACAAGCATGCGCCGGAGCTTTTGGCGGTGATCTCCGATCAGGTGGCCGGCCGCCTGCGCTTGCGGGAATACGGCTTCCGCATGAGCCTCGAAGAGAGTTTCAAGGACGATAAATCGGGTGGCTTCGATATGGCCCACACCCGTTTGCAACATGCCGAGCGCATCGAACGTTTGCTGCTGGCTCTGGCCATTGCCACCCTCTGGTGTCACGAGTTGGGTGAAGATGTGCTCACCGAAGGTGAACCGGCTCGCCGTCAAATTGATCCCGGCGCCACGCGCGAACTCAGTCTCTTTCAACTCGGTCTCCGCTGGTTGAAACGCGCCCTCGCAACCGCCGTGATACCTTTACCGCCCTTTCAAGCGCGTTTATCAAATTTGAAACTTGAACCACTGCGATTTTTACCTGCTTCATGAAAGTGTCAGGGAATCAGATTTCCCAAGCCTACCCTCTCCTTTTGGGAGAGGGCGGCGATGCGAAGCATCGCGGGGTGAGGGGAGCGCTGCCATGCTGAAAGTGCTCAATCTCTCCAAATCCTACGCCGACCGGCCCATCCGGCGCGACGTGTCGTTCCTCATCAGCCCCGGCGAGCGCGTCGGACTGATCGGCCCGAACGGCTCCGGCAAGACGACGCTCCTTCGCCTCGTGCTGGGCAAGGAGCTCGCCGACTCCGGCACGGTGCAGATCGCGCCGGGCGTACGTGTCGGCTATCTGCCGCAAGGATTGGAAGCGCCGCCGGATGCGACGCTCCAAAGTTGCCTCGACCAGGCGCTGGACGACACGGCTCGAGCCGAGGCCGAGGTCGCGCGGCTGGCCGCCGCTTTTGCACGATCGCCAGGCTCCTCTGATCTTCAGCACGCCTACGCCGCCGCCCTCAACCGCCTGGAAACCCTCAGCCGGAACGCCGACCCGGCGCGCGTCGAGTCCGTTCTCGCTCAACTGGGCCTGGGCGACGTGCCGCGCGAACTGCCGACGGCGGCGCTCAGCGGCGGGCAGAAGACGCGCCTGGGACTGGCGCTGGTGTTGCTCGCCATGGAGAGCACGTTTGCCAACCCGCAGCTGCTGCTGCTCGACGAGCCGACCAATCACCTCGACCTGGACATGCTCGAGTGGCTCGAAGACTGGCTGGCGCAGTTTCGCGGCGCGGCCCTTCTGGTCTCGCACGACCGCGCCTTCCTCGACGCCACGGTCACGCGCCTCCTCGAGCTTGATCCGCTCACTCACACCGTCCGCAGCTTCACCGGAAACTATGCCGATTACCTCGACCAGAAGCGAGCCCAGGTCGAACAGCAGCGGCAGGCTTATGCCGACTGGCAGGCCGAGGTGGCCCGCCTGCGCGACGCGGCCCGCCACCTGCGCGGCCTGACGAAAATGAGGAAGGGCGGCAAGGCCGATGACGGAGACAAGTTTGCCAAGGGCTTCTTCAAGGACCAGACGCGCCAGATGGCGAAGAAAGCCAGGAACGTCGAACGAAGATTGGAAAGATTGATGACGGAGGAGCGGGTCGAGAAACCGAAGCGCGCGTGGAACATGAAGCTAGACTTCGGCCAGACGCCGGCCAGCGGGCGCGACGTGTTGGCGCTGAAAGGCGTCTCGGTCGGCTACGGCGCGCCGCTGCTGCATGACCTCAACCTGTTCCTCCGCCGCGGCGAGCGCGTTGCCCTCATCGGCCCGAACGGCTCCGGCAAGACCACACTGGTGCGCGCCATCACCGGCCAGCTAGCGCCGCTCGCGGGCCGCCTCCGGCTTGGGGCAAGCGTGCGCCTGGGCTACTTTGCGCAGGAGCATGACCGGCTCGATCCGGCGCTCAACGCGCTGAAGACGTTGCAGCAGTTCTCCGCACAGAACGAGACCGACCTGCGCAACTTTCTCCACTATTTTCTCTTTGAAGGCGATGAGGTGTTTACGCCAGTGGGCGAGCTGAGCTTTGGCGAGCGGACGCGGCTGGCGCTGGCGACGCTGGTGGCGCAGGGTTGCAACTTCCTGGTGCTCGACGAGCCGATCAACCACCTGGACATCCCCTCGCGCGAAAAATTCGAACAGGCGCTGACGGCGTTCGAAGGGACGGCGCTCGTCATCGCTCACGACCGCTACTTCATCCAACGCTTTGCCACGCGGGTGTGGCAGGTGGAGCAGGGGACAGTCCGAGAGTATGCCGACCTGGCCGATGCGCTTCGTTGGTAGCAGCCTCTCACCGCAAAGTCGCAGAGGCATGATGGCGCAGTGAACCGGGAATCAACTTTGTGCGCTCCCTGTTCTCTGTGCTGAAACACCGGCCCGCTATAATGCTTCAATGCGTCCGGCTCTCCGATCCTTGCTGCAGGTCTGTGTCCTCGGCGTTGTGGTTGCGACCGCCCTCATTTCCCGAGTCTTCGGCGAGCCACAACCGCCGCATCGCGTCTTCCTCCCCGCGCTCTTCAGGGACTACACGCCCCCGGCGTTCACCGGCCCGGAGATCCCCTTCGGCTACGGCTGGGGCGTGTATGACTGGCGCGCCTACTGGTCGTCGAGCGCGCCCGCCGACCCGACCTCCTTCAACTGGCTGCGCGTCTCGGAGAACCCCGAACCGCAGTACCTGTGCGGCCCCAACTTTCGCCTGCGTGAAAACGTCCTGTTGCGGCTCAACAAGGCAGACGCCAACGCCACCGCTCAGCAGGTGGCCGACGACACCTTCACCTGGGCGCAGGCGCTCAAAGCCACCCCCTCGCACGCGCGCTGCGTCGAGGCCTTCGAGATCGGCAACGAACCGAATCTCTCGATGACGGGCGCGTACGGCGGGCCGGTGAACCCGGAGCAGTACGCCGACCAGCTCTGCGCCGCCTACACCGCCGTCAAGAACACCGCTCCCGCGTTCATCGTCGTTTCGGGCGGCCTGGCGCCCACCGCCGGCCTGCCCGACCCGACGCAGGCGCTCACCGACACCGTCTTCCTGCGCCGGATGCTGGAGCGCATCGCCGCCACACACAACGGCGATGCCGGCGCGTGCTTCGATGTGCTCGGTTACCACAACTACGGCTTCCGCACCGGCTACGCCACCGACCCGGCCAGCCCGGCCTGCGTGGACCGCTCCTGCTTCCGTGGCGTGGAGGACATCTACCGGATCATGCGCGAAGAGTATGGCGTGACGAAGCGCATCTGGGCGACCGAGGTTGGCTGGCTGCGCGACTTCACGGCGGGCGGCTGCGGCGGCGCACCCTGGGCGTGGGCCTTCGGCGGCTGGCAGCGCAGCGACGCCGACCAGGCGGCTCAACTGGTCGGCGCATTTCAATACGCACGCGCCAATTGGCCGTGGCTGGGGGCGATGTTTGTGTTCAACCTCGATTACGACCGGCGCCCACAGGACATCTGCCAGGATGAGCAGGGCTGGTTCGCGGTGAAGGGCCGCCCGGCGGAGGCGGCGCTGGAGGGGATGGCGAAGCCGTGAGCGGGCTTTGCACAACCGCGTCAGTCTGCCATAATTCCGGCTGTGAACCCGCTCGACCTGGACTTGCACTTGCGCCGCGCGCTGCCGACTGCCCTGCAGGAGCGCCTGGCGCAGATCCGCCGCCTGGCCGAGCGTGGGCCAACGCCGCTGTACGTGGTCGGCGGCTTTGTACGCGACAGTCTGCTCGGCCTGACGCCGGACGATTTTGATCTGGTGGTGGCGGGCGAAGCGCCTGCCCTGGCCCGCGCGGCGGCGCACGCGTGGGGCGGCGCGGTCACCGTGCACGCGCCGTTTGCGACGGCCACCTGGCGCACGCCGGAAGGTTTTGATATTGACTTTGCCTCAACGCGCACCGAGACCTATCCCGCGCCGGCGGCCTTGCCCCTCGTCAGCGCCCCGGCCTCCATCGAAGCCGATCTATTTCGGCGCGACTTCACCATCAATGCCATCGCGCTGCGCCTGGACGGGCCGCGCGCCGGTGAATTGCTCGATCCCCACGGCGGCCAGGCCGACCTGGCGGCGCGCGTGGTGCGCGGCCTGCATCCGCTCAGCTTCCGCGACGACCCGACGCGTCTCTTCCGCGCCGTGCGCTATGAGCAACGCCTGGGCTTCCGCATCGCGCCGGAGACCCTCGCACTCGTGCCCGCTGCCCCGCTCGACGCTCTCTCCGGTGACCGCCTACGCCACGAGTTCGAGCTGATCTTCCGCGAGCCGAGGGCGACCGCTATGCTGGCGCGGCTGTCCGAGCTGGGTGTTTTGCAGCGCGTTCACCCCGCTCTGGGCTGGGATGAGCGCGCCGCGCTGATCGCGGAAAGTATCGGTCAGTTGCCCTGGCGCGACTGGCAACTCGCTGCCGCGCCGGAACCGGACGCTCTGTTTTGGGCGGTGCTGCTGCGCGAGGCCGATGCGGAAGCGGTTGCTTCGGCGCTGGCGCGGCTCAACCTCAATCGCGCTCAGAGCGACGCCGTGCGTGAGGGTGTCGCGCTGCGCCGCGCCTGGTCGCGTCCGAGCGAGGCGGTGGCGGTGCTGGAGTCGTTCAGCGAATTGGGCGTCATTGCCGCGTACGTGGCCCGGCCTGAACTGCGCGACGACCTCAACCAATACCTGTCTCGCTGGCGCTTCGTCCGACCGACCCTGAACGGGGATGATCTGATCGCGCGCGGTCTGACCCCCGGCCCGGACTTCAAACGTTGGCTCTGGACTCTGCGCGCCGCCTGGCTGGACGGCGTCGTGACCGATGCCGCCGGCGAGCAGGCGCTGTTGGCCACTTTCTCAAGCGCAGGACGCTCAACGGTGAACGCGCTCACCGACGACGACCGTTCAACTCGATGACCACCCAACCCGATGGCGCCGCGAACATAGAGCCTCCGACCGATACAGCGAAGGACGCCCACCGCTGCGATCACTCCTCTGACCGACCCAACGACCCGCCGGCTGGCGTGACCATCCGCTCCATCCAGGAAGCCGACCTGCCGGCGCTGGAGTGGGAGGGGCAGTATCGCCATTACCGCCGCGTTTTTCAACAGACGTTCCAAGACATGCGTCAGGGCAAACGGCTGATGCTAGCAGCAGCGACCACCCACGAAATCGTCGGCCAGATCTTCATCCAGTTGCAAGGCAGCAACGCCTCTGCGCTGGTGGACGGCAGACGGCGCGGCTACCTGTACGCGTTGCGCGTCAAGCCGCACTGGCGGCGGCGCGGGATAGGGCGGCAACTCATCACCGCAGCGGAAGCCGAGTTGACCAAACGCCGCTACCAGGTGGCCGTCATCGCCGCCGCGAAAACTAATGTCGTCGCGCGCCGCTTCTACGAGCGCCTCGGCTACGCCGTCTTCTCGGAAGATCCCGGCTTATGGTATTACACCGATGCCGATGGCAAGCAACAGCGGGTCGAAGAGCCGGCCTGGCTCCTCCAGAAGCGCCTGACTCCGTAGCACAAGCCCACTCCCGCCATTTGTCATTTTTCTAGTTGACTTTTGTCACAGGATGCCCTAAACTGGGGACGCCTTGTGACCGGTCACATCACCGGTTTTTGCTAATTGATGCCATCCCCAGTACGACCCTCGGCACGGCCCACCATCCGCGATGTGGCCCAGCAGGCTGGCGTCTCCCGGCAGACCGTTTCCCGGGTGATCAACGGCGATCCCCGCGTGGCCGCCAGCACCCGCGCCGAGGTCGAGCGCGTTATCGCCGAGATCGGCTTCCGGCCCAACATCATCGCCCGCTCCATGTCGCGCGGGCGCGCCCACACCCTGGCCTGCCTGGCGCCCAACCTCTCCGATTACACCTTTGCTCGCATCATTGAGGGCGCGGAGGCGGAGGCGCGCCTGCACGGTTACTTTCTCCTGTCCTCATCCGCGCCGGATGTTCAGGCCTTTGCGGCCCTCATTGATCAGCTCGTGCTGCACCGGCGCGTGGATGGCGTCATGGTCATCAATCCTTATGTGGATGATCGCCATAAGCACCTGGCCGAATCGTCGCCTACCTCCTTCATCGGCGCGCGCTCGCGCGACCCGCACATCGGCTCGGTCTCGCTGGACGAGCGCGGGGCGGCCCGGGCCGCCAGTCGTCACCTGCTTGAACTGGGCCACCGACGCATCGCCGTCATTCACGGCCCACTGGCGGAGGAGAGCGCGCAGGAACGCCTCTCCGGCTGCCTTTCCATGCTGCGCGAGGCTGGAGCTGAGCCGGACCTGGTCGGCGGCGGCGATTGGTCGGCATCGTCCGGCTATACGGCCATGACCGCACTGCTGGCGGCGGGCCGGCCCTTCACGGCCTTGTTCGCTCATAATGACCGAATGGCCATTGGTGCGCTGCGCGCCTTGCGCGAAGCGGGGCGGCGTATACCGGAAGATGTCTCCGTCATCGGTTTCGACGATATCCCCTTCGCCGCCTATGCCGATCCGCCCCTGACCACAATGCGCCAGGACATGTGGCAGATCGGCGAAGTGGCGGTGCGCCAGTTGATCCGAGCGGTGGAGCAGCCGGAGCACACGCCGGAGCACCTCAACCTGACTGCCGAGTTGATCGTGCGCCAGTCCACGGCGCGCGTGATTTCTGATTGAGAGGAGGTGAGGCCCGGTTCAGAGCCGTCATTCAAAAGTACACGCATCGTCTCGTCTGGTCACATTTGTTCACCAACCACAAGGAGTAGCCCTTCAATGAAACGCACACTGCTTTGGAAAGTTTTGAGCGGTCTGATGGTTGCGAGCCTGCTGCTGGCGGCCTGCGCCCCGGCGGCTACACCGGCCCCCGCGACCCAGCCGCCGGCCACCACGGCCCCGCAGCCGACCGTGGCCCCCACGACCGCCCCACCGATGGAGATTACGCTCCGCTGGCGCACGCGCCCGGACAACAAGGAAGAAGCCGACGTCTACGCCGGCATCAGCGATGAGGTGGCTGCGAAGCTCGGCTTCAAGCTGGTCTACGAGCCGGGCGGCACCGAGACCGCCGGTTACCAGGACCAGCTCATCACGGAAGTCCAGGGCGGCACGGCGCCGGACGTGTTCTGGATCCCCGGCACGGATGTGGCCCGCTTCGCCAAGGGTGGATACATCCTCAACCTGGCCGACGTGGCCAAGGGCTTCGACCCGGGCGCCTTCTACCCCGGCCCGATGTTCCACCTGACCTTCAACCCGCAGACCGGCCAGTCCGGCAAGGACAGCGGCGCGCTCTGGGGCCTGCCCCGCGACGTCTCGACGTTCGTGCTGTACCTTAACCTGGACCTGCTGAATGAGGCCGGCGCACAGGATCCGCGCGAGCTGGCCAAGGCCGGCAACTGGAACTGGGACACCTTCGCCGAGGTGACTGCCAAGGTGGCCCAGCTCGGTGGCGGGAAGTTCGGTTACGGCGCGTCCAACTGGTGGGGGCCCTACGGCGTGTGGGTCAACGCCGCCGGCGGCAACTTCTTCTCCGCCGATCGCTCGAGCTGTGCGATGAATACGCCCGAGGCCAAGGTCGGCCTGGAGTTCATGCGGAAGATCTACAGCGAACCCGGCTGGGCCGTGCCTTACGGTGATGACGCCGAGGCCGCCTTCCGCGCCGGCAATGTCGCCATGTTCCAGAACGGCCGCTGGGCCACCCCCGGCGTCCGCACCGTCACCTTCAAATACGACGCTGTCGAACTGCCCAACGGCCCGGCGGGCACGCCCGGCAACTGGCTGTTCTGGGGCGCGTATGTCGTCAACGCCAAGACGAAATATCCCGAGGAGGCCTGGAAACTGGTGCAGGCCCTGACCGAGGCCGACATCCAGGGCAAGATTTCGTCGCGGGGCACCAACATCCCGAGCCGCGTCAGCAAAGAAGCGCTGGATGCCTTCCTGACCTTCACCCCGCCGGCGAACGCCCAGGCGTTCCTCAACGGCATCGCCGACGCCGCTAAGCCGACTGCGGAAGGCCCGCTCTGGGCCGGCAACTGGCCGGCGGTGGACCAGGTGTACGGCGCAGGTGTGACCGCGGTCGTCACCGGCCAACGCACCGTGGACGACTTCATCGCCAAGATCTGCGACGAAGCCGCGCCCGGCTTCAAGCCGTAAATCTGTGAGTGTGAGCGGGGCGGGCGGCAAGACGGCGCCCGCCCCGCTCATTTGGGAGGCGCGCCCTATGGCCACTCTCTCGACCACTGCGCCACTGGCAGCGCCCGGCCGCAGTGGGTTACGCTGGATCATTCTCTGGCATGT
This sequence comes from Anaerolineae bacterium, assembly GCA_037442085.1. Classification (GTDB taxonomy): domain Bacteria; phylum Chloroflexota; class Anaerolineae; order Anaerolineales; family UBA6663; genus JANWXR01. Next base: position 56,250 of record JBBIQY010000005.1, read on the forward strand.
TACGCTGGGCCTGGTTCTGGCCGGCGGCGCACTGTTTGCTTCGATGGATGCGACGCTGGCCGCGCAGGGGCCGGCGCTGCACTATGGCGCCGCCGCGTTGTTGGGGTTGGGGGCACTGGCGAGCTTCTACGCCGCCTGGCAGCTGGCGCAGCGGCGCCCGGCGGGCCGGGTTGCGGCGGTGCTGGTGAACTACCTGTTCGCCGTGCTGGCCGTGCTGGTTTCCCTGCACTGGCTGGGCGTCTATCTCGGTATTGACGCGCTCGCCAACACCTTTGGGCGCGGCCTGCCGGGGCTGGGCCTCGTCTTCCTCGGCTACCTGATCAGCGCCTCTGCCGACCGCTTCGAGGGCACGGCGCGTGAGCGCGCCCCGCGCGAGCTGGGGCGTTGGGTGATGGCGGCCGGCCTGCTCGTATTCCTGTTTTTCATTGATACGCTCGCCGGCCTTGTCTGGCTCGTGGGGCAACTGGCGGCCCAGCCGCTGACGGTGGGCGTGCTGCTGCTGGCCGGCGTCAGCATCGTCATGCTGCGCCTGGCCTGGAGCCGGGCCACCGCCGAAGCGCTACACGCCAGCCACATGCAGGATGAGCTGCTCAACGGCTACGTCTTCCTCTCGCCGAACTTATTGGGCTTCCTGATCTTCTTTGCCGGGCCGCTGCTGCTGTCGCTCTACATCAGCACCACCACCACACGCGGCGCGGAACGCGATATCTTTGTCGGCCTGGACAATTACGCGCGCCTCTTCAACGTCACCCTCCAGCCGCTCAGCGGGCCGGACCAGCCTGCGCGCGAAGTCGTGGACGTCTCGCGCTACACCGAATCGTTCCGCTTCCAGATCGGCGACCGGCATTACCTGGTCGCGGCGCAGGCCCCGCGCTTCTGGGTGGCGTTGCGTAACACCTTGACGTTTGTCTTTCTGGCCGTGCCGCTCAGCGTCATCCCGGCCCTCGTCCTGGCGACGGTGCTCAACAGCAAACTGCCGGGCATGGCCTTCTTCCGCGCCATCTACTTCATCCCCAGCATCGCCGCCGTCGTCGGCATCGCTCTCGTCTGGCGCTGGATGTACGATAGCACCACCGGCTGGATCAACTACTTCATCACGCTGGCGGTGGACTTCCGCACGGCCCTCGGCTTCCCGATGGCCGACCCGCGCATCCAGTGGCTGAACAACACCAACACTGCCCTGCTGGCCGTGGTGTTCATGGCGGTCTGGCAGACCACCGGTTTCAACAGCGTGCTCTTCCTGGCCGGCCTGCAGAACGTGCCGGGCGAGCTGTACGAGGCCGCCACCGTGGACGGCGCCGGCACGCTCTCCAAGTTCTTCAGCATCACCCTGCCGCTGCTTGCGCCGACCACCTTCTTCGTGGTCAGCACCACCACCATCGCCGCGCTGCAGGTCTTCGAGCAGGTGTACATCCTGACGAACCCACCCGGCTCGCCGTCCGACTCGACATTGACGCTGGTGCTGTACCTGTATCAGGAAGGTTTCAACCAGTTCGACTTCGGTTTTGCTTCGGCGGTCGCCTGGGTGCTGTTCGCCGTCATCTTCGCCTTCACCCTGGTTCAGTTCCAGCGCAACCGCCAGTCCAGCCTGTACGAAGGGTAGGCCGTCATGAGCTACCGTCTGTTCCAACTGCTGCAGAATGTCCTGATCTACCTCGTGCTGACCGTCTTCGGCCTGGTAATGCTCTTCCCCTTCATCGTGATGCTGACGACTTCGCTCAAAGAAGCCGCTGACACCTTCAGCTATCCGCCGCGCCTGTTGCCGCAGGATGCGCAGACCGTCACCGTCGCCGGCTTCAACGACCCGCTGCCCCTGTATGACGTGCCGGCAGACGCGCCCAACGGCGGGCAGACGCGCCGCCTGGCGCTGGCCGGCCGCGACGCACGCGTGGGCGTGTACGCCGAGCCGGGCAACCTGACCCAGACTTACGAACGTTCTCTGCGTGATGTGTCCCCCGCCGGCGGCGCGCTCAACCAAAAGACCGTCACGCTGAACGGAAAGACGGAGAAGCTCTGGGTGATCGTGGAAAACGGACAACAGCTTGAGGTGGTGCAACTCGAGCAGAAGGCGTTGGGCCGCTTTATAGACCCGGCCAACCCCGAAGCCGAACCTGTCATCTTCGATGTCCGGGCCGCGCACCCCGTCACCACGCTCACCTGGCACCCGGAGAATTACCAGCGCGTGATCGCGCTCGGCGGGCTGGACCGCAGCCTGACCAACACCATCCTGGTGACGCTGGCGGTGGTGGCCGGGCAGCTGGTCACCTCGGTGCTGGGCGGCTATGCCTTCGCGCGTCTGCGCTTCCCGGGCCGTGACAATCTCTTCCTGGTGTATCTGGGCACGATCATGATCCCGTTCGTGGTGCTCATCATCCCGCTCTACCGGCTGATGGTGACGATTGGCTGGGTGGACCACCTGGCCGCGCTCATCCTGCCGTGGATCTTCACCGCCTATGGCACCTTCCTGATGCGCCAGTTCTTCATCACCATCCCGAAGGAGCTGGAGGAGGCGGCGCTGATTGACGGCGCTTCGCGGCTGGAGATCCTGCGGCGGATCTTCATCCCGGCCAGCGTGCCCGCCATCGCCACGCAGGCCACCTTCACTTTTCTGTATGCTTGGAACAGTTTCGTCTGGCCGCTGGTCATCATCAACACCGGCAACGAGGCCAACCATGTGCTCACCCTCTCGCTCAGCATCCTGCGCGGCCGCGCCACCGAAGCGCCCAACCTGATCCTGGCCGGGGCTGCCATCTCGGTCCTCCCGCCGCTCATCGTCTTCCTCTTCGCGCAACGCTTCTACATCGAGAGCGTGACGAGCAGCGGCGTCAAGGGCTGAGGTTGAGTTGAAGTCGAAAGGGTGAACGGGTGATGGGATAAAAGGGTGAGGCTGGACTGAACCGAGTCCGTCACCTCGTCACCCCTTCGCCCTTTCACCTGCTCCCCAATGACCCCCTCCCGTTTCTACCGCGCCTACATCTTCGACCTGGACGGCACGGTCTATCTCGGCGATGCGCTTCTGCCGACCGCCGGCGAGACCATCACCCGGCTGCGTCAACGCGGCGCACGCACCCTCTTCCTCAGCAACAACCCCACCCACACGCGCGAGGCCTATGCCCGGAAACTCACCCGCCTCGGCTTGCCGACGCCGGTCGAGGATATCCTCAACTCGTCGCTGGTGATGGTGGATTTCCTCAAGGCGCACCTGCCGCAGGCGCGGCTGTTCGTTATCGGCGAGCCGCCGCTGATGGAGGCTCTGCGCGCGGCGGGCTTCGAGCTGGTGGAGGACGCCGTGCAGACCGACGCCGTGATCGCCAGCTTCGACCGCACGTTTGTCTATCGCAAGCTGCAGATCGCCTTCGACGCCATCCGCGCCGGGGCGCGCTTCTTTGCCACCAACGGCGACCGCTACTGCCCGGTGCCCGGCGGCGGTGAGCCGGACGCGGCCGCCATCATCGCCGCCATCGAAGCCTGCACCAACGTCAAGTGCGAGGCCATCGTCGGCAAGCCCTCGCGCTATACCATTGACGCCGTGCTTAATCTGGTAAAGTTGCCCGCGCATGAGTGTGTGATGACGGGCGACCGGCTGGAGACCGACGTGAAGATGGGCCTGGACGCAGGCATGTCCGCTGCGCTGGTCCTCACCGGCGCGACGACGGAGGCCGCCTTCGCCCAGCGAAAGGCGCACGCCCAATCCGACATCCAACCCACCTACGTGCTCCGCAGGTTGGGAGACCTGATCCCCGAGGGAGAAGGCAGTGGGAAATAGCCGGTGGAAAGGGCCGTATGCCGAAAATTGTGTAATTCGGCCTGTAGGCGCGGGTCTGAGAGCCGCGCCTACGAAATTACACACAAATCGGCAAACCGCCGTGGAAAGGAACCCCGACCCTCGTCCTCCCTTTGCCGTCTTCTTTTGGCCCTGAATCGAATGCCCGATTTTCTCCTTGGAATTGACCAGGGCACCAGCGGCAGCCGTGCGCTCATCCTCGACCGCGAGGGCGAGGTGCGCGGCTACGGCTATCGCCCGCTCCCGCGGCTGTATCCCCGGCCCGATTGGGTCGAGCAGGACCCCGACACGGTGGCGGGCGGCGTGCGCGACGCCGTGGCAGAAGCCCTGCAACAGGCGCACCTCCAGCCCGGCGATATCGCGGCCTGCGGCCTGACTTCGCAGCGCGACACCGACTTCGTCTGGGAGGCGCGCACCGGCCGCCCGCTTGCCAACGCCATTACCTGGCAAGACCTGCGCACACAGCCGCTCGAGGACGACCTCCGCCGCTGGCCCCACGCGCACGAGGCCCGCACCCGCCTCGGCTACTGGCCCGGCCCGTACAGCGCCGCGCTCCACCTCAAATGGCGACTGGAGAACGACCCCGCCGTGGCCGAAGCCGCCCGCGCCGGCACGCTGCGCATCGGCCCCTCGGCGCTGTGGCTGCTCAACGCCCTCGGCCACGCGCACGGCCATCAGACCGACATCTCGCTGGCGCAGAGCCTTTGCCTGTACGATTTCCGCGCCCGCGATTACTGGCCCGAGTGGCTCGACTACCTCGGCGTGCCGCGCGCCGCGCTGCCCGACGTCAACGGCACCCTCGCCGATTACGGCGTGCTCCACCTCGGCTCGGCCCGCGTCCCGGTGCGGGCGATGATCGCCGACCAGCAGGGCGCGTTGTTCGGCTACGACTGCCGCGCGCCGGGCGACGCCGAGTGCACCCACGGCACGGCCACCTACCTCAGCGTCTGCCTCGGGGAGGCGGCCCCGCTGCTGGACACGATCAAGGTGTACCTCGCCTGGCTGCTCGATGGCCGCCCCACCTATTGCCTGGAGGCCGATACGACGGTGACCGGCGCGGCGGTGCGCTGGCTGCGCGAGAATGCACGGCTGATTGACCGCGACGACGAGCTGGGCGCGCTGGCCGCCTCCGTGCCGGAGGCCGGCGGCGTGATTTTTGTCCCGGCCTTCACCGGGCTGAACGTGCCCTACAACTTTCGCGAGGCGCGCGGCACGCTCCTCGGGCTGACGCTCGGCCACACCCGCGCGCACATCGCCCGCGCCTTCCTCGACTCCATCGGCTTCCAACTGCGCGCCATCCTGGAAGAAATGCAGGCCCAGGCCGGCGTGCGTGTGACGCAGTTGAAAGTCGGCGGCGGCCTGTCCGCCGACGACACGGCCTGCCAACTCCAGGCCGACTGGCTCGGCCTGCCCGTCATCCGCCCGGCCTTCGCCCAGACGACGGCGCGCGCCGCCGCCCTGCTGGCCGGCCTGGCCGCCGGCTTTTGGCCGAGCGAGGCCGACCTGCCCCCTTTGCCCGGCGCGCACACCGTCTTCGAGCCGCGCCTCTCCGCCGACCAGCGCGACGCCGGTTACGCGCTGTGGCAGCGGGCGATATCCACGGTTCAATCCTGGGCCGCCAATTCGCCACGGAGTCACGGAGCCACAGAGAATCTTGCTCGGTGACCCCGCGGCTTTGCGACGAGACGAAATGTTGCCATGAGATTCGGCGTCTGCTATTACCCCGAGCATTGGCCCGAGGAGCGTTGGGCCGAAGATGCGCGCTGGCTGAAGGAGATCGGCCTGAGCATTGTGCGCCTGGCCGAATTTGCCTGGAGCCGGATCGAGCCGGAGGAGGGCCGCTTCGATTTCGGCTGGCTCGATCGCGCGCTGGCGCTGTTCGCTGGGCGCGGATTCCAAATCGTGCTCGGCACGCCGACCGCTGCGCCGCCGGTGTGGCTGTCGAAGAGCTACCCGAGCACGTTGCCGGTGGATGAGCAGGGCCGCCGCCGCAACATCGGTGGGCGAAGGCACTACTGCCCGAACAACGCCGCCTACCGCGCGCACACCCGGCGCATCGTCGCGGCGCTGGCCGAGCGGTACGGTCGGCATCCCGCCGTCATCGGCTGGCAGATTGACAACGAGTTCGGCGGCGGGGGCACGGCCCGCTGCTATTGCCCGGTGTGCCAGGCGCGCTTCCGCGCCTGGCTCCAGCAGCGCTACGGCGCGCTCTCCACCCTCAACCAGGCCTGGGGCACGGTGTTCTGGTCGGCCGAGTTCGACGACTGGTCGCAGATCGGCGCGCCCATCCTCAACCTCGCCACCCCCAACCCCAGCCACGTGCTCGACTACTATCGTTTCTCGTCCGACTCGGTCGTGGACTACCAGCGATCTCAAATCTCGATCCTCAAATCCCAAATCTCCAATTCTCAGTTCATCACCCACAACTTCATGGGGCTGTATCCCCACTTGAACTATTTTGATCTGGCGCAGCCGCTGGATTTCGTGACCTGGGACTCCTACCCGACCGGCAATCTCTACCGCTGGCGCGAGATGCTGTACGGCCCGGACAAACCCGACGCCGAGTACGCCTGGGATGTCGGCGATCCGCTGGTCACCGGCTTTGCGCATGACCTGACGCGCGGGCTGCTCCGCAGGCCGTTTTGGATCATGGAGCAGGGCGTGGGGCACATCAACTGGGGCGCGGTCAATCACCTCATACGCCCGGGCACGCCGCGCCTGTGGGTCTGGCACGCCGTGGCCTTGGGCGCGGAGGCGGTGGTGTACTTCCGCGAGCGCGCGGCCTGGTACGCGCAGGAGCAGTATCACTCCGGCCTGCAGCATCACGACGGCTCGCCGGATGTCGGCTACTTCGACCAGCAGCGGCTGTGGGCCGAGCGTGAGCGGCTCGACGCCCTCACCGCCGAGCCGCCGCGCGCCGAGGCGGCTTTGCTCTGGAGCTACGACGATCTGTGGGCGCTGCAGCTTCAGCCGCATACCCAGGCGTTTTCCTATCTGCGCCACCTCTTCGTCTACTATCGCGCCCTGCAGCGCCTCGGCGTTCCGGTGGATGTCGTTCCGCCTTCGGCATCGCTTACCGATTACAAATTGCTCATCGCCCCAACCGTCCACCTCGGCGACCCCGCCCTCGCCGCCCGCCTCGAGGCGTTTGTGGAGCAGGGCGGGGTGCTGGTGATGGGGGTGCGTTCGGGTTTCAAGACTCTCAGCAACACGGTGACCGGTCAGCCGCTTCCCGGCGTCTTCCGCCAGATCACGCAAGCCACCGTCACCGATTGGGGCGCGCTGCCGGCGGGCATCGGTTACGAGATCGAATCCGGCGTGCCGGGGCTGAGCGGGGCAGCGGGCACGTGGATCGAAGCCCTGGCCACCCCGCCCGAGGCCGAGGGCGTGATGGCGACCTACCGCGACGGCCCCTACGCGGGCCGGGCGGCGCTGACATCCAACGCTCTCGGCCAGGGCTGCGCCTGGTATGTCGGCTGGCTGCCGACAGTGGCGCAGGCGATGGCGATCCTTCACGATCGGATCCGGCGCGCGAACGTCGGCCGCCTCGCCGAGCTGCCGCCGGGCCTGATCGCCGCGCGGCGCGGCCTGCACACCGTGCTGCTCAACTTCACCGACGCGCCGCTCACGGCCCGGGTGCACGGCCGGGCCGTCACCGTGGCCGGGAGAGAGGTGGAGCTTCTGTAAGACCGCCCTCCGGGATTGGATGCGGCAGGGTGCATTCCAGATTCTTGGCCGACCTTCGACTGCGCGCCGCTCAGCGAGCGGCGCTCTCCTGAGCGAAGCCGAAGGATCAGGGCGCAGCCTGCCAACTAATCGAAATGCACCCGACGCGGCATGGCCATCGCCTGATGGCGCAAAGTGCGCTACACTGACGGGCAGACTGTTGCGTTGGAGTAAGAGTTTTCACCGCAGAGACGCTGAGAACACGGAGAACGGGGCGGGCATGGCAGACGACGAGGGTTACAAGACTCACATCGAAGCGGGCCGAGACATCAACGCCGAAGGCGACTTCGTAGCCGGTGACAAACACGTTCACCAGGAAGTGCCGACCACGCCCACGCCCGCCGCGCCGCCGCGCCCGCCCGCGCACTTCGCCGGTCGCGAGGCCGACCTCCAGCGACTGTCCTCTCTGCTGCTCTCCGATCAACCCGTTGCCATTGCCCTGCAGGGCATGGGCGGCATCGGCAAGACGGCGCTGGCGCAGAAACTGGCCGAGCGCATCCAGGCGTCGTTTCCCGGCGGCGTGTTGTGGTATTCGCTGGGGCCGCAGCCTGATGTCATCAATGCGCTGGATGCCTGGGCGCGGCACGCCGACCTGCGCGCGGATCTGAGCCGCCTGCCCGATGCTGCAACGCGCGCCCCGGTGGTGCGCTCCATGCTCGCCAAACTGGGCCGCCTGTGCGCCATCCTCGACGATGTGTGGGACGAAGCCGCCGTGCGCGTGCTGCTCGAGGCCGTGCCGCCCGGCTGCCCCATCCTCCTCACCACCCGCGACACCGACCTGGCCAAGGCCCTGCGCTGCCGCGTGGAGCGCCTCGGCGCGCTGACGGCAGATGAGTCGATCGGGTTGCTCGAAAACCTGCTTGGTCCGCTCGGGCCGCACGCAGCCGCCGCCCGCGAAATCGCCGCCCTGACCGATGGCCTGCCGCTCGCGCTCGAACTGGTGGCCGGCCTGGCCGACTCCCCCGCCGACCTGCCCGCGCTCGCGGCGCAACTGCGCTCGAAGCCGGCGCTCGATGTTCTCAGACTCCCCGGCGATGAAATCCGCGAGAAGAGCGTGGAGGCCTGCCTGGCGCTGAGCTACAACGCCCTCGACCCCGAGGCCCGGCGCCGCTTCCGCGCCCTGGGCGTCTTCGCCCCCGCGCCGTTCGGTGAAGATGCGGTGTCGGCGGTGTGGGGCGACTCCCCCCTCCCAGCCGGAGAGGGAGGCGCTTCGCTTATGGGGGTGAGGGCGCCCCAATATCTCAAGACCCTCACCCGCCGCAACCTGCTGGCCAAAACCGACGACGGCGGGCCGGAGGGCACCTGCACCCAGCACGCCCTGCTGCGCGCCTACGCCCTGGCCCTGCTGGAGCGCGCGAATGAAACCGCCGCCTGCGCCGCCCGCCACGCCGATTACTACCGTCGCTTTGCGGAGGAGAAAAGCTGGCGCGAAGTAGAAAACGCCTTTGACCAGATCGCCCACGGCTGGGCGTGGGTGCGGGCCGCCCGGCCCGAATCCGTCACAGACTACGTGTTCGCCGCGTGGAAATTTTTGCGGACGCGAGGCCGTCTGGGCGAATGCCTGGAATGGTCGAACGCCGGACTGGCGCGCGCTCGTGAAACCCATGACCGCAAAACCGAAGGCATACTCCTGAACTACATTGCTTTGGTGTACGACGACCTGGGGCAGAAGGAGAAGGCGCTGGGGCTGTACGAGCAGGCGCTGGCGATCGTGCGCGAAGTCGGCGACCGGGGCGGGGAGGGGGCGACGCTGAACAACATCGCGG
>JBBIQY010000006.1:0-62986 GCA_037442085.1 Anaerolineae bacterium
AGCTCGGTCGGCACCCCGGCCGGGCCGATCGGCATGTTGGCGTGCTGGATGTCGGGGTTGAGCAGGCCGAGCAAGCTGGACAGGTCGAGCCGGTCGAGCCGGTTGAGCAAGCCGAACGAGTTGAGCCGGTTGGACAGGTTGAGCAGGCCGAGCAAGCTGGACAGGTCGAGCCGGTTGGTCAAGTCGAGCAGGCTGAGCAGGCTGGACAAGTCGAGCAGGCCGAGCGTGTTGAAAGGAATTCTCGAGGCGAATAACGGAAAAGAAAGGAGGTGGCCGGAAGAGGAGTACTCCATCATGCCAGGCAGCCATCTGCTTCACCTTAGCTAGGCAACTCGAAAAGATTCGGAGGAGGAAATGATGTCCGGAAAAAAGCCTTATCTGTTCATGGCTGGGCTGATGATTGCCAGCCTGATTTGGGGAGCCTGCGCCCCGGCGGCGACTCCCACCCCTGCGCCCTCTGCGCCAAAGATCACCTTAGCGATCGAACACTTCAGCGTCATTGCCGGGACAACCTGGTCGGGCGCGCATGACCGCGCCGGCAAACGGTTGGCCGAGGCCTATGACAACGTCGAATACATCTACCGGGAGAATGTCGGGCCGGATCAATCCGTTCCGTTTGCGGAGGAGATGATCGCTCAGGGCGCCGATATCGTGGTCGGCAACGCCGAGTTCATGGGCATGCCGCTGAAGGACATCGCCGCCAAGTACCCGGATGTGTACTTCGTCTCCATCATCGCCAGCGACCTGAGCACCGAAAAGAACTTCATCCGGTTCTTCCCGCGCCAGTATCAGGCGCTGTATCTGGAGGGCTTGATCGCCGGCGCGCTCACCCGGACGGGCAACATCGGCGTCGTCTCGGCCTTCCCGAACGTGCAGGTGCTGCGCCGCACAGCCGGCTTCGTGCTGGGCGTGCAGGAGGCGGCGAAGTTGCTCAACAAGGAGGTCAATATCTACGTCAAGTATGCCGGCGACTGGTTCCTGCCGCAGGAAGAGCGCGACATCGCCGTCACACTGGTGGATCAATACGGCGTGGACGTGCTGACCCAGCAGACCGACTCCGGCTCCACGTTGGATGTGGCGCAGGAGAAGGGCATCTGGTTCGTAGGCAAGGATATGGACATCGTCGGCGAATATGGTTGGTCGAACACCGACACGGTGGCGGTCTCCTTCGATACGCGCTGGGAAGTGGGCTACAACCTTATCCTTCAGGAGTTCCTGAAGGGCAACAAGGCCCCGCCCACCATCCTCTACCCCGGCATGGAAACCACCATGACGCTGAAGGACGGCACGGTCATCCCGACGGTGGATCTGATGAATAACGGCAAGGTCGGCGTGGACGCCATCAGCCCGAAGGCGCTGCCGCTCATTCCGCAGGCGATCCTTGACCTGGTCAAGCAGCGCCGTGAGCAGATGATGAAAGGCGAGTGGGATCCGTTCACCGAGCACGAGCTGGTTAGCAACGGCACGGGCCTCGAACTGAGTGGCCTGCCCATCCCTGCTGCTGGAACCGTTGTCAAACCGGCTGGTCAGGCGCCTACGATTGAATTCCTGCTCGCGCAGTTCAACTTCGATGTGCAAGGCACGACCATTCTGAAGTAACCACTGCCTTCCCGAAAGGCGTGCTGGAGAACCTCGGCAGGCGCGCGTAACTGGCGACAAACCGCGCGCCTGCCGACGACCAACCCTGACCGGCATTTTTGCGCCCGCGGCAAAACGGTAAAACTCAAATTTATGACCGCCGAAGTCAAACATGGCGACATCGTTCTGGAAGCGCGCGGCATCACCAAGCGCTACCCCGGGCTGATTGCGAACGATCGGGTGGATTTCGAAATTCGGGCGGGTGAAATTCATGCCATCCTCGGCGAAAACGGCGCCGGTAAAACCACCCTGATGAATATCCTCTTTGGGTTGACACAGCCCGATGAAGGCGAGATTTACGTCTTCGGCAAAAAGGTCAATTTCAGGTCCCCGCTGGACGCGATCGAGCTGGGGATCGGGATGGTGCATCAAAGCCGCAAACTGGTCGCGGCGCATACCGTGCTGGAAAACATCCTGCTGGGACACCCCAAAGTCGGCCTCTTCCCGGACTTCAAAACGGCAGCGGAGAAAGTGGCCCGGTTATGCGATCACTACGAATACAAACTCAATCTGAACGATAAGGTCTGGCATCTCTCGGAGGGGGAAAAGCAAATGGTGGAAATTTTGAAAGCCCTCTACCGGGGCGCCAAAATCCTCATCCTCGATGAACCGACCTCGTCTCTGGCCCCTCCCGAAACGAAAAAGCTGCTGGAGACGATCCAGATCATGACCAGGGACGAACTCGCCATCGTTCCTTTCATCACGCATAAGCTCCCCGTAGTGCTGTCCGTCAGTCAGCGGGTAACGGTGCTGCGGCGCGGCAGGGTGGTGGCCCGATTGGCGACCTCCGCGGCGACGGAACAAAATCTGGCGGTCGAAATGATCGGCCGGGAAGTGATGTTCGATTTGGAACGCGTGCAGGTTGAGCGCGGCAGACCGGTTTTGGAAGTGCAGCATCTTTCGGTTTACGACGCGAAAGGCACGCAGGCAGTCCGGGATGTGTCGTTCGATGTGCATGCGGGAGAAATCTTTGGCATTGCCGGTGTTTCGGGGAACGGACAGCAGGCGCTGGCGGAGGCGCTGGCGGGTCTGCGCAAGGCGGCAGCAGGCAGCGTCCTGCTCGAGGGAAACGACATCACCCGCCTCCCGACCCTGGAACGTTGGAAGAGCGGGGTCGGCTACATCCCCTCCGAACAAAGGGCGGTGGGTTCGATCGGCGATTTTTCGCTGGTCGAAAATATCCTGATGAGTTACTACTATGACGATGAATTTTGCCGACGGGGAATCGTGGACGAAAAAAAGATCCGCGCCCGCACGGAAGAGCTCATCGCCGAATATGGCATCGTCACGCCGAGCGCGGACGTGAACGCAAAGAACCTTTCGGGCGGAAACCTGCAAAAGCTGATTCTGGCGCGCGTCTTTTCGCGCCAGCCGCGCCTGATCATCGCTAACCTGCCCACGCAGGGACTGGATGTGGGCGCGACCGAATTCGTGCAGAACAAATTGCTGGAAGCGAAAAAGGCCGGGGCGGCGATCCTGCTCATTTCGGAGGACCTGGACGAGGTCCTGGCGTTGAGCGACCGCATCGCGCCGATGTACGAGGGACAGTTTATGGACATCTTGCCCGGCGGTGAAGCGGAGCGGGAGATCGTCGGCGCGCTGATGGCCGGCATCAGGCAAAAGGCGGCAGAGCAATGAACCTTGCGGGTTACGAAATCCGACTCGAGAAAAAGATAAGTTTCAGCAGCCTGGAGGCGGCGGCCATTTCAATCATCGCCGTTCTGGTAGCGCTGTTTCTGGTCGGTCTCATCTTTTTGCAGGCCGGGGTGGATCCCGCCCAGGGCTATGCGGAAATTTTCTCTTACGCCTTTATCAACCCCTTTGGTTTGCCTCTCACCATCAACCGCGCCATTTTCCTGATGCTTTGCACTTTTGCCTTCATCCTGCCCATGCGCGCCGGCTTATGGAACATCGGCATGGCGGGACAACTCTACGTGGGCGCGCTGGCGGCGTTCGGGGTGGCGTATGCCTTCGGGGCGCGCACCAATCCCGACGTGCCGGCGGGTATCGTCCTGCCGCTGATGATCCTGGCAGCGATGGCGGGCGGCGGGTTGATGGGCTTCCTGCCCGGCCTGCTCAAAGGTAAATTCAACACCAGCGAAATCGTCGTGACCATGATGCTGAATTTCATCGCCTTCTGGGTGACGGCGCACATGATCAAGGAAGGCGGCCCGTTCATGGGCTCCGGCGGCGAAGGCGAAGGATACAAACTTCCCGCTGCCCTGCAGCCGGGGTCATTTTTGGGGTTGCCGTTTACCCTTTGGTTTGCAATCGGGCTGGCGGTTTTGCTTCAATTTGTCTTCGCCAAAACCCGCCTCGGGTATGAGATTCGGGCGTTTGGCGCCAGCCCGGCCGCGGCGCGCTATGCCGGGATGGACCCCTTCAGGATTTCCGTGCTGGTGTTTGTCGTCGGCGGCATTATCTCCGGGCTGGCGGGCTACCATTACTTTGCCGTCGTGCCGGGCTTGTACAAAATCCCCAAAAATTACGGCGACTTCGGCGACCTGGCGTTTTATGGAATGATCTGCGGTCTAATTTCGCAGGGCAATCCGCTGGCCTCTATTCCGCTCGCCGTGTTGTTCGGCGGGTTGACCAGCGGCGGACGCTTCGTGCAGGGAAAACTGCAACTGGGCTTCGGCATTGATTACGCCATGCTGGGTGTGCTGATGATCATCCTGGTGGCGTTTCAGTTCTTCTTCCGTTACAGGATCGTCCTCAAAAAAGCGAAGGAGGCGTAGCATGTGGGAATTCTGGGTGCGAAGCCTGAACGCTTCGACGATTTTTACCGTCGCCGCGCTGGGCGAGATCATCGGTCAGCGCGCCGGCATCCTCAACGTGGGCGTGGAAGGCGCCATGCTCTTCGGCGCCACCATCAGTTTTATGGTCGCCAAAATCACGGGCGATTACCTGCTGGGATTTCTGGCGGGCATCGCCGTCGGCGCCTTGATTGGGCTGCTGCATGCCTTCTTCTCGGTCACGCTCGGCGGTGACCAGGTGGTCAACGGCATGGGCATCTGGATTCTCGGCTTTGGCCTGACCGCCTATCTCGGCTATCCGTTCACGGGGCCGCTCGGACTGCCGCGCATCCCCGCCATTGGTGGACTTTCGCCGTTCTTCTTCGTTTCGCTGGCGCTGGCGGCGGGCATCTGGTTTTTCCTGTTCAAAACGCATCCCGGCTTGAAACTGCGCTCGGTGGGCGAGAATCCCTCGGTGGCAGAGGTTTCGGGCATCAACGTCGTCCGCACGCGTTACACCAGCGTGATATTCAGCGGGGCATTGATGGGACTGGCCGGTTCGATCTACGCCCTGGATTACAATCCCGTCTGGAATTACAACTTCCTGATGGGCTGGGGTTTTATTGCCCTGGCGCTGGTCTTCTTCTCCATGTGGAAACCCTTCCTGCTGGTAGGCGGCTCCATTCTGTTCGGCGCGTTGTGGCAGGTTTCGCTCAACCCCGAAGCGTTCCAGTCGAATGTCTTCTCCCGCTATATCTGGAGGGCCTTCCCCTTTGGCATCACCATCCTCGTCCTGGTTCTGATGTCCACGAAATGGTTCAGTTCTCGCTGGGGCGCTGCCAAGCCCGAAGCGCTCGGTTTGCCTTATGAAAAATAATTGTGGCCAATCTGGTCAGCCACTTGTCTTGCGCCACCCTCAGTTACACGTTGACGGCATGACTCCGATAGCCGTCCAGGACGAGCTTGGCTTTGAGGCCGGCAGCCCCGGCCAGCAACACGGCTAACACCGTCGTGACCGGCACGATCTGCTGGTTCAAGACTCGGGCTTGCATCGGTCACTCCTGTCTTCTCAAGCTGATTGCGAGAGTTTAGCGCCGGCGGCGCTTCAGCGGGCTATGGACTTCGGGCGGCAACGGGCTTCGTGCCGGCTCCGCAACCCCCACACGGCGAAGGCAAACCAGAGACAACACAGCGCAAGGTACGGGAGGTGCCCCGCCGCCGGCAAGCCTACGGCCTCCCACACTTCCTTCACCGCCAGGCTGAACGGGCCCAGCAAGGCCAGCGGCGTGGCCACCCAGCCCAGCAGATAGGTGCGGACGATCTCGGCCGGGCTCAACGGCTCGCGTGACAAGAGCCGATAGGAGAAGCCCGGGCCGGTGTGCGGTAAGAACTGCACCCGCAAGCGGGCCAGCGGCCAGACCGGCAGATACAGAAACGTGAACCACTTCGTCGCGGTCGCCACGTTGTCATCATCCTGTGCGCTCACCCCGAGCAGCGTCGTGCCAATCCCATTGACTTGCATGGCGGGAGGGTCAGTGCAGCGAGTAGGGGTCGAGCACGCGCACCTCGGTGATGCGGTCCACGGGCAGCCGGTTGCGTTGCGCGGCGCGGCGCACGGCCTCCGGCGAGGGCGCGTCACAGATACAGTACATCCGCCGCCGGTCAGCCGAGACGTACGAATGAATCCACGTCACCCCGTCGAGCGCGTCGTTGCCGAGGACGGTCTGCACCCAACGCGCTCTCTTCTCATTGACCGGGACGTTCAACTGCTCGGCGAATGTTTGCTCGACGAGGTAACGCGGCATCGCTCTGGTCTCCAGCCTCAGCGGATGATCAACGGCAGGTACAGCCGGACGGCTTCCTCGGCGCCGACGTACAGCTCATAGACTTCGTCCACATCCCCGTCGGCGACGTACACGACTTGCTGGCCGCTGGGGCTGAGGAGGAAGTCGCTGATCACCGAGCCGCCATTCACCAGCGGGCCGCTGACCGGCGTGACCGGGCCGCCCGCCAGTGGGACGCTGAAGACCTCCCGGACATTCACCGAGTTCTGAAACGCGGCGTACACCAGCCGGCTGCTGTCCGGCGTGGGGAGGAACTGGTCCACGTACCCGCCGGTTGTCAGCGTCCCGTTCAGCCTGATGTTGGCGCCGCCGGCCAGGGGCACACGGTAGAGGTCGAAGACCTCGTCCGTGTCCAGGTCGGCGCGGAAGACGACGTGCATGCCATCCGGGGTGATGAGCGTGCCATAGGCATCCACGTCGCGGCCAGGGGCCAGCGGCGCGTTGAGCTTGAGCACGGCCCCGCCGGCGATCGGGACCCGGTACAGCTCGTACTGATCGTCCGTCTGCTGATCGGCGATGTATGCCACATAGCTGCTATCCGGGCTGATGACGAAGTCGTTGGGCCACACATCGCCCCCCGCGACCAGCGCGCCGTTGAGTTTGACGACCGCGCCCCCGCCGACCGGCACGCTGTACAGTTCGAACATGTCGTCGGCGGCCTGATCGGCCACATACACGACGCGGCTGCCGTCCGGGCTGAGGCGCGCGTTCGAGACCTCTCGCCCCGCGACCAGCGGCGTGTTGAGCTTGACCTGCGTCGAGCTGATGATCGAGCTGCTGTACAGTTCCACGACCGTGGAAATGGTGGCTGTGGCCAGGAACACCACTCGACTACTGTCCGGCGTGATTTCGAGCGTCGAGATGACCGCCCCGCCGATCGGGAGCACGTTGTTGAGCCGGGTGAAGCCGCCGCCGGCGATGGGCACGCTGAACAGTTCGAAACGGCTGTTCGCGGCTTGATCGGCCCGGTAGAGCACCCGCTGGCTGTCCGGGCTGATGAGGTACTCATAGATGTTGCCGCCGACCGCCAGCGCGCCGTTGAGTTTGACGGCCGCGCCGCCGGCGATGGGCACGCTGAACAGTTCTCCACGGTTGTCGGTGATCTGATCCGCCAGGTACACGACCCAGTTGCCGTCCGGGCTGATTTCGAAGCGCTCCACATCCCCGTTCGACACCAGCGGTGGGTTGAGCTTGGTGATGGCGCCGCCGGTGATGGGCACGCTGTAGAGTTCCACCACGCCGGTACTGTCCTGCGCGGCAGTGTACACCACGCGCTGGCTGTTGGGCGCGATCCGGAACTGCTCGACGCGCGCGCCGGCGGGCAGCAGTCCGCTCAGACGCAGCGGGGGCGCGGCGCCCGTGATGGGCGCGACCCACAATTCCTCTGCGCCGTCGGTGACCGCATCCGCCACATACACCACGGATTGCCCATCCGGGCTGATGGCCGGGCCGCGCAACCCGAACACAACATCGCCCGAGGCTGACACAACGCCGCTGAGTTTGCGCACGACCGTCACGGCGGAGGCGGGCTGCGGCTGCGCGCTGAGCACGGCCAGGCCGAACACGACCAGGACGCGCCAGATTACAGAAGGTCGCGTTTTCATGGCCGTGGCTTGTTCAGCGCCGACTGCGCCGCCGAGGCAAGCTGTCCGCTGGCCATCGGCTTCGACCCGGCGATCTCGGGCCGGGTGACTTTTTCACAGCGCGACTGCGGCTCCTCGATGCTGTTCGGGTCAATCAGGCTGAGCATCAAATCCTTGGTGGAGTCATCCAGCCCATCGAGCACATCGGCGGCGCGCTCGAAGAAGCGGCGCACCCCGTAATCGTTGCTGCCGACCTGCCATTCGGTGGAGTAACCCTTTGACGGGTTGGCCTGAAAGACCTTCAACACATCCCAGATGGTGAGCTTGGGATTCTCCGGGCAGTTCAGGCCGGCGGTTTCCACTTTCTCCGGGTGAGGATCGGAATCCAGCCGGGTGTTTTTCGTGCCGAAACGACGGGCGTAGAGCGCGCGGCTGGTGAGCAGGCACAGCGCGCGGAAGACGCCGGTATCGTTCTGCTCGACCTCATCCACTGTGTCGAGATGCAGGTCGTGGACGAGCGCGTAGCGGCTGTAAGGGAGTTGCCGGGTACGCGTGCTATTCGGTTCGTCGCCCCACAGCTCGCGCAGCAGTTCCCACGACGCATATTCGGCGAAGCCCTCGTGAAAGGCGATGGGCCGGCGCTCTGCCTGGGCGTGCGTGTTCAGGTCGGGCGGGCAGAAGACCGCGCCGAACCAGTTGGCCGTGCCGTGGTTGTGGTCGTAGTTCCACAGGTGCATGAACTCGTGGATCAGCACCTGCACGCTCCACAGGTCTTTTTTGCTGGTGGTGTGCATGTACACCGAGCGGGTCAGGCCGTTGGCGTAGCACAGGCCGCTGACCACGTTGGCCGGGTAGATGACCTTGACCTTGCCCTTGAAATCGAAATACGGGTCTTTGTCCTGGAAGGTGTTGATCAGCTTCTTGCATACGTACCAGGCGATGGCGCGGCGGCGGTTGTCGCGGTCGCCCAGTTCGCCGCTTGCCCCGGCCTTGAAAGTGCGCGTGCCGATGTTGATGTTCGGGCCTTCCACTTCTTTGGCGTGCTCGAAGACCTCGATGGCCGGGCTGACGAAGTCGGCGACGTTGGCCAGCGCGCCGGTGTTGATCTCCAGCTCGCTATCGGCGAAGCGGACTTTGACCTTGATCTTGCGCTTGCTTTGGTCCTTCTCCTTGCGCAGCGTGAAGTAGCCATCCGAGTTCGTGCGCACCGTCCCCCACGAGTCGTACGCGCCGAAGTTGGAGCCGCTGACTTCGACCTCGACATTGGCGAGCGCGCGGGTCATGGTCTGGCCGCTGCCATTGACCTCGTTCTCTTCCAGCAGGATGCGGCCGGTGATTTCCCAGGTGACCTTCGACATGTTGATTCTCCTTTGGTCGGCCAACAACATCGTTAGCCGTTACTCCACATACTCGCGCAACCATTCGGCGATCGCCTCCGGCGACACGGCCTCGCCGGTGACCGTGGCGGTGAACGACCCTTCCGCGAATTTCTCGGTCTCGCCGCAGGCGCGCGGCTCCGGCCCCGGCACCTCACCTTGCCCGATGAGTTCGCCCGTGCGCGCGGCATACAGGCGGATGACGGCGGTGAGCTGCACGCGATTGAGCGTGGCCGTTGCGCCATCCTTCAGCGTGTACGCGCACTCTTCGATGAGGTAGGAGCCGGTGCCCACACAGGCCACCAGCGCAGCCTCTTCGATCACGGCGGCGCGCCAGGCCTCGGGATAGTCTTCGGTGCGGATGTAATAGGTGGACAGGTCGGTCGAGCCGGCGATGTTGGAGCGTAAGACGACCAGCCGATGCGGGCCGCTGCCGGGCGCGTAGCTGGCGGCGGCGGTATTCCCGGCTGCGCCCGCGCACAGCTCCTTCAGCGGCTTCACCGACTCGAACGACGCTTGTTGGGTGGCTTTTGCCGGCGCCTGCGCTGCGCCCTCCAGTGCCAGGCCGCCCAGGATGAGGGCGCTGCACAGCAGCACTCCGCCGAGGATGCCCGCCGCGAGGTAGACCCGAAATTGAAGCAACTTCTTTTGAGCCGGGTCACTGACTTGATCAAAGGGATTGCGCAACATGGAACTTTCTCCGTTGGATGAATGTGCCTATCGAGCGATGAGAGGCAAATAGAGGCAATGGGTCGCGCACACGACGGGCGGTGCGGTCGGCGTGGGCGTGCAGGGCGAATCGGGCCCGGGTGTGCAGGGTGGCAGCGTCGCGGTCGGTGTTCTCGTCAACGGTTGTGGTGACGGTGATCGTGGCGGCGAGGGCGAGGCGAACGAGGTTGGCGGGGCGCGTGAGTTTCATTGCGGGCCCGAATCATTCAGGGAGTTCAACGTTCACGGTCGCGGCGCAACGGCGCCAGCGCGTTGCCCATCAACAGCATCACATCGCGCGGCTCGGAGTGCCGGGCGGCGTAAAGCCAGAATCCAATCGCCGCGCCAACGGTTAACAGGGTCAAACCGATCTCAAGGAAACTTGAAAGGGACATGGGAAACTCTGCTCAATTCTGCGAAGCTTGAATCATCACATCCGCGACGAGGCCGTAGACCGCCGCCCACGCCTCGCGCACCGGCGGGGTGAAGTCGTCGCCCAGGCCCTGCTCGAGCGTCTTGAGCAGCGCCGCGCCGACCGTGGTGTAATGCTGCGCCTGCACGCCGTAACCGACGTGGCGGCGGGCCAGCGCTTTCAGCACGGGCACGAGCGTCTCCAAATCGTCGAGCTTGCCCACCGCCGCGCCGAGCATCTGCGTCAGCTTGTGGCCCTGCTCGGTCATATCGCCCTTGAAGAGCAGGCGCAGCGCCGGGTCGGCGGCGAACAGGTTTTGATAGAACAGCGCCGCGGCCTGCGGGGCGATGGGGACGACCTTGGCCCAGCTTTGGCGAACGAGGGTGATGGTGTCGGGGGTCATGCCGTTGTCCTTTCCTGATTTGCGAACAGGATACGGACAGCGGCCCGCAGGCGCATCGGGAGGCGCACCCTATATTGGGGATTTAGGTTCCCTATATTGGGGAAGGGCCGGGGAGTTTTGGGGTCAGGGATAAACGCAAGCTGATGCGGATTTCACGGGCGGGGATCAGGATTTGGGGAAAATCTGATGTTGCCGAGCGAGGTCAGCAGCGGCCTCGCGCGAGAGCACATCGAGCTTGGCGAGCACCGCGCTCACGTGATGGTCCACGGTCTTGGGGGAGAGGTGCAGCCGCGCGGCGATCTCGGCGTTGGTCAGGTTTTCGGCCAGCAGGGCGAGGATGTCGAGTTGGCGGGCGGTGAGGCCGAAGGGATTCTCGCGCGTGGCCGGACGCGGGCCGCGCGGCACCCTCAGCCCGGCGGCCTGCATCCGCTCGCGCAGCGCCTCAGCGGCGGGCCGCGCGCCGAGCCGGTCAAAGATCATGAGCGCGGCAGCCTGCGCCTCGGCGTCGCCGTCGGCCAGCGCGCGAGCCTGTTCGTATGGGCAGCCCAGCTTCTCCCAGGCAGCGGCCGCACCGCGCCAATCACCGGCGAGTTGTCGCGCGTACGGCTCGGCCATCCAGTCTTCCACCGTCACGCTCTCGCCCGCGCGCCACTGCCAGTACGCCAGCTCGCCAGCGAACCAGGGATGGCGAGTGCTCAATGCTAACTCGATAGCGGCGCGCGCTTCTTCGATGGTACGGGCGCGGTCGCCGGCCAGCCAGGCCGCCTCGGCCCGCGCGCCGCGCACCAGCGCCACGCGATGCAGGCTGCTCATATCGCGCAGCAGTTCGAGCGCCTCGTCCAACACAATCGGCGCGATGGAGTCACCGCGCCGCGCGCGAACGTAGCCGAGCGCGGCCAGAGCCGTGACGCGGCTGGTGGCCGAGACGCCCGCCGGCTGCAAGACGAGGCCCGCCGTATCCACCGCCTCATCCCACCGGCCCAGCCGCAGGTGCGTCATCGCCTGCCAGGCCAGCATATACAGCCGGTAACGTTCGTGCCCGTGCTCGGCGGTGTAGGCCAATCCCTCGCGCGTCGTCTGTTCGGCGATGTCGAAGCGATACAGTTCGCTCGAGGCCGAGCTCAAATTGGCGTAAGCGTGCGCGGCCACCATCACCTGCCCGGCCTCGCGCGCGGCGCGGATGGCGTCCGTCAAGATCTGCCGCCCGCGCTCGTAATCGAGTTGCAGCCAGGCCGAGCCGAGCGGCACCTGAGTCGCGAGCACCAGGCTGTCGTCGTTGAACTGTTTGGCGAGGGCGATGGCGCGTTCGCCCCACTCAATCGCCTCGGCGTTTTGCTGATTGAGCATCAACAGTCCGGCGCGGATGCGATAGACGAGGGCCAGCGCGCGGCCCGGCGGCTGCGCCTCGAGCAGGGCCACGGCCTCGGCGCACGCTAGCTCGGCGGCGCGGGTGTTGCCGAGGCCGTTGTACAAAATGGCCGTGTGCGCCAGCGTCTCGCCGAGTTGCACCGGTCGCCCCAGTTCGCGCCACAGGGCGGCGGCCTTTTGCCGCGCAGCCAGCCCCGCGGCGCGCTTGTCAATCGAGTTGCACTCGTCGGCGTAGGCGTCGAGCAGCTCGGCGTGCGCTTCAGGGGAGAGCGCCTCCGCGTAACGCAGCGCCAGCGCGTACAACGCTGCCGCTTCGCGGTGCGCGCCGGCCGCCGAAGCCTTGCGGGCTGCAGCGGGCGCATACTCGAGCGTGGCCTCGCGGTCCCCGGCGCCCTCGGCGTGGTGGGCGAGGCGCGGCAGGTCGTGCCGCGCGGCGGGCAGCGCCCGCAGGGCGTCGAGGGTCATGCGGTGCAGCGACAGTTTCTGCGGCGGCCGAATCGTTTCGAGGATGGTCTGCCGTGCCAGTTCGTGACGAAAGGCGAGCGTGTCAGTGTGCGCGACGAGCATCCCCAGCGCCAGGCATTCCTCGCTCGCGCCCGCCTCCGCGCCGGTGAGCTGATTGAGCAGCCACGGCTCGACGCGTGGGCCGATGATGGCCGCGGCCCGTAACACGGCCTGCGCCGAATCTGACAGCCGGCTGGCGCGCGCCAGCACCGCATCGCGCATGGTGGCCGGAAGCCCGCCGCCCGCTTTCAGCACCTCGGTGATGAAGAACGGATTGCCGCCGGTCTGCCGGTGGAGCGCGGCCACATCCAGCCGCCGCTCGCCGACCAGTTCACGCGCTGCCGCCTCGGTGAGCGGCGCGAGCGGGATGCGGCGTGTGACGCCCGGCGCGGTCAAATCCCCGAGCACGGTGCGCAGCGGGTGGCGCGGGCTGAGTTCGTCGTCGCGATAGGTGAGCACGAGCAACGCGCGGGTGCGGGCGATGCGCCGCCCGAGGAAGCGCAACAAATCGAGCGTGGCCTCGTCCGCCCAGTGCACATCCTCGAACACGACGATGGTCGGCTGCTCGTGCAGCTCGGCGAGCACGGCGGAGAAGATGGCGTTGCGGTGGCCATCGCCGTCAAGCAGGCGGAGGAGCGGCCCACGCGTTTGCGCGGCGATGTCGTACAGCGGGCCGAGCGGGCGCGGGGTGAAGAGCGCGTCGCAGGCGCCCCACAGCACGCGCAGCGATTTAGGCTGGGAGCGGAGGAAGTGCTCGACCAGGGCGGTCTTGCCGATGCCGGCCTCGCCGCTGACCAGCGCCAGGCGGCCCTCACCAGCCAGCGCCTCCTTCAGCGCCGATTCGAGTTCGCGCAGTGGTTGGTCACGTTCGAGCAGTTCCATCACACCGATTGGCACAGGACGCCCCAGGCTCGACGCCGCAGCGTCTTACTCAAGACCTTGAACATCGCCAGGCGTGCCGTAGCCGTAGGCGCAGGGTGACTGAGTTTGAGTTGCTGTGAGACGGAGGTGCACGCGGCACGCACGCGCCGACGGCTTGCTGGTGCAAAAAAAAGCCCGGCTAGCGCGCCGGACATCTTCTCCGGGATGGGCGTGGCCGCTCAGGCTGCGTCCAGGCGATACCCCTGGCCGCGGATCGTCCGCAGGTAGCGGGGCTTGCGCGGGTTAGGCTCAATCACATTGCGGAGCCAGGAGATGTGTACATCCAGCGTCCGTGTATCGCCGACGTAATCTGTGTCCCAGACGTGCTTGATGATCTCCTTGCGGGTGAGCAGGCGGCCCGGCGCGCGCAGAAACATCTCCAGCAGTTGTGCTTGTTTGGGGGTGACGCGTTCCTCGCGCTCGCCACAGCGGATGCGCTTTTGCGCCAGGTTGAGCCGGATCGGGCCGACCTGCAACGACGCGCCCTCTTCCGCCGGCAACAGCCGCGCGACCGTGTTAAGCAGTTTGCGCGCCGTGAAGGGCGTGGTCAGGATGACCGACGCGCCGCAGTTGGCGTCCGGCGGGTTTTTCTTATCCGCCACCAGCAGAATCGGCGTGCCGTTGAGCTGCGCCCGCAGCTGGCGGCACATGCGCGCCCCGCTGGTCTTCAGCGATGCTGCATCCAGCACCACGACATCCGGTGTGAAAGTGCTGGTGCGTTTGATGGCCGCCGGCGCGGAGTGTTCGATGGCGACGGTGTAACCCCGTTTCTCGAGCGCTGGTTGGAAGGATGGCGCTGTCATGCGCTCATTTTCCAACAGGAGGACTTTTGCGTTTGCCATAGTCGTGCCTGCTGTTGAACCGGACAGCCGCTTTACGCCCAGCCTGATTGGGCTTGACGTCCGAGTAAGCGGCAGGCATTATAACGAGACTCGCCCCCACAGGCAAGCGTGTCATTAACATTGATCAGCGCACCCTCAAACGGATTTTATCCGGGACGAAAACTCCGGTCTGGGTTAGAATCAGTGTGCCCGATGACTTCAGCTCAGCCGATTGACTATCTCTTCGCCGGCGGTTTGCGCGAAGACTACTGCATCAGCGCCGGCGGCGAGGTGCGTTTGCGGGAGATGGGCGGTAATGCGCTCTATGCCGCCGTCGGTGCGCGCGTCTGGACGAAGCGCGTCGGGCTGTTGGCGCGCGTCGGCAACAACTATCCGGTTGAGTGGTTGAAGTCATTCAACGAGCACGGCCTGGACACGCGCGGCGTGAAGGTGTTGGAGATGCCGCAAGACACGCGCACCTTCTACGCCTATCGTTCGCTCGAAGAGCGCGACGACACCAACCCGGCTGAGCACTTCCAGCGGCTGGGCTTGCCGCTGCCCGAAGCGCTGATTGGCTACGTCTCCTCGACCAATGGCCAGGAGGAACGCAATCGCTTCGGGCCGCTGGCTGTGCGTCCCAACGAGACGCCGCGCAGTTACCTGCATGCGCGGGGCGCGCATCTCGCGCCGTGCGAGTACATCGTGCATCAAACGTTGCCGGCCACGCTGCGGCGCAATGGCGTGCGTTTCATCACGTGTGATCCGTCGGTGCGTTACATGCAGCCGGCCTTCGCCGATGCGGTGAAGCAGGTCGTCAGCGGCCTGGACGCCTTTTTGCCTTCCGAGATGGAGGTGCGCGCCCTCTTCGGCGAGGCGTTGACCGACCTGTGGGCGGCGGCAGAGGCCTTCGGGGCAATGGGCGCGCGGCTGGTGATCATCAAGCTCGGCGCGCGCGGGCAGAACGTGTATGAAACGGCAACGCGCCGTAAATGGCATGTGCCGGCATACCCCGCGCGGGTGCGCGACGTGACCGGCGCCGGCGATGCCTATTGCGGCGGCTTTCTGGTGGGCCTGGCGGAGACGGAAGACCCGGTGGAGGCGGCGCTGCGCGGCACGGTGTCTGCCTCCCTCGTCGTCGAAGGCGTCGGCGCACTCTACGCTCTGGACAGCGCCGCCGGCCTGGCGCAGGCCCGGCTGGACTCGCTGCGTCACTCCATCCGTATTCTCTAGCCTGTTGGTGATCCCGCATGTCCATGCTGTCCGACCGCGTCCTCGATCTGGCCTGCGCCATCCAGCAAATCCCCGCACCCACGTTTCACGAACACCAGCGGGCCGCCTTTGTTCGCCAGCACTTCCAGGCGCTCGGCTTGAGCGATGTCGAGACCGACGACCTGGGGAACGTCTTTGCACGTCGGCCCGGTCAGGGCAGCGCGGCCCCGGTGCTCGTCACCGCCCATACCGACACCGTCTTCCCGATCCACACCCCGTTGACCCTCACCCGCGGGGCGGAGCGTATTCATGGCCCGGGCATCGGCGACAATGCGCTGGGCGTGGCCGGCTTGTTCGCGCTGGCTTGGATGCTGGCCGAGGCGCCTGTGCCGGGCGATGTCTGGCTGGCGGCGAACGTGGGGGAGGAAGGCCTGGGCGACTTGCGCGGCATGCGGCGCGTGGTCGAACGCTTCGGCGACCGGGTCAAGGCCACCATCGTGCTGGAGGGCATGGCGCTCGGCCACATTTATCACAGCGGCATCGGCGTCCGGCGCTACCGTTTTGTCGCCATGGCCGAGGGCGGCCATAGCTGGCTCAACTTCGGGCGCCCCTCGGCCATTCACGTGCTGCTGCGCCTCGGGGCCGACCTGACGCAATTGACCGTCCCCCAACAGCCCAAGACCACATTCAACATTGGCACCGTGACGGGCGGCACCTCCGTCAACACGATTGCGCGCGAGGCCTCGCTGGATTTGGATCTGCGCTCCGAGACGTCGGCTGCGCTCGAGGCGTTAGACGCGCAGGTGCAGACCTTTTACCGCGCGCACCAGCGCGCCGCCGAGGCCGCCAATGCGCAACTGACTATGCAGTGGATCGGCGACCGGCCCGGCGGTCGGCTCCCGCGCGACCATGTTCTGGTTCAGATTGCGGCTCAAGCACTCGAGGCCGTCGGCCTGACCCCCGCCTTCGACACCGGCTCCACCGACGCGAATATCCCCCTCAGCCAGAATCGCGCCTGCATCTGTATCGGCCTGACCCACGGCGGCAACGCGCATCGCCCCGACGAGTACATCGAGACCGGGCCGCTGGCGCAGGGCTTGCAGGCGCTGCGCGCGACTGTCCTGGGCGCCCTGGCGCGGGTCAGCTAAGACGCGGGGTGAGGGCGGTCGAGGGCAGTCGAACGCCCTGCGTTCGCGCGTTCGCAGCGTCAACGCCCTGCTCGTAGATGAACTGTGTCGCCTGCTCCACGTCCAGCGGGCGTGAGATGAGATAGCCCTGGCCCTGTTCACAACCCAAGCGCGTCACCCGCTCCAGCTGCTCGGGCGTTTCCAGGCCTTCCGCGATCACGCTCATTCCCAGATCGTGCGCCAGCGTGATGATGGTGCGCACGATCTCGGCATTGTCGCCTTCCACGCCCATGCGCCAGATGAACGAGCGGTCAATCTTGAGCGTGTCTACGGGGAACCGATGCAGGTAACTAAGCGATGAGTAACCGGTGCCGAAATCATCAATCTGCACCTGCACGCCCAGCGCACGCAACTGACTGAGCGTGGCGATGGACGCTTGTGCTTCCTCCATGATGGCGCTTTCGGTAATTTCGAGTTTCAGGTGCTCCGCGCTCAGGCCGGTTGCGGCCAGCGTTTCGGCCACCTGTTGCGCCAGGCCCGCCTGCTTGAACTGCCGGGCCGAGAGGTTGACGCTGATGGTAAAAGGCGGGTCGGGGTCGAAGCGTGTGTGCCACTCCGCCAGCTGGCGGCAGGCCTCGTGCAACACCCATTGCCCGATGAGCACAATCAGGCCCGTTTCTTCGGCCACCGGGATGAAGTCGCCGGGCGGCACGTTGCCGCGCTCCGGGTGTTGCCGGCGCAGCAGGGCCTCGAAGCCCGACAGTCTCCGGCGCTGCAAGTCCATGATCGGCTGATAGTGGAGGGAGAAATGCTGCCGCTCGAGGGCACGGCGTAGCTCGCTTTCCAGGTTTAGGCGCTGTATGGCGCGGGTGCGCATCTGCGCGTCGAAGACGGCGAAACGCGCCTTGCCCAGCGACTTGGCCTGGTACATGGCGATATCGGCGTCGCGCAGGACGTCATCGGCCTGGGTATATCCCAGACTGCTCAATACTACGCCGATGCTGGCCGAGATGAAGACGCGATGCTCATTCAGCTCGAACGGCTGCGCCAACTGCGCCAGCACGCGCTCGGCGGCGGCGCCGGCGTCCTGCGGCTCGCGCACATCCTCCAACAGAATGACGAATTCATCGCCGCCCAACCGGGCCACGGTGTCGGCAGCGCGCAGGCCGCCTTCCAGCCGCCTGGCAATCTTTACCAGCAACCGGTCACCCAGCGTGTGGCCCAGGCTGTCGTTGACCACTCTGAAGCCATCAAAATCCAGGAATAGGACGGCGAAGCCGTAGCCGGGGTAGCGGCGGGCGCGTTCCAGTGCGCGCCCCAGGCGGTCCATAAACAAGGCCCGGTTGGGCAGTTGGGTCAGCACGTCGTGCGTCGCCTCGTGTGACAGCCGCGCTTCACTTTGTCGCAAGTGCTCGTTGACCAGGGTCAGCTCGCGTGTGCGCTCCGCGACCCGCTGCTCCAGCTCCTCGTTCAGCCGCAGCAGCATCGCTTGAGCCTGTTGGCGTTCGTGCAGTTCGGACTGCAATTTCCGGGAGAGGCGTGTGGTCTCCCACTGGGCGATCATCTGACGTCCCAACGTCAGGCTGAGGATCAAAGCAACCCCCAGCGCCACCTGCGCAAAGACAGTGTGATGTATGTGGTGCGCCAGGACCAACAGGCCAAAGGCCAGGGCGACTGCCGAGTACGGCAGCACAACCCGCAGCACTTCGCTGCCGGGCAGCGACTCGGGCGGCGCTGCTGCCGGCCGCGGCGGGGCCGTCGCCTGCCACACCCCGGCTACCATTATCAGCACCGGCACGCCAAACCAACCCAGCTCCATCCAGTGTCCGCTGGAGTAACCGTTGCCCGTAACCAGCACGCCATAAACCAAGTTGGCGCCGGCCTGGAGGATGAAGCTCAAGGTCAGCAACAAGATCGGCCCGCGCCGTTGCTGCACCAGCGGATGAAACAGCATGAACAGCGCGCTCCAACACAACGCCAGGTCACACAGCGGATAGATGATCGCCAACGCCAGTTCCTGGCTCGAGGCGTCATCCGCCTGCAGCACCGGGATCAGCCAGAACATCCAAAAGATGAGCGCCGCCGACAAGACGGCGGTGCCCGTTTCCGAAAAGAGCTTGATCCGTTCGAGCCGCGGGACTGACTGGGCCGGCAGCAACACCACGCCGGCCAGCGCCAGCGCATACGCCGACAGAAAGAAGACATTCACCAGGGAGGGCGGCGAGCCTGCCAACCAGCTCGCCTCCGAGACGCTCCAGATTGTTTCACCAACAGCAGAAAGCAGTGACCCTCCGGCAAAGAGCGACCAGTTCAACCCCAACCGGAGCTGACGGGCGTTGCGGGCTGCCCAGGCACAGGCGGTTGCACCGGCGAGCTTGAACAGCGGCAACAGCCCATTGCTGGCCCAAACACGTTCCGGGGCGGGTAGGATGGCAAACAGGCTGGCGACGAGCAGCAAAGCACCCCCACCGACCAGAACGGCGCAGCGTAGTGTGCGTCCCTGAGCCCTGTTGATCACCATGCTCAAGAAGTACCTCTTCAACCCGGACGTAACCAAAGGGTGCGGGCGCCGTCGTCCGGCTCAAGCGTAACAGGCTTGAGCGTAAAAATTCAGGGGAAAGGGTTGGGGTTGGTTGGGGGAAGCGTGCCCTGGCTAGGTCTTTGCGCTGTCGCGTTCGCTGCGCGCCTTTTTCTTGGCGAGCAAGGCAGCCGAGGTGGAGGTGGCCGAGGTGTTCGGGGCGGTAGGCGTCGGCGCACTGGGTTGGCGGGGAACGTTAGCGATTGAAATGGCTGGCGGCTTTGGCGCAGCGGGCGGTGTGGTGGTGACAATCGGCGGCGGCTCGGCAGGGCGCGGCGCCGCCTCGCCCGCACGCTCCTTGGCCCTGAACAAGGGCGACAACTGCTGCGCCCGCTGTGGCGCCGTTTGCGGTTGCGGCGCGCGAATCGCAAGAAAGGCCAGCAGGCGCGCCCAGGCCCGCTGCAGGTCGTAACGCGAGATCACAACGCGACGCACGGCGATGTCGAACGGCAGCAGCAGCGTCGCCAGCAGCAACAGCCAGGGCCAGATGGGCTGAACGGCGCCGGGCGGCGGCGGCAAATCGTGCGCAAAGACGCGGGCGTACTCGCCCACGACGCTGCCGCCGCCGGTGGCCCGCGCCAGTTGCAGCAGAAAGCGCACATTCGCCGGGTCGGCGGCGGCCGCTTCTTCAGGGGACAGTGCAATCCGGTATTCGGGCGAATACGAGAGCACCCAACCCGTTGTCTGCGCTACACGGGCCGATGTTTCGCCTGCCGCCCCCGCTGCGCCGGGATCGTTGCCTGCGACCCGGATCAGGTAAGCGCCAGCCTCTGTCGGCGCGAAGTTGCCGGTGTACCGGCCCGGTGCGCTCTGCGTGAGCGTGATGGCCTGCGTCGTCCCGTCCGGGCCGATCACGTTAGCCTGCATGCTCAGCCCGTTGAGGAACGCACCCTGCTCCGACCTGGCGTCCACGGCGAGAGTCGCGGTCTCGCCCTGTTGGCTGATGCGCACATCGGTCGTGGACTGCGCCCCCTCGCTCAGCGTGTAACGCACCGCCTGCGCCCAGAAGCGCGCGAACTGATCCCAGGCCACCCAGTTCTGCGCCCAGCGCCCGGTCGCGTCGCTCGTCCAGGCCACGCTCCTGCCCAGGCCGTATTGCCAGGCCGCCAGGATCGGGTCCGGCTGATCGGGGTTCGGGCTGTCCGGGTTGACGAGGATGACCTGCGCTGCGCTCTTCGCCGTCACGCCGACGTAGCCGAGCAGCTTCGGCGCCGATTCGATGCCCTGCAGAATTGGGCTGGGGCTGGATTGGCGTGGGAAGAATTCCTGCTCCACGATATACGAGCGCGTCGCCAGCGTCACCTCCTCGGCGAAGA
The DNA here is from genome assembly GCA_037442085.1 of Anaerolineae bacterium. Lineage (GTDB taxonomy): Bacteria > Chloroflexota > Anaerolineae > Anaerolineales > UBA6663 > JANWXR01. The sequence goes on from JBBIQY010000006.1 coordinate 20,544, forward strand.
TACTGGGGATGGTCGAGGGATCGTCGGTGAAGTGATAGAGGCCGCCGCCCTCGCGGGCCAGGTCGGCCAGGAGGGACACGTCGGCGCCCTGGCCCACGGCGACGGACGAGAGCGTGATGCCCTCTTCCTGATTCATCTGGCGCACCAGCTCGGCGATGCCGGTGGGGTCGGCGATGCCGTCGGTGAGCAGGATGATGTGCCTGACCGCCGCGTCGTCCTGCGGCAGCGACTGCGAGGCGAGGCGCACACCGGCCATGATATCGGTGCCGCCGTCGGCGCGGATGGTGCCGATCCGGTTGATGATGCTGTCCGGGTTGTCCAGCGGCGAGATGGGCACGACCCAGGCGGCAGTATCGTCGAAGGCAATCACGCCGACCTTATCCATCGGGCTGAGCAATTCAATCGAGCGGGCGGCGGCCTCCTTGGCGAGGTCCATCTTTTGCACGCCGCCGCTCACTTCGCTCATGCTGCCGGACTTGTCAATGATGAAGACCAGGGTGAGGCGTGCACGGCGCTTCTCGTCCTTGATCTCCATATCCACCGGCAGCACGCGTTCGAGCGGCGTATTGAAGTAACCGCCCACGCCGAAGGAGGTCGGCCCGCCTACGGCGACCAGGCCGCCGCCCAGATCGCGAACGTAGGTCTCCAGCGCCGTCATCTGCCGTTGAGAAAGTTGCCGCGCCGGCACATCCACCAGGATCACGGCAGCATACTCCGCCAGCGCCGGTAACTCGGAGGGCAGGCTGCCCGGCTCGATGGTGTCCACCTGCAAGCCCGTCTCCCGCAGGGCGCGCAGCAGCTCCTCGTAGCCGGCCACGCCGTCGCGCGGTCGCGGGTTGGTCACCAGCAGCAGACGCGCCGGCCCTTCGATTTGTGAGAAGGCGGCCAACTCGTTGTTCTGATAGAAAGTATCCGCCTGGGGGGCCGGGCTGATTTGCACGCGATAAGCGCTGAAGCCGGGAGCGCCGGCCTTGAGCGGGAGGGCGAAGGCGTTCGGGCCGCGCCGCAGATCGAGCTGGCCCTCGTAAGCCACCTCGGCGCCGGCCAGGACGCGCACGCCTACCTGCTGGTTGGCGGTCGAGTCGATCTTCACCTCCAGCGCGAACGCCTCGCCCTGGCGCAGCCGGGTCGGCGCTTTGACCGAGGTGATGAGGGCCTCCGCGCCGCCGGTGACATTGAACGGCACGACGACGATCTGTGTGCCGGAGGCCGCCGCCAGCCGCGCGGCTTCGAGCGCGTCGCCGGAGGTCTCCAGCCCGTCGGAGAGAAGGACGAGGCGGCGGGCGGTGTCGGTGGGCAGCAACGCCAGCCCGAGGCGGATCGCGCCGGCGATGTCGGTCTGAATGCTTGTCACGACCGAGGTCGGCGTTTCCAGTTGACGGCTCGTGGAGAGCGGACGCTCCACCACCGCATCGCCGCCGAAGAGGATGACGCCGGCCTGATCGTCCGGGCCCATCTCCTGCAGCGCGCGGCGCACGTACTCCAGCGCCAGCTGGCGCGGCGTGGTCGGGATGTTGCCGATGGTGATCGGCACGGTCATCGAGTCCGAGCTATCCACCAGGAACACGACGGAGAGCGTGCTGGACGCGCGGCGCACCTCCAGCCCCGCCAGCCCCAGGATCAGCAGCAGCGCCATGAGCAGGCGCAGGATGAGGCTGACGGTCTCCCGCCGCCGGCTTGGGCCGCGCGAGGGCCAGCCCAGCCACACTATCAGCGGCAGGGCGAGGAGCAACAGGAGGAAGAGGGGAGAGCTAAAGCTCATGGACGATTACTGGGTCGCTGATCGTACTGAGGGCACTGAAAGCGACCGTTGGCCCGTCGAGGCCCTTCGCCATTGCGAAGGCCGCTCACACCCGTATCCGACCGCCCACGACGAGGCCCACCGCGAACATCGCCGCCAGACCGGCGTAAGTCGAGAACGCGAAGGCCAGTGCGGCGAAGAGCATCACCGCCGCCGGGGCCAGCAGACGGCGCAGCGGCGAGCCGCCGCCCCCGATCTCTGCCAGCGCGGCGGTCTGCGATTTCTCCACGATTTCAGCGACGCCCTGGGTCAGTTTATCGCGCAAGGCTCGCTGTTCGCGCTCCCGCTCCAGCCGGCGCGCAAAGCGATATTGGATCCAACTCCCCACATAACCCCCGATGATGCCAAAGACCAGGCTGATCAGGCCTTGGATGATAAGTTGAAGCATCGCCTCACTCAGGTTGTCCATGATCGTCTCCTTTTGCTGCCGCCGGTCTGGCGCACGGATCGCTGCTGGGGACGTTCAACCAAAGTCATCTTCGTCGGGCTCCAAACTCAACCTGCTTGATGACGCCGGCCAGGTCTAAGTGGCACTGCGCTTTCGACGCAGCCATCCCCAGACCCCCGGCGCGGCGGGCAGGGTTGGGCCGCGCTGGTAAATCCACCATTCGAGCAGGAGCAGGCCGAACGCGGCCAGCGCCAGCCACGGCCAGATTTCGAGCTGGCCCGTCTCCTGGCGCGGCGTCGCGGCGATGTCGGCGCGGCCCACGGTGATGGTCGCCGCCGGGCGGATGTCGCTCTCTGCCGGGTTGAACAGGTTCACGGCGAAGTTGCCCAGCACCGCTTGATTGGACACGACAGTGTACACGCCGAGCCGGTCGCTGTTGGTGAAGAGCACGCCGGCCTCGGTGGCTGCCGCCGCAAAACGCACACCACTCGGGTCATCAATGGCGATGGCCGCATCGCCGCCGCGCGGTTTGATCAGCAACGTCTCGCCGGGGCGCAGACCGTCGGGCGCGGAGAAGGTCTGCGCGGGCGCCAAATAGTTGATCAGGTTCGACATCAGCACCGGGTAAGCCAACTGCAACGGCAGGTCGCTGTCTTGCAGGCGGAAGGTGAGGACGGCGACGCGCCGCCCGCCCGTCTCGCCGGCGAAAACCAGCGGCCCGCCTTCGGCCTCGACCAGCACCCGTGCCCAGACCGGCACGGCCACGCGCTTCGCCTGCAATACGCTCACGCCGCTCCAATCGAGGAATTGCGTCAGCCGGTCGTTCTGCGCGACGCGCACCAGTTTCGTATTGGTGAACGTCTCGCCGACGCTGAAGAGCGTGCTGGTAAGCGGGTTGATGATGAGCAATTCCGCGCGCGGCAGCGGCGTCGTCTCGGTTATGCTATCGTACACATACAGGTCGAACGGGTCTTCGGGCAAGGGCTCAGTCGGCGAGGCGCGGAAGGGCTGGAGGCCGGGCAACGCCGTGAGCATTTGCTCGAGGAAGATGTTGCCAGGCGAGATCACCAGCACACGGCCCGAGGTCGGCGGCTGATAGACGGCCCAGGCCGTGTCGTCAAGCGGGAGCGAGTCCAGCGGCGCGCCCTCGACCGCGCCGGGCGCGCTCAGCTTTGCTTCGTAGATCGCGGGCGCGTCCGGCAGGTCGGTGAGGATCAAGTCTTTCGAAGTGCGGGCCGGGACGGTGACCTGCTGGGCGCTGAAGAACTGGCCGTCGCGCGAGAGGGAGAGGATGACGGCGCGATCCGCGTCGCCATAATTGACGAGGCGCGCAAACAGCTGCGGGCCGTCGCCCGTGGGCCGCAACGAGAGCGCATCCAGGGCCAGGTTATCGGCACTGACGCCGAGGGGCACGTAGCGCACGTCGCCGGGCAGCGGCGGAAGAGTCCGTGGCAGGCCGCCGTCGGAGACGATGACGATGCGCGTCTCGTTGAGCAGGCCGGCTCGCGCTGCGCCGCCCGCCAGGGCGAAGGCCGCCTCCCAGTCCGAGGGGCCGTGTGTCGCCGTCGCCGCGTTCAGAGCGTTGCGCAAGGTTTCCTTGTCGGCGCTGGCCGAGACCAGCACGACGGGCTGCCGCCCCACGAGGATCAGCGACATGCGGCTGTCGGCGGCCAGGCCATCAATCAGCTCGTGCACGCCGGCCTTGGCCGCCTCGAAGCGCGTCGGTTGAAGGTCGGTTGCGTTCATCGAGGCCGAGGCGTCGAGCAGGACGATCAGTGTGCCGCGCGCTACGGTCGGCACCGCCAGGAAGGGGCGGGCCAGCGCGCTGACGAGCAACGCCAGCAGCAGCAGTTGCAGCAGCAACAGCAGGTTGCGCTTGAGACGTTGCCAGGGCGCGTTGGCCTCGCGGTCGCGCAACAGCAACTGCCACAGCAGCACCGACGAGACCCTAACTTCCTGCCGCCTCAGCTTGAGCATGTACAAGATGAGGATGGGGACAGCGAGCAGGCCGAGGGCAAGAAAGAGGGGGGTGAGGAGAGCCATAGGGTCAGACTGCAGACGGTAGACCGCTGACCGCCGTCATCCGTCCGCGGGCTGCGGTCTGTAGTCGGCCGTCATTTGATCAACCCTCTTCGTCGCAGTTGGTGCAACACCAACTCATCCCAGGCGGTCGCTGTGGAGATGGGCACGTAGTTGATGCGACGCTTGAGACAATAGGCCTCGATCTCGTCGCGCCAGCGCTGAACGCGCCGGCGGTAGCTCTCGCGCAGGCTACCGTCCAGGGTGATGTCCTGTGGCGCGCCCGTCTCCGAGTCGATCAGGCGCAAATCGCCGGCCAGCGGCGGATCCAACTCTTCCGGCGCGAGCAGGTGCAGCAGCGTCATCTCGTAGCCCCGGCCCTGCATCTGCGCCAGGCCGTCCTGGTAACCGTCCGGCGCGAACAGGTCGGAGATCAGGAAGGCCAGGCCGGGCCGTTGCGCCGTGAGCGCATAGGTGCGCAGCGCTGCGTTCAGCGCCGTCAAACCCTGCGGCGTTTGCGCCTCGAGGAAGCGCAGCAGGCGCACCGCCTGCCTGCGCCCACGCGCCGGGCCGAACTGTGCGGCGGCGGCCTCGCCCTCGAGCACGACGAGCGAAAGCCGGTCGCCGGCGGCCAGCGCAATGTAACCGAGGGCGCCGGCCAGCCGCTGGGCATAGCGGAACTTGTGCGCCTCACCCTCGCCGTATTCCATCGAGCGCGAGGCGTCTACCAGCACGTGCACGGCCAGGTCTTCTTCCTCCTCCAGCAACTTGATGAACGGGCGCTCCAGTCGGGCAAGCACGTTCCAATCTACGCGCCGCAGATCGTCGCCGCGCACGTAGTTGCGGTAATCGGCGAACTCGATGGAGGTGCCGCGCTTCGTCGAGCGCCGCTCGCCCTTGATGGCTCCGGCGCGCACCTGCGCCGCAACCAGCGCCAGACGGTCCAGTTTGCGGAGGGTGGTTTCGGAAAAGACCACGCGCTAGAAATCCAAGCCTCGAATTGCGCGAATGCTCTCGAAGCTTTCGCTCAATGCGCACAATGCGGAGCAGATCGCGGCGCACATCCGAAAAGCGTTTACTTCTGCGGGACGGCTTTCAGCAGTTCCGCGATGACCTGATCGGTGGTGATGCCCTCGGCCTGGCCCTCGAAATTGAGCAGCAGGCGGTGGCGCAACGCGGCCGGGGCGACGGCGGCCACGTCCTCGAAGGCGACGTTGACGCGGCCCGCGAACAGCGCCGTGATCTTCGCGCCGAGGATGAGCGCCTGCGCGCCGCGCGGCGAAGATCCGTAGCGCACGAATCGTTTGACCAGCGGCGCCGCGCTCTCATGCTCGGGATGCGTCGCGACGACCAGCCGGGCGATATATTCACCGACATGCGAAGGCACGGGGACCTGCCGCGCCAGCCGACCCATCGCCAAAATCTGCGCGCCGTGCGTTACCTTGCTCAGCAGCGCGCGCCGGGCGCCCGTCGTGCGCGCCAGAATCTCCACCAGTTCATCCGAGGAGGGGAAGAGCACGTTGACCTTGAACAGGAAACGGTCGAGCTGAGCCTCGGGCAGCGGATAGGTGCCCTCCATCTCCAGCGGGTTCTGCGTGGCCAGCACGAAGAACGGTGGCTCCAGCGGGTAGGTGCGTTTGGCCACTGTGACGCTCCGCTCCTGCATCGCCTCCAGCAGCGCCGATTGCGTCTTGGGTGTGGCGCGGTTGATCTCGTCGGCCAGCACCAGGTTGGCGAAGACCGGCCCCGGCTGAAATCGGAAGTGGCGCTTGCCGTCGCCGGTCTCTTCGAGGATATCCGTGCCGACGATGTCGGCGGGCATCAGGTCGGGCGTGAACTGGATGCGGGCAAAGTTCAAATCCATGACCTCGGCCAGGGTTTTGATGAGCATGGTCTTGCCCAGGCCGGGCACGCCCTCCAGCAGCGCATGGCCGCCGGCGATCACGCAAATCAGCACGTGGCGCACGACCTCGCTCTGCCCGACGATGACCTTGCCGACCTCGGCCTCGATCGCCGTCGCCGTTTCGCGGAATTGCGCGACGGTCAGCTCGGGTCGGGTGGTCGTCGCTTGGCTTATCGGTTCGGTCAGTGCCATGTCCATTTCCTCTGGATTCTCACCCAGACGCGAAGCACGCTGCGCGCTCTCGGCGGCCGGATGAGCCAACTCGTTCAAGGCTCCAGCGACGAGAAGTAATCCTTCACCACGTCACGCAGTTCGGGCGGGTAATTGCCCCGGTCAATCGCCGAATAGGCATTGTTGCGATACTCGTAGAAAACACGGTTGTAGGGCACGCGCACTTCGCCGGGGTTCTGCGGGTTGGTCGGCCCCTGGCCGATTACGTCACCGCCGGGGTCGCCGCCGCCCTGGTTGGGCAGCGTGACGTCCGGGCCGCCGCTCCCGCCCAGGCGATACGGTGAATAGATCGGTTCATAGAGGCGTTCGCCGCCGTCACCAGGGCCGTTATTCTGCCCGACTTGGCCACCGGCCTGGCCGCCCTGCGCCTGGCCCTGGCCCTCGCCGGTGCCGGCGCCGCTGCTGCCCTGACCTTGACCTTGTTGGCCGTCGCCCTGTCCCTCCTGGCCCTGGCCAGTCTGGCCCTGGGCCCCTTGCCCGGCCTGGGCGATGCGCTGTTGGGCGCGTTGTACTTGGCCGGAGGCCTGGCGTGCGGCCCGCGATTGTTCGGCGCGCTCGCCAACCTGAGCGATGGATCGGCCGGCGCGCTCTAGCGCCTGGCGCGCGGCTTCGGCGTCGCCATTGCGCAACGCCTCGGCGGCCTCGCGCATGGCCTGGGCTGTCTCCGGGTTGGCGCCTTCCAACTGCTCTGCCGTCTGGTCGAGCTGTTCGGCCAGTGCCTGCCGCTCCGCCTCGTTGAGCGTGGCGGGATCAATGTTCGCCAGCGCCTCGCCGGCCTGTTGCAGGTCGCCGTTCTGTAGCGCTTCGCCGGCCTGTTCGGTGGTGGCGTTCTGGCTCAGGCCTTCGCCGGCCTGCTGAAGGTTCTGCGCCTGTGCTTCAGCGTTCGGGTCTTGCAGCTCACGCAGTTCCTGCTGTGCCTCGGCCAATGCCTGTTGCGCCTGCGCCTCCGTCAGGTTCGGCTGCTGAAGTTGCTGGCGCGCTTCCTCCAGCGGCTTCGTTAATTCTTCTTTCTGTGCCTCGGTCAGATTAGGATTGTTCTCGATCTGCTCGATCAGCTTCGTGATCTGCTCCGCCTGCTGAGCGATGGCCTGCTGAACGGCCTGTTGCTGCGCCAGCACCGCTTGCTGGGGATTGGGCAGCGCCAGCGAAGCGGTGAGCGCGGCGAGCAGGACGAGAGCCAGCAAGCTATCGCGCCGCGAGACCGCCCACAGCGGCAGGCGCTGGCGTACTGCGGCGCTGCGCGCAGCCCGCGCGGCGTCGGCCCATTGCTCGTGAGTCAGCCAGTCGGGCGCGCACTCCGGCTGCTGCGCCAGTTCCAGCGCCGTGGAGGTGCGCTCGGCCAGGCCCAGCACGCGGTCGAAGTAGCGGGCGGCAGCCAGCCTGGGGCGCGGCCAGACGTAAGCGACGACCAGCGCCAGCAGCGTGCCCACAAACGCCAGCGTGACCGAGAGCGCAATCAACACGGGTAGGGGCTGCCACGGCGCAAGTCGGCCAACGAGGGAGAAGCCGAGGCCGGCGGCCAAACCCGCGGCCAGGCCGCGCACCGCCCACTGCAGGGCGTCGCGTGCCCGCAGCCGCCTCAGCCAGCCGGAGAGGGCGTCGTCCAGTTCATGGAGGTGGGAATTGGCAGTCATCGTCGGTAAGCGTCCTTCACCGTGCGTCGGAGGTCAGCGTTCCCGGCGCGCGACGTTCGCGATGCTCAGCACAGTGAACACCAGGCCCAGGCCCAGTGCAAATAAGACGAAGGGGATCCAGGGTGAGATGAGGGGAACGTTGATCGAGCTGCTGGTCACTGAATTGTAGATAGGCAGGGTGAAGTAGAACAGGGTCTGCTCGTTCACCAAAATAACCTCGGTGGCGATCAGCGTGGCGACGGGGTTGGTCGCGATGAGCAGGCCAAAGGCATAGAGCAGCGCGATCTGCAGCTCGACCGGCGGCGTGTTGTAGCCGAATAACGGCCCGGAGATGATGGCCAGCGGGAAGAGCAAGATCGGTAAGCCCAGGGTCGCCAGCAGCACAAAGGCGTAAGTCAGCACCGTGGCGCCCAGCGTACGCCGCATCATCGAGGAGAAGAAGACGCCGGCGGCGCCGAACAGGAAGGCCGTCATTGTCAGCAACAGCGTGGCGACGGCGACCTCCTCCGGCGCCACGCCGCCGAGCAGGAAGGCCAGACTTTGTAAGGGCAGGGCGGCCAACAGCAGCATGAAGACGTATGACATGGCCGCGAGCATCTTGCCCAGGATGAGCGCCCGCTCGGAGAGCAGGGTGGTGCGCAGCAGGTCGTAGGTCTGACGCTCGCGTTCGCCGCTGACCGCGCCCACCGTGAAGGCCGGCGTGATGAAGCACACCAGCAGCATTTCGATTGCCACCACCCCGCCGAAGACGAACTTGCCGAGCAGTTGCCGGTCGGGCGCGGCGTATACGTCGCTGGTAGAGGCGACATAGAGCGAATAGAGCAGCGTGACGAAGCCGCTCAGCAACAGTAGGTAAACCGTCAGCACGATGAAGGCGCGGGCGCCGCGCATCCGCCCGCGCAGCTCCTTGAGCACGACGGGGTTGCGCGTCAGCCACTCGCGCAATGTGGGCCGCGGCCTGGCTGCCGCGCGCGGTACAACGGGATGTGGGGCAGTGGCGGCGGTATCGGTCATCTTGGGTCAAATAGTCGGATAGTCGCGTCGTCGGGCAGCCCAGCGATCGGCGACGCTAGGAGACTATCCCTTGCGTCACCTTCATAAAAACATCTTCTACGTCGTGTGTGGTTTCGGTAAAGCGCAGCACAGGCAGGCCGCGCTGCACCAGGTCACGCAGGAAGGCGCTGACGGCGACTTCATCGCCGGCGAAGTCTACTTCGAGCCGGGTATACGCATCGGCCGCGGGTCCGGAGCGTTCACCGTCCAATTCGCGCAGGGCAAGCACGTTCTCGCGGCCGAAGATGGCGGAGCGGGCGGCCTCGATGTCCTTATCCAACAACAGGATTTGCAACGTCCGATGCGGAGTCAGCCGGCGCTGCATCTCCGCCAGGCTGCCCTGGGCCACCAGCCGGCCTGCTTCCACGATGCCCACCTGCGTGCAGATCTCGGCCACATCGGCCAGGATGTGGGTGGAGAAAAAGACCGTCTTGCCCATGCGGCTCAGCTCCACCAGCAGCTCGCGGATTTCGATGCGGGCGCGCGGGTCGAGGCCGGAGGCCGGTTCGTCGAGGATGAGCACCTGCGGGTCGTGGGCCAGCGTGCGCGCCAGGCACAGCCGCTGTTTCATGCCGCGCGAAAGCGTGTCCACCTGGTCGTCGCGCCGGTGCGCCAGGTCTACCAGTTCGAGCAGGTCGTTGATCAGGCCGCGTCGTGTGGCCTCCGGGATGCGATAGCAGGCTGCGAAGAAGTCCAGATATTCCCAGACCGTCATGTCATCGTACACGCCGAAAAAATCCGGCATGTAGCCGATCGCACGGCGCACGCCGTTCGGGTCGCGGCGGATCGAGTGGCCGGCGACCCAGGCCTCGCCCGCCGTCGGCTCGAGCAGCGTGGTGAGCATCCGCATTGTCGTCGTCTTGCCCGCCCCGTTCGGCCCAACGAAGCCGTAGATCGCGCCCGCCTCCACGCTCAGGTTCATGTCCTGAACGGCGACGGTGCGACCGTAATGTTTGGATAAGGCCCTGGTCTCGATGATGGCGGACATCCTACGGCCCAAACGTCAACGTAAAATCTAGTTGATCAATCTGAAGAGTGTCCGGCCCAGGATTGTACAGACGGACTTCGATCTCGCCGTGCGGTCCGCGGAAGCGTTCCGGCTCGGGCACGCTGAAGGGGCCATAGCTGCTGAGGGGCGCTGCCGTCCAGGCCCCCTGCGTAAAATCCCACAGCTCGACCTCCGGCAGCGCCGTGGTGTTGCCGTAGCTCATGCCGTACAGGTTGAGCACCATCTCCGTCAGCGGCCCGGGCGCGGCGCGCGGTGTGAACCGCACGGCATATTGCTCACCCGCATACAATGTCAGGTCGTAGGGAGGTTGGCCGGCATGTGGGTCATTGCCGCCCAGTGGGCGCGGCGACCAGGTGAGCATGCCGGGCAGCAGCGTCAGCGCGCCGCCGGCAGAACGGCTGGCCACCGGCAAAGCGATCAGATAAAGCGTGGAATTGGATTCGCGAAAGCTAGTATTGAGCAGCCGGACTGAGGCCGGGGCCGACTCTGTCCAGCCGGCCAGATAAATGCCGGCGCCACGGCCCAGCCCGCCCGCGCCGCCGTAAACGTTGATGGCCGATGATAAGAGTTCGTAGCGCCGCAGTTGCTCACGGTTCTGGTAGTAGTTGCTGGTCCCGAGGATGTCGTCAATCGTCGTATCGTAGGCGGTGTAAGGCGAGTAATATGGAGCAGGCGCGGCGTTTCGAAAGGAGCTGCTAACGCCGGCGGATAACGGCAGGACGGCATTGGGCGGCACCGAAGAGGCCCGGCTGCCGGTGAGCAGGAGCATAACCTGGCGCGCCTCGCCAGGCTTCATCTCGCCGAGCGTCAGCGCGCCGCCGGGCGCGAGCAGCACGGCGTTCCGCAGAGTCAGCGCGCTCTGATTGATTATCGTGCCACGCAATTCGGCGCTGCCGCTGATGATCTCGATCTCCAGGTTGGCGTCGAACTGCGGCGCGGGCGCGAAGCCCTGCACGGCAAACGCCTGCACCGAGCCGATGTCGGAGCGGACGCCGAAAAGGCGCGGCGGTTCGCCCTGTTCCACGCGCACCGAGCCGGATGTAGCTGCGCTGGAACCCGGCAGCGGCCGGATCAGAAAACCGGCGGCGATCTCGAGATCATAAGTCGTCCGCGCCGGCGAGAAAACCCCCACCACCTGCTCCACGCGCGCCTGGCTCGCGCCAGGCCAGACCTGCACGATGGACAACTGGTGCAAGATCGCCTGTCCGCCCACCAGCACCAGGCCGGTGAGATAGGCGATGAGGCTGAAGGCGCAGACGATGGTGGGGATGGTGAACCAGGCCAGCTCGCGCCGCTTGAAGAAGCGCAGAACGACGTAGTTGAGCGGCCCGACGACGCCCAGATAGACGCCCAGAAATCCGCAGATGAAGAGCGGGTTGGGAAACACCAGGTCCGGGATGCGGTTGATGGCCGAGCCGGCCTGCGACCAGTTAGCGATGCCGAAGGCCCAGCTTGGCCGATCTATGGGGGTGGAGAGCAGCCGGCGAAACAGGTCGGCGACGCCGCCCCAGCCGCGCAGCGGGGCGAACGCCGGGTCAGCCGTCAGGTAGATCACCTCGCCAAATCCCAGCCGGCGCGAGACGACCAGTGGCAGGCCATCGGCTTCGGCCAGCGTCACGGCGTCCGCCGTCAGTGGGCCGGTTGCAATCACGGCGCCGCCGGTCAGTGCTTCCGCCGAATTGGCGAAGGCGGCCAGCGCCTGAATATCCACTGCGGAGCGTGCGCCGTCCGGGATGAGGGGCAGGATGTCGCTCAGGCCGGCGGCGGTCTTTTGCCAGCTCGGGCCGCCAGCCACGATCAACCGTCCGCCCATCTGCACCCACTCGACCAGGGCGCGGCGTTGTTCCGGCGTCAGCCCGCCGGTGTCTATATCCGAGACGATCAGCACATCCAGGGCCTGCCAGGCCGCGCCCACGGCGGGCAGGTCTTCGATATCGAGTTGAGCGAGAGCGGCTTGTCCGTTCACCGGGTCTACGTCATTGAGAGCGACGTAGGCGGACGAGGCGTTAACCACCAGGCCGTAGAGCAGATCGTTGGCGGAAAGTTGCGCCAGCCGAGACGGGACGACGACGAGGCGCTGTCCCGCGCTGTTGACCAGCGTTACGTCTAGGCTGCTGGTGAGGCCCTCCGGCGCGACAAACAGTTGCAGGCTCCGGCGTGACTGCGTCGGCAGACTCACGGCGCGCGTGACGATGGCCTCAATGCTGCCGAAGCCGCGCGGAGCGCCGATCTGCACCTGGCCGCTCACGTCCGGGCCGTCGTTTCCGATCAGGACACGCACCGGTATCCACAGACCATCTTTGTAGTAACCATCGAAGCCGGCGCTGACGCTGAGCACAAGGCCGGGATTTTGCAGCGAGGGCGTAGCGCGGCCAACCGTGGGCGCGGCCAGAAGGGCAGCCAGTGTCAGCCAGAGAAAAGCAGATCGAATGAGGTATCGCTGCCTGTGCATGTTTACCAGAGCACCTTCAACCCAGAGACGGCTCATGTCTTGTGCCCGTTCCAGGCCGTTGTACCATGCCGGAAACATTCGGTCAAACAAGAGTGTGATGAGAAACCGGAGCAAGCGATTCACCCAGCCTGGTGTTCGGGGCTTAGAGCTCAATCCACACTCGGATGGACTTCGGTACTATGAGCGCGAGCATGTATAAGCCTTCATCCGTCCGTGCCGCCTCGATCGGCTGACCGTCTGCCGTCACCGAACGCGGTGGGGTGGGCAGCGCCAACCGGATTTTGCCCTCGGCCACGCGACCCAGTTCGATTTTGAATCGAAGTGTGTGACGATTGACCACCCACTCCGTGACCTCTTTGCCCTGCGAAAAGTGGAACGTGGATGAGATGAAGGCGGGCGACTCGGTGACGGGGCGCAATGCCAGCAGGTGCGCCCCGTGCGCCGGGATAGGCTCCGGGCGCAGCGCCTCACCGGCCTCCAGCCTGCGGACTGACTCGCCCCAGAAATCGGCCACCCAGTAAGCGCCCGGCGGCAGGCCCAGTTCTGCCGGTTTCACCTGGCGCGCGACGGGCACGCTCTGCCAGTTGAACAATCCGGCCAGCAGCCATTCGCCGGTCGGGCCGTTGAGTTTTAGCGTCAGCGTCTCCGGCGTCTGCTCACTCAACCAGTTGTGGGCGCACATGGTCACGTTCGTGAGCACCGGCAGCAGCGCCTGGATGTAGCGGTAAAGATCGGGGCGCAGGCGCGACATATCGTTGGAGACGAGGAACATGCCGCCGGACAGGGCGATGACGGTGGACAGACAGCGCACCTCGGCCTCGGTGAGCTTGGTAGACTCGTCGCGCACCAGCAGGCAGTCGGGGTCATTGAGCCACCAGCGGCGGTGGAACGGCGCGCGGCTGATGATGTTCTGTACGGCGTTGCGCGCGCTGACGAAGCCCAGTTCGGTCTCCAGCCAGCGGTTGAGCATCGGCGAGAACAGCTCCGGATTCCAGTTGGGCGCCACGTCGGTGCTGATGCGCATGCCATCCACCAGGCCGATGGCTGGGCCAAGCGGGCAACCGCAGCCCAGCAGGAAGGTCTCCGGCCCGGCGGCGTCGCGCATATCCTTCAGCGCCAACCGCATCGCCTGCGCGCGCGTCAACGTCGGGTCGTAGCGCCGGCCCGGCAATGCGGCGGCGTACAGAAAATCGAGTTTGAGGTAGGGGAAGCCCCAATCGTTCACGGCCGTTTCGATCAGCCGATGGGTGTGTTCGCGCACGCCGGGATGCGTCGGGTCGAGGGCGTAGCACCAGCGAAACCAGTTGAAGCCGGCGTTGACGCGCCAGCCGCGCCGGTTGCGGAGGAACCAGTCGGGGTGCTGCGTGTTCAACTGCGCGTCGGAGCGAACGATGTAGGGCGCAAGCCACAGGCCGGGTGTGCTGCCGTGCGCGCGGATCTGCTCGCTCAGCCAGCGCAGACCGTGCGGGAAGGTGGGCTTGGTCCCGAACCAGTCGCCCACCTGCGCCTGGAAGCCATCGTCGAGCTGCACGAAGTCCAGCGGGAGGCGCTCGCGCTCGCGGGCGATGGCAGCCAGGTTATTCATCACGTCCTGCTCGGTGACGCGGTCATAGTAGTGATACCAGGAACACCAGCCCACGGGTGTGTAGGCTGGCACGCGCGCGGCGTTCTCACGGGCGACGGTCTCGGTATAGACGCCCAGCGGGTCCTCCGCGTCCGGCGCAATAAACTGCGCATAGGCCCAATCGGTGGAACGCGTTTCACCCGGCGCCACGGGCACGCCATCGCCGTGGGCGGTCAGCCGCAGGTAAGGCGAGCGCGAGTCAATCAACAGCGTCTCGACATGGCCGAACTGCTCGCGTTGGGAGACGAAGCCGATGACGAGCGCGACGTTGTGGGCCGGGTCGCCCAGCACCGCGAACATGTCGCTGGTGAAGTGGCCCAGGCTGTCCACGACCGGGCTGCGCAGGTTGTAGAACTTCGGGCCGTCGAAGGCCCTGAATTTCGTCAGCGGTCGGCGCATGCCGGCCTGGTTGGCGCCGGTGAACGACCACGACTGGTAGCCGTTGGAAAAAAAGGCCAGTGGGCCGGGGTTGGGATGGAGGCGGAGGCGCGAGGCGGGAGAAGCGGGATGCGAGATTGGAGATCGAAGGTCGAGGCCGAAGCGTGAGCCGACGACTGCCAGATCGAGGTCTTGCAGGTAAAACGGCTCCGGGCCGGCATTCTCGACCGTGAGCCTCCAGAGCAGGAAGGGTTGGGCTTCGGGCAATGCGAATTCCAGGATGAGCCGGGATTGAACGGGCGCGGAGAACAGGCCGGCCAACGGCGCTTGAGTTTCGGGAATGACGACGACGGTGAGGGTCCTTCGTGGCAGCGGTCGAACGTAGTCGAACGCCATGCTCTCGTGCATTCGCGGCATCAGCGCGCCATCCCTCCCGTCTCCTTCAGGGGGCAGGGGGTGGGCGTTCACCGGCTCGGAGACATGCAGGCCGCGGACGGCTCCCGTCCACTTGAGTTGCTTGCCCTGGGCATCGCGCAATGCCAGGCTGCTGCGCACGTTCAGCAGCGCGGGCAGTTCATGATGGGCGGGGCGCAGGCTCCAGCGAGCAGTGTTGGGGTCGAAGGTAAAGATCAGGTGTGAGTTGCGTAGTTCGCCCATCTTGTAAATTGTAGCAACGGCGCGCACCCTGCGTGGAGAGATAGCGTTAGAGGTATGGACTCAGGAGTTGTCGGGCAGCATTGGCAGGTGATAGGACTGTCAACGGCTGGGGAAACAGATTAGGGGATACGCTTCACGAGGGGACTCCCGGAGTCCGCGGCCAACGGGCAACCTTTGCGATCGCACGTGTGATGGAGAGCTGGCGAAGGACGCTCACCGCACCCAGTACACGCGATTCTGGTCGGTGCTGACGGTGGAGGCCTCCACCCACGCGCCGAGGCGCTGCAGCCGGCCCAGGTAAGCCGCCGGCCCGCGCACGGCCACCCAGCCGCCCAGGTCAAACGGCACGCTGCCATCGGCTGGCAACCACTCGCCGTTGTAACGCCGCGCCAGGTGTACGTGCGTGCCGGTCGCCGTGCCGCCTTCGCAGGAGGGATGGCCGAGCGGGTCGCCGGTGCTCACGACCGCCCCGGCGCGGATCATGTCCCGCGCCTCGATGTGAAAATAGAAGAGCACCCAGCCGGTGCCCTCGTAACCGTCGCCGTCGAGGTCGAGCACGACGGTCGAGTCGCCGGCGCGGGCAATGACGCCGGGCGCGGAGGCCAGCACGAACTCCTCCGAGGGCTGGCAGCCGGAGATGCCCGCCGGGGCGAAGTCCACCGCCGCCCATGGGAGCTTGCGTCCCCAGGCCGGGTGTGGCCCGCCGGTGAACGTCCAGATGCGGTCCGGGCCGAACGGCAGGGCCAGCGGCGGCTGCACCAGTTCGCCGGTGAGCACCGGCGGCGGATCCCGCCACACATCCCCCCATAACGCCCGGTAGGTCGCCGCAAAACCCTCCGGCCCAACGGCGGCCTCGAATTCGTCGCGCGCCACCAGTTTCGAAATCAGGAACTGCACGGCAACCGTGCCGGCGTTTTGATACGAGTCGATGCGCTGGGCGAAGGTGTCTATCACCGGGATGTCGGTGAGGACGCCGCTGCGGTAGCCGTAATAACCTTCGCTCAACTGCTCGGCCACCCAGAGCATTTGCAGATACCAGTCGTGCGCGCCCTGGTCGGGCAGGCGGCCAAAAGGCGCAGCCTGCGGCGCCGGGTTGGTGAGCGCGCCAGTGCGCCACTCCATCAGCGCCAGGAAGAGCTTGGGGTTGATGGAGTATTGCCGCGCGACATACTCGATCGTTTCGACAGCGCTGCGCTGCTTCTGGTTGACGAAGGCGGAGTAGGTCTTGACGGGACCGGGCTGCGCGGCTAGGAAGGCGGCCAGGTCGAAGTCCTTCTGCGCTGGGCCGTAGACGAACTCGCTGTCCGGGATGATTTTGAACGGCGTGCCGCCGAGCGGCAGATAGTAAGCGGGGATCTGCAGCTCGAGGCCGAGCGGCAAAGTGGTCGTGACCGGCAGGCCGGGGTTGGCCGCCAGGATTTCGGCGACGGTGGTGTTGAAGCGCACCGCCAGCACCTCCACCGTGTCGCCGTTCTGCGTGACGTAGGGCAGCTTCTCGCCGGGGCCGAAGATGGTGCGGGTGGGCAAGGGCGTGGCGAAGGCTGGAGATTGGGGAGTGGAGAGTACGGCGGAAAAGGCAGGTGTGGCTTCCGTCTGTCGTTCGAGCGAGGGCGGCAGCGGAACACGCGTCGGCGCGGCGCAAGCCTGGAGAAGAATCAACAAGCCCAGGAGGAAAGTTGGAGCTCGTCGCCCTCGTCCTTCATCCTTCTTTCGCCTTCTTTCTTCTGCCTTCATCTTCCCGCCGTCACCGCCGTCGCGGCTGAAGCGCAGGTGCAGGCCTCGACCACGCTGCCCTCGCGCTCCAGCGAGCCGAGGTATTCGCCCGGGCCGGCGCGCGCCACCCAGCCCTCCAGATTGAACGGGACCGCGCCCGCCGCCGGCAGCCACTCGCCGTTGTACTTGCGCGCGATGTGAACGTGCGTGCCCGTCGCGCGCCCGCCCACGCAGGAGGGGTGGCCGATCTTGTCGCCGCGCTCGACCAGTGTGCCGGCCGCGATGCGGTTCTCGTCGGCCAGATGGAAGTAAAAGATGACCCAGCCCGTCGTCTCGCGCCCGTCGCCGTCAAGGTCAATGACCACCGCCCCGCTTTCCGAACGCAGCACGCGGCCTGCCGCCATTGCCGTCACCCAGGCCGAGGACTCGGTGCAGCCGGCGAGCAGGGACGAGGGCGCGAAGTCGAGCGCGGCCTGAGCGCCGCCGTTCTCCCAGGCGCCGTGCGGCCCGCCGGTGAAGAACCATGTCTGCCCGCGCGGGAAGGGCAGGGCCAGCGGCGGCTGAGTCAGATTGGCAGGCAACACATCGAAGGCGCGGGCGAACGGATCGCCGAAGAGGCGGCGATAGGTCGCGCCCAGCCCGCCGGAGCCAACCGCATCATCCCACTGCGGACGGTTGTAGAGCTGGGCAAAAAAGTATTGCACCGCCGCCGTGCCCGCGTTGAGCGTCGGGTCGAGCCGCATAGTCGAGCCGTCTGGGAAGGTCAGCTCGGTGAGCGTGCCCGTGCGCCAGCCGTAGTAGCCGATCTCCAGTTGATGGGCCGCCCAGTTCAACTGCGCGTTCAGCTCGGTGCGATAGGGATGCCGGTAGCCGAGCGGACGTTGCCGCAAGGCCGGGTCGGGCGCGGGGTTGGTCACCCAGCCGCTTTGATGTTCGAGCAGCGCCAGCAGCAGGCGCGGGTTGATGGAGTGCTGTTGGCCGATCGCCTGCACCACGTCGCCGCCCTGGCGCGTCAGCTCGTCCACGAAGCCGCGATAACGCGCCAGATAGCCGCCTTGCTGTCTGGCGAAGACCGCTGCGTCGAAGTCCGTCGCCGTCGGCCCGTAGACGACCTCGGAATCGGGCACGATTTTGTCCGCCGGCCCTGTCTCGCCCAGCACAAGCGGGATGACGAGCGGCTGCCCCGGTGGCAGTGTAGTCTGTCCGGTGAGCGTCTCCGCGCCGCGGATGTCCTCCGGGTTGACGCCGAAGCGCGCGGCCACCGCCGCCAGGGTATCGCCGGACTGCGTGAGGTAAGTGACGCTCGGCCCAGACTCTGCCTGAGCAACCGTGAGCGCGGTGGGCGACGGCGACGGTGGGAGGAAGGTGCTGGTGGGCGGCAACGGCTCCGGCGTGCGCCGGATGGGCGCTTGCGCGTTGACGACCGGCGTCAGCGGTGTGATCGCCGGGAAGAGGCCGTTCACCTGCGCAGCGGAGGTTGCGCCCTGCGCCAGCAGCAGCCCGCTGAAAACGAGGCCGGCGGCTAGGCACGCCAATAGCGCCAATCCTGCGCCCAGGCTCGGGCCGGCGCTCTTCTTGCGCCCGCCCGGCGGGTTGCGCCGGATGACGTAGGACATGTGGCGGGGACGTTCAGACATTGGACGATGACGGCGAACGATAGACCGCAAACCGTCGCGGTTCACCGTTCGCGGTCGGCGGTCTTCTCAAGGCGTTGAAATCGAATTCCCATCACTGCGGCAATCGCACGCTTCCAGGCGCTGGCCATCTTTCACAAGCCAACCATCGTACTCGCGGAGGGATTCCTGCGCAACCCAGCCATCGAGCACGAACGGGATCGTGCCGTCGGCATTCAGCCACTCGCCGTTGTACTTGCGCGCGAGGTGGACGTGGGTGCCGTTGCTGAACCCGCCTTCGCACGATGGATGGCCGAGTCGATCGCCGGTATTGACGAACGTCCCGACGGCCACGCGGTCGCGCTGCTCGACGTGCATGTAGAACAACGTCCAGCCGGTGCCCTCGAAGCCGTCGCCGTCCAGATCCACCACCACCGCGCCGTACTCCGAGCGCACCACCACGCCCGGCGCCGAGGCCGTCACCCACTCGTCGGACGGCACGCAGCCCTCGGCCTGCGCCGGCGGCGCGAAATCCAGCGCGCCCCAGGCCGAGCCGGAGTCCCACGCACCGTGTGGACCGCCGGTAAAGGCCCAAACCTTGCCTGGCTCGAACGGCAGCACCAGCGGCGGCTGGACGAGGCCCGGCGGGACGAGCGGCTCGACCGCGAAGCGAAACGGGTTGCCGAACAGCGCCTGATAGGTCGCGCTGAAGCCGCCTTCTCCTACCACCTTCAGCCAGGCCTCGCGGCTGGAGACGCGCGCAAAAAAGTTCTGCACGCCGACCGTGCCCGCGTTCAACCCCGGCGCGATGATCTTCAGCCCGCCCGTCTCGAAGGTGAAGGCGACCAGCCAGCCCGCGCGCCAGCCGTAATAGCCGAGGTTGAGTTGATTCGCGGCCCAGGCCAGCTGCCGGAACAACCCCTCGCGCCGGACCTCGACGCGGCGCAGCGGATAGGCCAGCGTGTTCGAGTCCGGGCGCGGGTTGGTCACCCAGCCGCTTTGTTGCTCCAGCACGGCCAACAGCAGGCGCGGATGCACCGAGTAGCGCGTAGCGACCAGTTGCACGATCTCTGCGCCGGTCAGGGTGCGCGGCCTCAGCCCGTCGAGGAACACGGCTTCGATCTCTTCCGAGTAGGTCGCGAGATAGCCGCCGCGCGCCCGGATGAAGGCCTCGAGGTTGAAATCCGCCGTGCTTGGCCCATAGACGAACTCGCTGTCCGGCAGCAGCTTGAGCGCCGGGCCGACGGCGGTTTTATCCGGCAGCGGGATGAGCAGCACCTGGCCGGGGAAGAGCGTATCCGTCACCTGCATCCCATTGGCCTGCGCGATCTGCGCAGCGGTTACGCCGTACCGTTCGCCAATCGCGTTGAGCGTGTCGCCGCGTTTGATCGTGTAGGTCTCGATGTTCTTGCGGTCGAGGGCGGTGACGCGCGTGGCGTCCGGCGTGGGCGAGCCGGCCAGGACGAGCGTCGGGCGCGGCGTGCGAACGAGGCCGGGCGCGACGGAGGTGGGCGGCTCGTCGAAGGCGACCGTCGGCGCGCTACCTCCCCCACTGCCCGGCACAGGCGTGCGGCCCGACTCGAAGGTGAGCGGTGTACCGCCCGGCAGGGGCGTGATGGCGTTGTAATCCAGCGGGATGTCGGAGCGGGCGCAGGCCAGCGCGGCCAGCACGCAGCCGATGAGCGGGATTGTAAACCGCGAAGACGCGAAGGGCGCGAAGAAGAGCCTGCTGCTCTTTGCGCCTTTGCGACTTCGCGCTAGGGACTCACGGCCCGGCTGCATACAATACTCGTTCACCCACGCGGACGGTTACAACTTGCGTGCCGGGGTCGAGAGCCAGTGTGGGCAATGGGTCGAGGGTGCGCGTGCTCTCGTCCGGCAGGTAGCGACACTGCGTCATGAAGCCGCCTTCGCACAGCACAATTGCGTTTTGCTCGGGGTTGGAGGCGGCCAGCACGCCGAGGTGGTAAGAGCGGCCGTTCGCCGAGACGTGCGCCAACTCGCGGTAGATGAGGCGGCCCAGCGGCAGGGCGGCGGCGATGGCGACGACGGCAGCCACCAGCCCGAGCAGCACCAGCAGACCGTCGCGCTTGTAGGGGCCGCGCCGTACCAGCGCATTCGGGATCCAGAAGAACAGCGCCGTGAGCGCGGCCAGCATGACGAAGACGGAGGCCGACAGGGCCGTGGAGTGGTAAAGCTGCATCAGCGGGTAGGCGACGCTCTGCCCGTCCAACGGCCGGGCCGCCGTCTGCCACAACGCCGCGTACACGAGGGCGATGACCACGCAGGCGGCGATGGTGAGGGGGAGCCAGTTGTGCTTGAGCCGGGCCATGCGTCGAATTATAGCGTGACGCTCCTGAGCGGTTGGTGAGATCGCTTCAGCCCGACGCGGCCGAGTCGCCGCCGCGCTTCCGGTATAATCCCTTGCGCCGCCGAGGGACTCGACGGCGTTTCGTTTTCGCTCACAATTCTTGGTGAAACCATGCCGCCTCTCGTCGAATGCGTCCCCAATTTCTCCGAAGGCCGCCGTCCCGACGTCATCGCCGCCATCGTCGCTGCGATTCGCGCCGGGGGCGAGGTGCAGGTGCTCGACGTCAGTTCGGATGCCGACCATAACCGCACCGTCGTCACCTTCGTCGGCGCGCCGGACGCGGTGGAGTCCGCCGCCTTCGCCGGCATCGCCAAAGCGGCCGAGCTGATTGACCTGAACACGCACACCGGCGAGCACCCGCGCATGGGCGCCACCGACGTTGTGCCCTTCATCCCGCTGCGCGATATCGAGATGGCCGATTGCGTCGTGCTGGCCCGGCGGCTCGGCGAGCGCGTTGGGCGCGAGCTGCAGATCCCCGTTTACTTGTATGAAGCCGCTGCCACGCGCCCGGAGCGCGTCAACCTGGCGGATATCCGCCGGGGCCAGTACGAGGGCATCTGCGAGGAGATCGGCATAGACCCCAGACGCGAGCCGGACTTCGGCCCGAAGCGCCTCGGCCCGGCGGGTTGTACGGCCATCGGCGCGCGCCAGTTTCTCATTGCCTATAACATTTACCTGAATACGGACAAAGTCGAAATCGCGGACAAGATCGCCAAAGCCGTGCGCCATCTCTCCGGCGGGCTGCGCTTTGTCAAGGCCAAAGGTTTCCTGGTCGAAGGCCAGGCGCAGGTCAGCATGAACCTGACCGATTTCACGCGCACGCCCATCGCCCGTGTGCAGGAGATGGTGCGCCGCGAGGCAGCGCGTTACGGCGTCGCGATCACGCGCAGTGAACTGGTTGGGATGACGCCGCAGCAGGCGCTGGTGGATGCCGCGCAGTGGTACCTGCAACTCGACAACCTGACGCCGGAGATGATCCTGGAGAATCGCGTGGGCGCAGCGCCCTCAGCAGCGGCTCCAGACAAGGCGGCCGAACTGCGTTTCATCGAGCGGCTGGCTGCCGGGACGGCGACCCCGGGCGGCGGCGCGGCCTCGGCCTACGCCGGCGCGATGGCTGCGGGGCTGGTGGGCATGGTGGCACGGCTCACCCTCGGCAAGAAAAAATACGAGCGCGTCTCCGCCGAGATGGCCGCCCTGGTGGAGCAGGCCGACGCTTTACGCGCCGAACTGGCCGCCGCCGTGGCCGAAGACTCCGCTGCCTTCGAGGCGGTGATGGCCGCCCTCCAACTGCCGAGGGCGACCGATGAACAAACTGCGGCGCGCGATGCGGCGATTGAGCGCGCTTATCACGGCGCCGCTGCTGTGCCGCTGCGCGTGGCGCGCGCCGCTGTGCGCACGCTCGACCTCGCCGCCCGCGCCGCCGCCTACGGCAACCTGAATGCGAAATCCGATGCGGGCAGCGCCGCCCACCTGGCGCGCGCCGCCTTCGCCGGGGCCGCCCTCAATGTGCGCGCAAACGCGACCGCCGTGCAAAACCGCAACGCCGCCGAGGCCTGGCTGCGCGAGGTGGCCGAGCTGGAGGCGCGCGTGATTGAACGGCTGGCTGAAGTGGAGCGAACGTTGAGCGAGCGGAAGGGATGAGGCTTTTCTCAGCGCCAGGGCGCAGACGAACCAGATTCGCATACGCAAAGGCACAAAGAGATGGCCTCTTGGCGCCTCTGCTTCTCTGCGCCCTTGTGTCGAGTCTTTCCGCCTGCGCGCCGATTTCGCGCGCTGCGCCGGCGCCGGCTAGCGTTCACGCCACATCGGTTGCCGCCTCGCCCTCGCCGCAGATCGTGTTCACCACGGTCACGCCCTTCCCCACTTCGCCGCCGTCGCCCACCGCCAGCCCAACCCTCACCGCTGCGCCGGAAGAAGCGCCGCCCACTCCCAGTGCGCCCTGTCCCGGTCCCGGCCCGGCCTGCGCTTCCGCTGCCGAGCATTTCTGGCTGGCGCGTCCGGTCCCGCCCGACGCGAACGTTTATGTGGATCGCACGTACCCCTACGGCTCCACGCAGCAGGGCCAGCGCGAGCCGCATCACGGCGTCGAGTTCGTCAACCGCGCCGGGACGCCGGTGCTGGCCGTTGCGCCCGGGACCGTCGTCGTGGCCGGCGACGATTCGCTCGTCGCTTACGGCCCGGCTACGCGCTTCTACGGTCAGTTGGTCGTGGTGCGCCTGGAGCAGGAATTCAACGGGCAGGCCGTTTACACGCTCTACGCGCACCTCTCTGTTGTGACGGCGAAGATGGGACAGACCGTGGCGACGGGCGATGTGCTCGGCGCGGTGGGGCAGACCGGCGTCGCCATCGGCCCACACCTGCACTTCGAAGTGCGCGTCGGGCAAAATGCGTACACGCACACTCGCAACCCGGAGCTATGGCTGAGGCCGCTGACCGGCGCGAACAACACGCCCTACGGCGCGCTGGCCGGGCGCATCACCGACTTGGACGGCAACCTCCTTTACGACTTGCCGGTCGTCGTGCGTCCGCTCGAGGTCGGTGAGCCGACACGGGCCAAGTACTTCACCACGTATGCCCGCGAAACCCTGAACGGCGACGACGTATTGCAGGAGAACTTTGCCCTCGGCGACCTGCCCGCCGGGACGTATCGCGTGGCCGTGAGCACCACGACATTCTATGAGCAGGTGGTGCGGATTGAGCCGGGCCGGTTGACGTGGATTGGCTTCTCGGTGAGGCCGCTGCCATGAAATTGGGAATGTGCCATTCGCAGCGCACAATCTATCATCCGCGACGCCACTTCCTTCTGTGTATCGCGCATAGCGCCTTGAGCCTCGTCCTCGCCGCCTGCGCGACCGAGACTGCCACGCCGCTGCCTACCGTCGTCGTCAACATTGTCGTGCCCGATACGCCGACCGCGACTCGCACTCCACCGCCAACGATCACGGCGACGGTGACACCCGACCCAACACCCACACCTCCGCCGACTCTGACGCCGGAGGCCGCGAACACTCTGCATACGACCGCTACGCCGACTCCGTCGCGCACGCCCATGCCGGGCGCGCCCACACTCGACCTGGGCCGCTTCCCGCTGCCGCCGGCGACCTTCGGCGGCGAGCCGCATCTGTTTCTGGCGCGGCCCATCGGCGCGGGCGGCAACGTCTTCGTCGCCTCCAACTACCGCTACGGCTCGACGTGGAGCGGCCAGCTCGAGACGCATCACGGTGTGGAGTTCGCCAACGCCCTGGGCGCGCCGATTGTGGCGGTGGGGCCGGGCACAGTGTATTACGCGGGCAGCGACGCCGAGCGACAGTTCGGCCCACGCCCGAATTTCTACGGCAACCTGGTGGTGCTGCAAGTGGCGCAGGGCTGGCAGGGCCGGCCCGTGTTCGCGCTGTACGGCCATATGGACACGGTGACCGTGGCTGCCGGGCAAACGGTGGCCACCGGCGAGGTGCTCGGCACGGTAGGAGCGACGGGAGTCGCTTACGGCCCGCACCTGCACTTCGAAGTGCGGTTGGATAGCCCGGAGAGCTACTGGGCGACGCGCAACCCGGAGTTGTGGCTGGCGCCGGCGGGCGGGGCCGGCGTGGTGGCGCTGCGCGTGACCAATGAGCGTGGCCAGCATCTGCCGGGGATGCGCGTCACCTTCCTCTGCTCGGACGGTGCGCAGCGTTTTCTGGACACCTACTGGGACACGAGCGTGACCCCCGACGACACGTACGGCGAGAACGCGGCGATGACCGATGTGCCGGCGGGCTACTGCAAGTTCGAGACGCTGTGGGGCGACAAAACCCTCTCGCTCGAAACGACCATTGTGGCGGGCACGGTCAATTTCGTTTGGCTGAGGCCGTAGTTGGGCGGATAAGTCGCCGAACTTACGAGCTTGGCTTTTTACTCTCGGCGTCATCGCGCACAACATCGAAGAGGCGCTGTTCTTGCCCGCCCGGTCAAAGCACGCCGGTCGCCGGCACGCGAGGCAGTAAGCCGTTCGTTTCGGCCCGGACAATCGGTTTCGGGTCCTCTACAAAGCTGATGGCGTACTCCCCTAAGTTGCAGCGAATCCTGCAGGCCGCCGAAAAACAAATCCGCGAAGGCAAAGGCATCAAGCACAAAGACTTTTGGGCGGATGTGCTGCCCGAATCATAAGCTACCTCGGCGCGCGACTGCCCGATTACCGAGCTGCCTCCCCAAACCACTTTGCCCGTAGCTCCGGCAAGGTGCCGTCGGCCTCCATCTCGGCCAGGGCGCGGTCCAGGGCAGGCAACAGCTCGCGGCTGCGCGCGCTGACGGCGATGGCGTACAGCTCCGGCTCCACGGGCGGGCCGGCCAGCGCCAGCCCCGGGTGCGCCTGAAGAAATTCGTAAGCCGAAATCGCATCCACCAGCGCGGCATCGGCCACGCCATTGAGGAGCGCAGTCAGCGCGTCTTGCGCGGTGGGCTGAGGCAGCACGTTGACTGCTGCAACCTGCCGCGCCCATTGCCGCGCGACCACATCGCCCCCGGCCCCATACTCCACCGCCAGCCGCTTTCCCTGCGCCCACGCTGCCCAATCTTTAATCTCCAATCCGCCGCTTGCCCGCACCACCGCCACCGTCCCGCTCACGAAGTACGGCCGCGTAAACGCCGCCTCATCCAGCTTATCGGGCTGCGGCGTGAAGGCCGAAATGACGGCGTCGTTGCGCCCGGAGGCCACGGCGGCCAGCAGCGCATCATAGGCGAGGTTCTCGAACTCGACGCGCACGCCCAGCCGCCGGCCCAGCGCCTCCGCCAGGTCAATGTCGAAGCCAAACAGGTTGCCGTTCGCATCCACGGCGGAGAAGGGCGGATAGCTGGCATCGGTCGCCACGCGCAGCACGCCGTCCGCTTTGATTCGCGCCCAGGCTGTATCTTCGTCGCGCCGCGCGTTCAGCGCCCAGGCAGCCAGCGCCATGAGCGCCACCGCCAGCGCCATGAGCACCAGCGCCATGACGCTCAACCGGTGCCCCTGGCCCCAGGCCCCGCGTCCTCGATTCCCCTTCACTTCGTCGCCCATTCTCGGATGGCCTCGTAAATGGGTTTGGGCGAGAACTCCGGCGTGACCAGCGTGAAGTAATCGCCGTAGCTGCGCTGAAGCGCGGGGTAGCGAAAGGCCCACACGCAGAAGGCGCGGACGTAGGGCCAGTTCTGTTCCGCCCATTGAAAGGCGCGCAACGTGTACTCGATGCGGGCGAGGGGACGCACGGCGTGCGTCCAGCGCGGCGAGTCGTTCCAGCCGCCCTCGGTGATGTAGATGGGCTGGTCGCCGTAACCGTGCCGCACCATGATCTCGCGCCACAGCTCGACACGGCGGAAGTTGAGAGCGTTCGCCGCCGGCGGCTCCTCCGGCGGGAAGCGCAGACCGTAGGCATGCACCGCCAGCGCGTCCATGGCCGCGCCCGCGCCCGCCGCGTACATCCGCTCGAGGTAGAGCAAATCGTTGAGGGCCAGCTCGCTCGTCTCCGGCTCCAGCGTGGGGGCCAGTGCGCCGCCGAGCACGGTGATGGTCGGGTCGGCTTCCTTGGCGCGAGCGTAGCTCACTTGCAGCAGGCGCGTGTAGGCTTCCGGATCCACGGGCCGGAAGCCCCATTCCAGCGTCACGTTCGGCTCGTTCCAGATGATGATGTGCTGGACGCGGCCCGCGTAGCGGCGGACGAACTGGTAAACGAACTCGCCGAAATCGGCGAAGCGCTCCTCGGGCAGCCGGGTGTGGATGGCTTGCGGGTCGTCCGGCGCGAGGTCGGTGGGCCGACGCGCCCATTCCGGCACAATGCCGCCCAGGCGGGCGATGACCGTCAGGCCCTGGTTGCGGGCGTAGTCAATGCGCACGTCGGCATGCTCCCAGTTGTACTCGCCGCGCCGGGCTTCGTAGTAGGCCCAGGGAAAGTACTCGGTGATGGTCGGCGCGCCCATCTCCCGCACCATCTCGAACGTGCGCAGAATCTTCCAGGCCTCCACTTCGTCGGTGACGCGCGTGTGGGTGCAGACGACCGGATGCCGGCTGATCACCGACTGCGGCGGGCCGAGGACGATGGGCGGGGCGGGCGGCGGCTGGATCAGCGGCGCGAGCAGCGTCAGCAACAGCGCACGTGCCAGCCAGGGCCAGATCGCGGACGCCGAGGGTTTTATCACGGTTGCCTGTGGTACTATCGCCCTCACGGCCAACAAACATCTGCCAGGAGGCGACTGTGAGTAACAAAGTGCGGGATTGGATGAAAAGCCCGGTGGCTGTGGTGGACGCCGATAGCAGCGTCTCATACGCGCTGACGTTGATGCGCCGGCGTGGCATCCACAGTGTCGTAGTGGACTTGACCGATGAGCACGGCGGCCGGCCCTACTACGGCATCGTCACCAGCACCGACATCCATCACAAGATCATCGGCGCGAACCGTAACCCGAAGGAGACGACCATCCGCGAGATCATGAGCGCGCCTGTCATCACGGCTCGGCCCGATTGGACGCTGGTGCAGTGCTCGGTGACGATGCACGAACACAACTTCCATCACCTGCCGGTGGCCGACGATGACGGTTTCATCATTGGCATGATCTCTGCCACCGATCTGTTCACGGCGGCGGAGGAGCGCGGCTGGGGCGAAGAGTGGTGACACCGGACAGCTATCAGGCGTCGCGGATTATTTGCCCTCGGCCCCTTGCCCCTCACGCGGATATGCCCTGTCCAGCAGTTCCAGCGTGTGATAGACCGGCTTCGGCTGGCCGAGGCGGTGCAAGTGGGTGCGAATCTGGATGAGGCAGCCGATGTTGCCGGTGATGACGACCTGCGCGCCGGTGCCGGCAATGTGGGTCGCCTTGCGCCGGCCAAAGAGGTTGGCCAGTTCGGGCTGCTCCAGGTTGTAGGTCCCCGCCGAGCCGCAGCACATCTCGCCT
This sequence comes from Anaerolineae bacterium, assembly GCA_037442085.1. GTDB lineage: Bacteria > Chloroflexota > Anaerolineae > Anaerolineales > UBA6663 > JANWXR01. The sequence goes on from JBBIQY010000006.1 coordinate 48,290, forward strand.
TCCGGGATCTCCACCAAGGTGAGATTAGGGATGCTGCGCAGCAGTTGGCGCGGCGCAGCGTTGATCCCCTGCGCGTGCGCCAGGTGGCAGGCATCGTGATAGGCAGCCACGAGCGGCTCAGGCAAGGCGGGTGGAGCCAGCAGCCCCAACTCCGCCAGAAATTCACTCACATCCTTCACTCGCCCGGCAAATGCCTTCGCCTCCGCCGCCTCCGGCTGGCCGGCAAACAGCACACCGTACTCCTTCAGGCCGGAACCGCAGCCGGCGGCGTTGGTGAGGATGGCGTCCACGTCCGTGGGGAAAGCGCGCAGGTTGACTCGCGCCAGCACGCGCGCCCGCTCCAGCTCGCCGGCGTGCAGGCCCAGCGAGCCGCAGCAGCCCTGTTCCGGCGGGATCACCACCTCCACGCCGTTCCTTGCCAGCACGCGCAACGTAGCCCGGTTGATCTCAGGCGCGAGGGCTTGCTGGACGCAGCCGGCCAACAGCGCCACGCGCGCGCGGCGTCGGCCCTCCGCCGGATAGAGCGCAGGCAGAAGCTGCGCGGGCGGCAGTTCATCCGGCAGCAGGTCGAGCATCGCCCGGAACGGGCCGGGCAGCGCGCCCTGTATCAGTTTGCCCACCTTGCCGGTCAGCGCGGCCAGGCGAAAGCGCTCCGGGTGGGGCAGGGTCTCATGTGCCAGCGTGTGCGCCGCCTGAGCCGTCCAGCTTCTTCGGCGGCTCGACGCGGCATGCGCGCGGTAGAGCGGCAGCAGTTCGCCGTAGGGCACGCCGCTCGGGCAGGCGGGCACGCAGGCCACACAGCCGAGGCAGCGGTCAATGTACGGCAGGGTCTCTTCAACCGTCAGCGATCCTTCCAGCGCGGACTTCATCAGAAAGATGCGCCCGCGCGGCGAGTCCATCTCCTCGCCCAGGACAGCATAGGTCGGGCAGGCAGCCAGGCAGAAGCCGCAGTGTACGCAGGCTTCGATGGCGTGCGCCATGATTTCGCCCTCGGCGCCGAGTTGTTGGACGGGGATGGTGTGTTGCATGTTGGAATGGCTGATGATTCGTGACGGATGCCAAAGTCACCGGTCATCCCTCATCCGTCGTCACTCCTCCGAAAGCGACCGTGTGGATCGAGCGCCTGCCTGACCCGTTGAGCGAAGGCGTGATCGGAGCGCGGCACGCCGAGGAGGGGCCGACCGGGCGAGCCGAAGACGACCAGGCCGGAGAGGGCTTGTGCAATCAGCAGTTCGTGAAGCTTGGCGATGGATTCCGGCCAGGCGATCCACGCGACCTGCCCGCCCGCGCTATAGCGGCGCAGCGCCGCTGTTCTGTCCAACTCTGCTTCCAACGGCGGAATACGGGCGGGCGTCAGCGGGACCTTCACAAGCGCGGCCTCCGGCGGTGACCACTCGAACTCGCGCGCGCTTTGCCAGAGGAGGAAATCGTTGCCGCCCTCGAGAATCTCGCCGCCGCCGAGCAGCTGCGCCAGCCGGTCGAGGCGCGCGGGCAGGGCCTCGCGCCGGCCGCCCAGCCGTACGTAGACGCTCACACTGCGCGCGTCGGGCCGAAAATCCAGCGCTTCCAGATCGAGCGGCGAGCCGTAGAGTTTGTACACGGCTTCGAGCGCTTCGGCTAGGCGTCGGTATTCGAGCCGTAACGTCGCGAAGGCCTGCGGCCGGGGGAAGACTTTGAACGTGACCTCGACCAGAATCCCCAGTTGGCCGAGGCTGCCGACAAAGAGCTTGGGGAAGTCGAAGCCGGCGGCATTCTTGACCACCTTGCCGCCCCCGCGCACTAACTGGCCGTTGCCGTCCACCCATTTCACGCCGAGGATAAAATCGCGCACGCCGCCGTAGCGATAGCGCCCCGGCCCGCTCAACCCGGAGGCTACCGCGCCGCCCAGCGTCGCGCCGCGCTGTACCAGCGGCGGATCGAACGGCAGGTACTGGCCGTGCTCGGCCAGCAGCGTTTGTACATCCGCCAGCGGCGTCCCGGCCAGAGCCGTAAAGGTGAACTCGCCGGGATCATATTCGACGACGCCCGACAGCCCCGTCATCTCGACCACCGTCACCCCTTCGGGCGCGGTGGAGAGCGCCGGCTTGGTGCCGGCGCCGCGCGGCAGGACGCGCTCTGCGTGAGCGATTAGAGATTGGAGAGCGGGGATGGAATTGGGCGTCACGCTCAGAAAACCCGCTGCCCATCCACAAAATTGCGCCGGTCGAGGACGCTGATGGGCAAAGCCAGCCGGATTTGGTGCTGCTCTAAGGCGCGCATCAACGCCAGGTGCACTTCGGTCAGCACGCGCCAGCGGTCGCCGAACTGGCGGATGTGGTAGACGAGCAGGATCTCCAGCGAGTAGTTATCGAAGGTGTTGAAGCGCAGCAGGCAGCGGTCTACGTCGGGATGAGCCTTCACGGTCGCCTCGATCAGCTTGAGCGCTCCCTCGACCTGCGCCGCGGTCATGTCCGGCGAGAGGCGCAGGGTGCGCGCCGCCCAGAAGCCGCCCTCGGCGGAGACGTTGACGATGATGCCGTTGGTGAACTGCGAGTTGGGGATGTAGATGGCGTGGCCGGTGTCGAAGTCCTCGAGCCGGGTGGCGCGCAGGTCAATCTCCTTCACCGTCATCGTCCTGCCGCCGAACTCGATCAGGTCGCCGATGCGAAACGGCTTCTGCAAAAAGATGGTGACGCCGCCGAAGAAGTTGGCGAGGGTATCCTGGGCGGCCAGCGCAAAGGCCAGCCCGCCGATGCCCAGGCCGGCCAGCAGCGCGCCCACGTCGTAGCCCGCATTGTTCAGTCCCACCACCACGCCGATCGTCCAGATGATGATGATCAGGCCGCTGCGTAGCGTCGGCAGCAGGTGATCATCCAGGGTGGTGTCGCTCCGCCGCGCCAGCGGCACCAGGTGGTTGTCATGGAAGGCGCGGTAGAAGCGCGAGATGAGCCAGGCGAAGCCGACGGCCGCCGCCAGTGAGTAGGCGCTGACGAACCACTCGGAGAACGGCTTCTCCAGGGTCAGCCGCCCGAGCGCCCACTGCGTGCCGAAGACGACGATGAGGAAAACGACCGGCTCCTCGACGATATCCACCACCACGTCGTCTATGCGCGAGCGGGTGGCGCGCACCAGCAGCTTGAACCAGTTCTTGAAGAACCAGTAGACGGCGCGGGCCAGCACCACCACGCCGAGCGCCAGCAGCAGCGCCGTGAGCCAGTCGAGCAGTGTGTTGCCGTAGTAAACCTCGAGGAGGAAGGAGAGCATGGCGGGTAATCAGTAACCGGTCATCAATCATCAGCCATTGGTCATAAGCCCCGAGCAACGGCGTTCATTCCCGCGAAATCACGCCGGCCTTCTCCAGCGGATGCGGGCCGCGATGCGAGAGCGCGGGCGCTTCGCCGCCGGGGAACATCTTGCCCCGGTTGGCAATTTGAAGCGTGTCCACTGCGCAGCGCAGGTTCCACATCACGTCCAGGTCCACTTCGCCGAAGAGCTGGGGCATGAACTTCCGCTTCTCCATGCCTACGCCGTGCTCGCCGGTGATGGAGCCGCCCAGCCGGATGCAGAGCGCCATGATCTCGGCGGCCAGCGCCTCGGCGCGGTCGAGCGCACCCGGCTCACGGCCGTCGTACAGGATCAGCGGGTGCAGGTTGCCGTCGCCGGCGTGGAAGACGTTGGCGACGCGGATGCCGTGCTTGGCGCTGAGGGCGTCAATCTCGGCCAGGGCCTGCCCCAGCTTGCTGCGCGGCACCACGCCGTCCTGCACGATGTAATCCGGGCTGATTCGGCCCACCGCGCTGAAGGCGCTCTTACGGCCCTTCCAGATGGTCTGCCGCTCGGCCTCGGTCTGCGGCACCCGCACCTCGAACGCGCCGGTCTTTTCGATCACTGTCATCAGTTGGACAAACTCGGCCTCGACCGCCTGCGCTTCGCCGTCGAGCTCGACGATGAGCAGCGCGGCTGCGCCGGGCGGGTAATTGGCGTGAACGGCGGCCTCGGCGGCCTGGATGCTCAGCCGGTCCATGATCTCCATCGCGCCGGGCAGCAGTCCGGAGGCGACGACGGCGGCCACGGCGTTGCCGGCCTTTTCCATCGAGTCATACGCCGCCAGCACGGTCCGGTAAAGCTCAGGCTTTGGCAGCAGTCGGAGCACGATCTCCAGCGCCACGCCGAACAGGCCCTCGCTGCCGACGAACAGCCCGTGCCAGTCCGGGCCGACGTTCTCCAGCGAGTCGCCGCCGAGCTGCATCACCGCGCCATCGGGCAGCACCACCTTCAGGCCGAGCACGTGGTTGCTCGTCATGCCGTACTTCAGGCAGTGCGCGCCGCCCGAGTTGAAGGCCACGTTGCCGCCGAGCGTGCAAATCGGCTGCGAGGACGGATCGGGCGCGTAGTATAGGCCATGGGGCGCGGCGGCTTTGGAGACGTTGAGGTTGATCACCCCCGGCTCGACGACGGCCAGCCGCTCCCTGGGATCGAGCCGCAAAATTCTGTTGAGGCGGTTGAGGCCGATGACCAGGCCGCCCTTCACCGGCAGCGAGCCGCCGGAGAGCGAGGTGCCGCTGCCGCGCGCGACGAACGGCAGGCCGTGGACGTGGCAGATCTTTACAGCGTCAATCACCTCCGCCTGCGTCTCGGGCAGGACAACGGCGGCGGGTTTGCTGTGGAAAGCGGTCAGCGCGTCGGATTCGTAGGCGGCCAGATGGGCGGCGCTGGTGAGCAGGCGGTCGGGCGGGAAGCGGCGGGCGAGGTCGGTGAGGAAGGAGTGTTGGCTCATAGACGCCGGGGCCGGATGGTGAAGATCGTTTTAGCCGTGAGCGTGAGGTTAGCATGACAACGGCAACTCTACAAGCCGAGCACCGCCGCGGCGTCTGACCGTTGCCGCGCCCGTCGGACTGACCGGAAGGCGCAACGGTTGAGCTTCTCCGATCTCAACCCCGGGAGGGAGCGTAGAAGTAACTTTTTCGCTCGTCGGCGTCGTCGCAGGCCACCACCCCCCGCGCCCGGTTGAGCCAGAGAAAGTTGAGCAGCGCAAAGTCGCCGCTGGTGCTGGCCGTGTGGATGAGCAGCGTGCAGAGCAGGTGGAAGCGAAACGGCTCGAAGGCGAAGGCGGCGGCGATCAGCGCGGCGTTGATGACGACGAATGGCGCCGGCGCGATCAGGGCATAGCGGCGCGCGTCGGCGACGAAGCGGTGCGCTCGGGCGTAGGCGTACAACTGCCGCAGCGAGAAGGCGAAGCGCACCTCGCGCGCGCCAAGCAGTTTGTAAGCCAGCCCGTGCAGGCCTTCATGAATGGGGAAGAGTAGGACAAATCCCACGACCCCCAGGCCAAAGCCGGTCAGCCAATCCTCCACGCCGAAGCGGCTCACGAGGGCCACGCGCGCAATCGCCGCCAGCACGCCCAGCGAGAAAGCGTAATGCGCCCAGATCACCCAACTGCGCTTTTGCCAGTAGTAGGCATGGGTGAACTCGCCGAGGTCATCGTGCTTGAGTTCGGCGAGGAGGGTGTAGCCGGGGTTGTCGCGCAGGTCTGCCGGGAGCACGGGGCCAATCAGCCTCGAAGGGCGCGAATCTGGGCGAAGCTTCGTTCAAGTTGCGCCCTTCGAGGCCAGGATTATTCGTCATCGTTGCCGCCTAGGATGCGCGCGGCGCGCTCGCCGATGGGATCGTCGTCCTTGCCGACGAAGACCTCGCGCGTCTTGCCGCCGGCTTGCTCGCGGCCCACAATGCCCATCTGCTTCAGTTCATCCATCAGCCGGGCGGCGCGTGGATAGCCGATGCGCATCTTGCGCTGGAGCAACGAGGCGCTGGCCGTGCCGTACTTCTTCACGATCTCGATGGCCTGCTCGATCTGGCGGTCTTTGTCCTCGATGGCCTGTTCGCGGGCCAGCAGCTCATCCCACGGGGCGGCGGCAACGGGCAGCCTCGTCTCCGCGCCGCCCTTGCCCGCTTTGAGGATTTCCGCTTCGGCGGCGGCCTCGGCCTCCACGTCGGCCTGGGGCTCGTCGGCATAGGCGTCGGCCTGCTCGCGCCACCAACTCACCAGTCGGTCTACTTCCTTGTCACTGACGAAGCAGCCTTGCAGTCGGGCAGGCGCGGGCATCTCTGCCGATTGGAAGAGCATATCGCCTCGGCCGAGCAGCGATTCCGCGCCGACCGAGTCGAGGATGACGCGCGAGTCGGTGCTGGAGGCGACGGCGAAGGCGATGCGCGCCGGGAAGTTGGCCTTGATCAGGCCGGTGACCACCTCGGTGCTGGGGCGCTGAGTGGCGACGACGAGGTGGATGCCGGTGGCGCGCGCCATCTGTGCCAGCCGCACGACCAGGCGCTCGGTCTCGTCGGGGGCCTGCATCATCAGGTCGGCCAATTCGTCAATGAAGACGGCGATGCGCGGCAGCGGCGGCGAGGCCGGTGGCCGCCCGCGATTGCGTTTGGAAATTCTGGCGTTGTAGGCGTCCAGGTTGCGGGCAGCCACTTCTTCAAAGAGCTTGTAACGCCGGTCCATCTCGCGCACCGTCCAGCGTAGCACGCCCAGGATGCGCGTCAGCTCGGTTTCCACTTTGCCGTACAGGTGCGGCAGGCCGTTGAAGCGCACCAGCTCCACCATCTTCGGGTCAATCATCACCAGCCGCAGATCGTCGGGCGTGTTGTTGGTGATCAGGCAGGTGATTAGCGAGATGATGCAGATGCTCTTGCCGGAGCCGGTGGTGCCGGCGATGAGCAGGTGGGGCATCGAACCGAGGTCGGCGGCCACCGCCGCGCCGGAGGTGTCGCGTCCGAGGGCGATGGCGAGCGGCTTATTGAGCCTCTGAAAAGCCTCGGACTCGATCACCGGGCGCACGCCGACGAGGCTGAGGCGGCGGTGCGGCACTTCGATGCCGACATAGTTTTCACCCGGCACCGGCGCCTCGATGCGGATGCTGGGCGCGGAAAGCGCCAGGGCAATGTCTTTTTGCAGCGAGGCAATCTGTGCCACGCGCACCTTCCACTGTTTGCTCGCGCCGTCCGGCCCGGGCTTCTCCACGAAGCCCGGCTCGACCTGATACTGTGTCACGCTTGGGCCGACGCGCGCGCCGAGGATGTTGATGGGCACGCCAAACTCGCTCAGGGTTTTGGCGATGATCGAAGCGGTCTCATCAATTTCCTTTTGCGCGGGCCGGCGCAGGTCGGTGTTGTCCAGCAGGTCGAGGCCCGGCAGGCGCCGGTCGCGCTTCTTCTTTGGCTTGATCTCGTCGGCCACGGTCTCCACCGGGACGCGCAACCGTTCGCCGGCAGCCAGCTTAGGCCTGGGGCGCGCGGCAGGCGCGGTGTCTGCGGACGGGCGCAGCTTGTCTGCCAGGTTGCGGCCCTTGGCTTTGGCCTTTGCGTGATCGAGGGGCAAGGGCAACTGATGTGTCGCCGTGTTGCGTTGCGTCTCGAAGCCTTGCGCGGCCAGCCAGGCGCGCAGCCGGGCGAACCGGTCGGCGGTGACGTCGAGCGCGAAGAGCAGGCTGAGCAAGAAGACGGCGCCGAGGCTGAAGGCATCGGTCGGCGGCGGGAAGAGGCGGGCAACGGCGTACCCGAGGCCCCAACCGATGAGGCCGCCGCCCTGGCCCTCGAGCGCCAGCCCCAGCGTGCCGCCGGCCATCAGGTTGAACAGCCCGAGTAGGGCGAACAGCGCGACCTCAGCCGCGATCAGGCGGCCCCAGCGCAGCGGCGGCAGCTTGCCCAGGTTGTGCAGCAGGATGAGCGCGCCCACCCAGCCGAGGGAGAGCGCCACGAGCCACGCCCCCCAACCGAACCATGAGCGCAGCAGGCCCACCCACCAATCGGTCAGCGCACCGGAGGTCAGCTCGGTCAGCCCCAGCAGGCTCAAGGCAGCAACGACCAGCAGCACAACGGCCAGCAGATCATCCCAGTATTTGCCCAGCCGCTGGATAACGCCAAAGAACCGAAACAGCCCCGGATCCGGCTCGGGAATGTGTTTGCGAGGGTGACCCTCGCCGTCGCGGTCGTAGGCGTAGGCCGCCGGCGCCGGGGACTTGGTCTTCTTGGACATTGACTTCGCCACAGATCGCACCGTTACCTTAGCGTATCTTACCCCATGACCGTAATCGCGCAACCAATCGCGGACGGGCGGCGCTTAAACTCAAAGGCCGGAGAGGGACAAACCGTTGCCCGACCCCGGCCCGCTCCGATCCTGTTCGATGGGCGTCAGGAAATGACCTGCTCGACCTGGCTGTGGCGCAGGCTCAGGCTCAGGCGGCGGCTGGAGCCGTCAATGCTCAGGATGCGCGCGCGGACCCACTCGCCTTCGTGTACGACGTTACGGGGATGAAGAAAATTGCCCTCGGCCAGCTCGGAGACGTGAATCAGACCCTCCAGCCCGTCCTCCAGGCTGATGAAGGCGCCAAAGTTTACGACGTTGGTGATCTTGCCCTCGATAATCTGGCCGATGGTGTAGCGCTCGCTGACCGTGCTCCACGGATCGGGACGCAGGCGTTTGAGGCTGAGGGCCACGCGCGCGTTGTCCCGATCCACCGATAGCACCTTGACCTGCACGGTCTCGTTGTTGCTGAGCACGTCGCGCGGATGGGCCACGCGGTTCCACGAAATCTCGGAGACGTGGATCAGGCCTTCAACGCCGCCCAGGTCCACAAAGACGCCGAAATCGCAGATGTTGGTCACCAGGCCGGTCAGGATGTCGCCGGGCTGGATGCGCTGCAGCAGTTGCTGGCGCGAACCGGGGCCGAAGCGTGCCGCGCGCTCGGAGAAGACGATCCGGCCTTTGCTCGGCTCGAACTCGATGACTTTGAGCAGCAGCCGCTCGCCGACGCGAGTCGCCAGGATGGATTTGCGGCGGACCTCGTCGGCTTCGTTGGGGAAATTGATCAGATGTGAAGCGGGTACGAAACCTCGCAGCGAACCCCACGCGACCAGCAGGCCGCCCCGGTTGTAGCCGACGACTTCCAATTCGATGGTCTCGTCTGACTCGTAGAGCGCCCGTGCGCGTTCCCAATCCGAAGCCGGGTCGGCGGCGGGCACTTCGGCCACGTGTCCATTATCCGAGCCATCGGCAAAGGCTCCGGGTGATCGTCTGTTCTGTTCCTCCTGCAGTACAGAAGCCCACCAGCCATCGTCTAGAATTTCCGGCCCGGACGCTTCATACCCTTCTTGCTCGCGCCACATATTCTTTTCCTCCGAATGGGGTCACGGGCACAGGATACTCAATTTGTGCGAGAAGCGCAAAGACCAAATTTTTGGGTTATACAAAGCTGGGGCAAGTCAGGCGGGCTCCCGACGGCTGGCTGTGCGTTCACGAGCGAGTATGGCTTCGGCGACTTTCTCCAGCGCGACTCGTTGTTTGCGATACAGATCGGCCTCACTCACCGCCAGACGGGCGGCCACATCGCGCACGCGTTCTCCCTGGAGGAATTTCATCTCGAGGATGTTGTAGAGCAGCCATTCGGTGGTGGTCTTGCGTTGCCCCTCGGGCTTGATGGTTTCCACCGCCTCGCTGAGCACGGCGCGCAGCGCGTTGACGGCGTTGCCGTCGTGCTGGTCAATGGCGTTCTGCACTACGCGCAGGCGCAGCAGCGGGCTTTCAGTGAGCTTCGGCCCGCCCCAGTAATGGCTCAGGGCGTCCTTGATCATGGCAGGGAGATCGGCGGCGTCCAGGGGTGGTTCGGGCGCGGCCAGGCGTTCTGCGCTGGTGTATGCGCCGGAAGCGCGCAGGCGCTGCACCCGTTCGATATCCGGCAGAAGCTGGTCGAGCGCCTGAAAGACATCGCGCTGAAGACGGCGGTCTTCCAGGGCGGCGGCGGCGCGCGCCGAGAGGCGGCTGAAGGTGACGGCCGACTCGGCGGTTAGCCGGGTAGCATCGCCGGCCTGCACGCCCAGAAGCCCCAGCGTCTCGCCGGAGTTCGCACCGCGCAGCGGCAGGATCCAGTATTCACCCCAGGCGAACAGCCCGCCGGGAAACAACTCGGCCTGTCGCCCGTTGAGGCCGGGGATCTCGACCGGCGTCGTGCGCAGGGCGGAGAGCGGCGGCAAGGTGCCCTTGGCCCGCAGTTCCACGGCTGTGCCTACCGCGACTTCATAATCAATCTTGCCCTGTTCATCAAACGCGGCCAGGAACGCCGACGGGCTGCTCAACGCGTCACACAACGCCGCCAGCACGGACTCGAAGAATTGCTGCAGGTCGCGCGTGGTCAGCAGGCGTTCTTCCAGTGTTTGCAGCCGGCGCAACTCCAGCCGGTCCGCGCCGTAGAACAGCGCGCGCTCGATGGGCAGGCGAACCAGCGTAATCAGGAATTGCAGTAGCAGCAGCACGGCGACGAGCAGGAAGGGCACGGCGCGCGGGTCGTAAAGCGGCAGGGCCGGGCCGTAGCGCACGACGAGCACATACATGGCCAGCACCGTGGAAGCCACGAGCGGCCCGCGCAGGAACCACTGGAAGAAGCGCGCCTTGATGATGCGATCCGGCTGGGCCACGCCAAAGTAGGCGACGGTGTAGGCCATGACCAGCAACAACAGGGAGACGGCGGCGTTGGTGAGGATGACGAGCGTCCAGAAGAGGATGGGGTGGAGGGAGGCCGTTTGCCCCGCGATCAGGAGGAACGGAAACGCGCCCAGCGGCGGCGCGGCGGCGGATACCATCAGGTACAACATGCGCCGGCGCGCAGTCGAGGTCTGGCAACGGCGATAGGCGCGCACGAAGTTCCATCCGGCCCAGCTCAGGCTGCCGATGAAGTAAGCCATAAACACCGGGAAGAGGAAGCCGGCGCGCAGGCGGCCTACACCATTCTCCAGGACAGCGGCTTTCACGAGGCTATCGGTGAACAGCGCCGCCGCCAGGAACGTGAGCGCCAGCAGGTAGAGCACGCGGATGGAGACGCGCCGCCGCCCACGCGAGGGCTGGCCGGTCGTCGCCAGCAGGGCGTCGGAAAAGTGCAGATAGGCCGCCGGGATGGCGGCGATGCCCAGCCACTGAAAGCGCAGCCAGAATTCGGCCCGGGAGAGGTCCGTTATCGTGCTGATGAGCACATCGCAAAAGTAGACGACGGTGATGAAGGCGAGCAGAGCGGCGAAGGAGCGCGCCACACGTTCACGCAGGTTGAAGGTCAGCGCGTAGAGCAGTAGCGAGAACGCTGTGATGACGATGCCGGAGGCGAGGATCTGGCTGAGGGTGGCCAGGCCGTTGATGAGGGTTGACATACCGACGAAACTGATTAACGGCGCCAGAGGTCAAGTGTCGGGCAACAATCCTGGCAGTCGCGCGTTAAGCGTCCACAGATCTGTGACACTTTGACATGGAACGCTCACTTGAGATTGGCGCCAAAGAAAACGGCGACATCCTGGTTGGGATAATAGCGGTCGTTGTAGCCGCAGTACACCAGGCCATTCTTTTGGGCAAAGCAGATGGCCGGGTAGTTCTTGGACTGAGTCTCGAGCACCACGCGCTGCAAGCCGTTCTGGCGCGCCCAGTGCAGCGCGGCGGTCAGCAGCACCGTGCCCACGCCTGTCCGGCGAAAGCGGCGTTCTACACCCAGGTCGGCGATCCAACCCACGCCGGGCACGGGGGCCAGCGTCAGATTCACGTAGCCCTTCAGAACGCCGGCCTCCTCGGCTGCCAGAAAGCATACTCGCTTGTTCCAGGCTTCGATCAGGTGGCGCGGGTCACGCGGCGGGCTGGCGCGCACGGAACGCGGCAGGCGCGCGTTACGGAAGGTCACGTAAACGGCCTCGCCTTCCTCACGCGTCTCCATTTGCCAGACGTTCTCGGTGCTGTAGCTATGGTCGAGCGCCGTGAGCGCGGCCAGGTCGGCGGATTGAGCCGGACGGATTTGAACTTGCGGCATGCCCGGATTTTACCCGATACGTCAGGGTGCCAGGGTAGGGGCGGGCGCGGCATTGATGGGGGCAAAGGTCACTGCCACCGTGCAGGGGGGATAGGTTTTGCCCAGATTATCCAAGACAACCAGGCGAAAGGCGTATTCACCGGCTTGAAACGAGTTGACGTTGAATTGGCCGAGGCGCCCGTTCACCTTCGGCTCTTTGCCGACGTTCAGCGTGACCCAGGCGCCGTTCGTCGCGACGCCGCTGATCTCGATCCGATAGAAAGCGAGGTTGGGGACATTGGCCGTGCCGAGGACCTCGACTTCGCCGGTCAATCGCTCGCCGCTGGCCGGTTGTGTGAAGATCACGCGGCTCGGGTCACAGCCGCTGGAGTCCACGGTGAGCGGGCCGGCGGCGAGGATCGGGGTCGGCGTCGGGGCGAGGGTGGGTTGCAGTTCCGGCGGCAATTCGGTCGGCTCGGCTAACCAGGCCGGGGCAACGTAACGATTGGCGAGGTGGATGGAAGCGCCCAGTGCGAGGCAGAACAGCAGACCGGAGAGGGCGGTGTCCAGACGGCGACGCGCCAGGGTTTTTTCCAGGCCGAACGGCGTCCGGTCCATGCGTCGCACGGCCAGCAATGCGAACGCAACACAGATCAGGCCAACTGCCGCGAGCAGGCCGTAGAGCCTGAGTTCGTGTTCGGCCAGCAATCGGATGACATCTTCCATTCCGGCATCAGGCTGGCAGAGGCAGCGCCGCGGTCTTCAACGCCGTTGGACTCAATGTCGCATCCGGCGTAACACGCCGCGCACGAGCGTGGTCAGTTTGGGCGCTAATACTTTTCCGGCCTCCAGGACTTCTTCGTGTGTGGTCACTGTGCTGCCGTCGAGGTTGGCCTTATTGCTGATGCCGGAGAAGCCCAGAACACGCAGGCCGCCGTGGCGGGCCACAATCACCTCCGACACGGTGGACATGCCGACCGCGTCCGCGCCGGCCAGGCGCAGGAAGCGCAATTCGGCTGGGGTTTCGAACGACGGTCCGGCCAGGCCGCAGTACACGCCCTGGTGCAGCGGCAGGCCGGCCTCGGCAGCGGCGGCGATCGCCAGCGTCCGCCACTCCCGGTCATACGGAACGCTCATATCGGGGAAACGCGGCCCCAGCGAAGGATCATTGGGCCCGCGCAAGGGTGAGAGGCCCGCCATGCCGATCAGATTGAGGTGGTCGGTGATCAGCATCACATCGCCGGGCGCATAATCCGGGTTGATGGCCCCCGCGGCGTTGGTGATGATGAGGGTCTGAAAGCCCAGCAGTTGCATGACGCGAATGGGCAGGGTCACCTGCTGGATGCTGTGGCCTTCGTAGTAATGGGCGCGGCCCTGCTGAACAAGAACCGTTTGTTCCTCCAACCGTCCGATGATGAGCCGCCCGGCGTGCCCGTGAACGGTGGAGCGCGGCCAGTGCGGGATATCGGCAGTGGCAATGAAATCGGCGTTCTCGACGGCGTCAGCCAGGGCGCCCAACCCGGAACCCAGCACGATACCGATGGTGGGTTGCTGCTGCGTGCGGGCGCGGATGAAGGCGGCCGCTTCTTCATAGTGGGCACGGTCGAGGGAAGTCTCCATGTGTTTTCTATCGAAGATGAGGTGGACAGCGGCGATGACCGAGGGAACGGATTCGATCAGGCCCGTTCCATCCCGCCTCAACTCGTCGGCGCGGAGTCAGCGTCGGCGATCGTTTCCACGGCCAGGGCCGGCGGAGGATCGGGCGGCTGCTTGTAAACCTGCGTGGTCGAGAGGTTCGCGTGGCCGAGCAGCTCCTGCACGCGGCGCAGGCTCTCGCCGGTGCCTACCAGCGATTTGGCGAAGGAGTGCCGCAGGGTGTGGGGCGTCACTTCCATGGCGATGCCGGCTGCTTCCGCCGCTTCTTTGATGATCAACCATACGCCCTGGCGGGTGAGTTTCCTGCCGCGGTGATTGAGGAAGAAGATGTCGGGCGAAGCCTCGCTGGCCAGCGCCGGGCGAGCGGTCTGCAGGTAAGTCTCCAGGGAAGCGCGAGCCGAGCCCATCGGGATGCGGCGGGTACGACCGCCTTTGCCTCGGCAAATGACCTCTGCTTTTTCCCAGTCCACGTCGGTCAGGCTCAAGTTCACCACTTCCGTCACGCGCATCCCGGTGGCAGCCAGCAGTTCCAACAAGGCGCTGTCACGCAAATGTTTGGGCGAGTTGCCGGAGCGTGGCGCAGCCAGCAGACGCTCGAGGTCCTCTTTGCCGATGGTCTTCGGCGTGCTTTTCTGGATTTTTGGAGAGCGGAGGTGCGCTGCCGGGTCGGAAGTGATCAGGCCCTGCTCGGTGAGGGAGTGAAAAAAGGATTTGACTGCTGCGATTTTGCGTGCAACCGTCGAGGGGGCATAACCGCCTTCGGGTTGTTGAATTCTTTCGACATAAGCCTGCACCATCTCCGGCGTGACCTTGCTTGGGTCTGCCGCGCCGCCGCGATATTCGCGCAAGAAATGCGCAAACTGCCTCAGGTCATTGCGATAGGCGGCGATGGTATTGTCAGAGTAACCCTTCTCGCTACTCAGGCCGGTTAGGAACTGTTGAAGATATTGTTCCATATATCGTTTGCCTCATCGAGAAACAGGGTAAGTATAGCATCTTTTCATAAAACACATCGTGCCCCTTGGCATGGCACATCAAACTGTTAGGAGTTACGCAGTTGACAGTTGGAGGTACGGATTGGCCAAGTAGGCGCGCACCGCGTCGCGGATGATGGCAGTTTTGGCTTCAAACCAGGAAGTGCCCGTTCGCAACCGTTGGACTTCCAAGCGCAGGAAGGCGCGCACGGCCAACCCAATGTGGTTACGTTGCGCTTGGGCGGCGCGATGCTGGGCGCGCTCGATGC